>QHZY01000223.1 GCA_003224855.1 Acidobacteriota bacterium | reverse complement strand
GGAAAGAAGGTTTCGCTCGCTGATTTGATCGTTCTGGGCGGAAATGTGGGGGTCGAGCAAGCGGCCAGGAAAGCCGGGCAGGACGTGAAGGTTCCCTTCTCGCCCGGACGCACGGATGCTTCACAGGATCTTACCGACGTGCACTCGTTCGCCGTAATGGAGCCGGCAGCAGACGCGTTCCGAAACTATGTGCGCAAGGGAGAAAAACGGACGGCCGAGGAACTGCTGCTCGATCGCGCACAGCTTCTGACGCTCACCGCCCCCGAAATGACGGTTCTCATTGGCGGCATGCGCGCGTTAAATAGCAACTTCGGGCAATCAAAGCATGGCGTGTTCACCAATCGGCCCGAGACGCTGACCAACGACTTCTTCGTCAACCTGCTCGACATGAGCACGCAATGGCAGCCTTCTGCGCAGTCTAATGGCTCTGGAGCCGTGTACGAGGGCCGCGACCGCAAGACAGGCACCGTCAAGTGGACGGCCACCCGTGCTGATCTTCTGTTTGGGTCAAATTCACAGCTGCGAGCGATCGCTGAGGTCTATGCGCAAAACGACTCCAAGGAGAAATTCGTGAAGGACTTTGTGGCCGTGTGGAACAAGGTGATGAACCTGGATCGATTCGACCTCGCCTAGTCTGAACGAAACCGGGGCCATCAGGTTGGCCCCGATTTGCTGCCCATGGGGTGGTCGAATTCCCATCTCGCAAGCTATGCTGTCTTCAGTCCGCTGGCTTGTTCGTCTGCGGCAGCACGGTCGGCTAGAACCACTGCGTGATCGGCACGAATCCGGCCGGCGGGAATCGAAGTGTCCCCAGCTTTCAGACGCGTCAGCATGCCGGACTTTTCGCCTCCGGTCACGAGCCACAGTACCCGGCGCGCACGGTTGATGGCCGGATAAGTCAAGGTCATGCGACGCCTTCCCTGATATATGCCTGTAACCGCGACATCGCGGTCGTCTATATTCAGCACCGGATCCCCAGGGACAAGCGATGCGGTATGCCCGTCCGGCCCCATGCCGAGATGGACAAGATCGAGAACCGGCGGAGAACCGGCCAGCGAGCGCAGGGTTTGGGCGTATTGCTCGGCAGCCGCATTCAGGTCGGGCGCTTCCACCGGCATGGCATGAATCTGCTCGAAACGCAGGGGGGCATGCGAGAGCAGGCTTTCGCGAAGATGAGTCAGGTTTCTGTCGGGATCTCCTGCAGGCGCCAGCCGTTCATCCACCTGCACCACCTGCACCGCTTTCCAGGGCATTTCTTCCATCGCCAGATCACGCAGCATCATCCAGGGAGTATGACCACCACTCACCGCCATCACGAATGAGCCGCGATCAGCGACTGCTGCCTGGGCTTCGGCGGCGATGAATCGGGCCCCCTCGCGAGCAACAGCATCAGCATCGGAAAAAATCTCTATCTTCATGCGTCAATTCCTCAGAGTTTTGTTGCGGCTTAGCCGCGAGTCACGCGGATGATCAAGCGGCTTGACCCGCAATGGCGAATGATTCCGCGCCGGTTGGATTTTGCCAACCGCCCGGCGGCGTGACGCGTTCGACTTCGTCTGGTCCCCAGGTTCCCGGAGCGTAGGGATAAACTGGCGTACTCTTTTTCAGAACCGGATCCACGATGCGCCACGCCTCCTCGACGTAGTCCTCGCGAGCGAAAAGCGTGCTGTCGCCGGCCATAGCAGCTCCTAGAACACGCTCGTAGGCTTCCATTTCGTCGGCGCGCGGGGAGTGACTGGCCACCATTTCGCCGGTTTGTAACTCCATATGGTCAGCGCTCGGTGCTAAAGTCATCATTCCGATAGCGATGGTCATTTCCGGATTGAGGCGCAATCGAAGGTGATTTTCAGTCAGCACACTGTCAGGCAGCAGACTTGGCGGCTTTCTGAATCTTCCGACTATCTCCGTGGAAGTTACGGGTAGATCTTTGCCGGCGCGAATGTAGAAAGGCACGCCTTTCCAGCGCCAGGAGTTGACCTCCAGCTTCAATGTGGCAAAAGTTTCGGTCTTCGAATCTTTTGCGACGCCATTCTCATTGCAATACCCCCGGAACTGTCCGCGCACCAGGTTCTTTTCTTCTATGGGCGGAATGGCCCTGAGCACCTTCACCTTTTCGTCGCGTACTGATTCACTATCGAGGCGAACCGGTGGCTCCATAGCCAGGTTGGACAATACCTGAAATAAATGGTTCTGCACGACATCGCGGATGGTGCCGGTCTGATCGTAAAAGGCACCGCGTCCCTGAATACCAAATTCCTCAGCCATAGTGATTTGCACACTGTCGATGTAATTACGGTTCCAGAAAGACTCGACAAACGTATTGGCGAAGCGAAATGCCAGCACATTGTTGACCGCGGTTTTGCCAAGGTAATGGTCGATGCGGAAGATGTCCTTTTCATCGAACACTCCGAGCAAAAACCTGTTCAATTCCTGAGCCGAAGCGAGATCGTGTCCGAATGGCTTTTCGACGATAACCCGAGCGCCGCGGCCGCACTCCGATTTCGAGAGGTGTCCAACCACCGTCTCGAACAGCGCCGGGGGGATTGCCAGGTAGTGGGCGGGGCGTTTCACGTTCCCAAGCGCCTTGCGGAGTTGATCGAAGGTGGCCGGATCCTGATAATCGCCGTCCACGTAGCCGAGCAGTTGGGAAAGCTTCTCAAACGCGGCGGGATCAAGCCCACCGTGCTTTTCCAGGCTGTCTTTTGCCCGCTCTCGAAGTTGGTCCAGATTCCAGCCGGCTTTGGCAACGCCGACTACCGGAACATTAAGATGTCCACGTTTAACCATAGCTTGCAGAGCCGGAAAGACCTTCTTGTACGCCAGATCGCCCGTCGCGCCGAAGAATACCAGTGCATCCGATTCACTACTCATCATCTTCTCCTTAGGCGGCCTCTGTTTTTTCGGCTGGCTTTTCTACGTGGCCGCCAAACTGATAGCGCATGGCGGACAGAACTTTATTAGCAAAGTCGCCCTCGCCTCGCGAGCTGAAGCGCTCATAAAGAGAAGCGGTGAGTACCGGTACCGGCACCGCTTCATCGATCGCGGCTTTAATGGTCCACCGGCCTTCGCCCGAGTCAGACACCCGGCCGGCAAATTTGGAAAGCGCCGGATCCTCCACCAGGGATATGGCCGTAAGGTCCAGCAGCCATGAAGCGATCACGCTGCCACGCCGCCAGACCTCTGCGACATCCCGCAGGTTGAAGTCGTACTGATAGTGTTCCGGATCGCGCAGCGGCGTAGTTTCTGCATCGATGTTGTCCTGCCGCTTCCCCACGTTTGCAGAACGCAGCACGGAAAGACCTTCTGCGTAGGCCGCCATCACCCCGTACTCGATTCCGTTGTGCACCATCTTGACAAAGTGGCCGCC
>QHZY01000088.1 GCA_003224855.1 Acidobacteriota bacterium | reverse complement strand
AGCGCTGCAATCAACGCAGCAAACGGGCCGCTCACGTGAAAACCAGGAACCAGCTGCGCTACAACCCAGAGCGCGAGCGCGCTTAGGGCCCAGTTCAGAAGATGTCTCATTCAGCTCTATCCCTCTTCGACACGCGAATATAGCCCTACGGCTATCTGACGGCAACTACCCAGAGCGAAAAGCCGCGCGGGAAAGCGCGGCCGAGCGGAAGCTTGATCGCTGCGTCTAGAACAAATTCCACAGGAACTGGTTGTAAACGTCGTGGTGATACTGAACCTCGGGCGCCTTCACGAAGGTTCCAAGCAGGCGTGGGCAGCGGTCAGCTGAGGCTTGCTTCAGGTCGGCGTAACGGGTTTTGACATCTTCGCCAAAGAGTTCGGTTGTCCATTTGGCTTTGCGGAAGTTCCCAAGCGCGTCGTAAATGTTATCGGGCAGGTACCGTTCAGCCTGGCGCAGGTTCTTGATCTTCGCCGTCTCGCCGTCGAGCCCGGTCTTGAAGATCGAGTACATCACCATGTACGGATTGGCATCCGGGCTCACCGATCGCACTTCGACGCGCATACTTTTCTCATTACCGATCGGAATCCGGATCATAGAGCCGCGATCGGTGGGAGATGCCTTGATTTGGTTCGGCGCTTCGAAGTGCGGATCCAATCGGCGATAAGCGTTGACGCTCGCATTCAGCAGCAGGCAGATATCATTGCCGTGCGTCAGAATGCGATCGATGAACTCATAACCGAGCTTGCTTAGCTTTTCTTCGCCCTTGGCATCCCAGAATAAGTTCTTGCCGCCCTTGCTGATGGAAACGTTGGTGTGCATGCCGCTGCCGTTCACGCCGACCACAGGTTTCGGCAAGAACGAAGCGGTGAATCCCATCTTGGTGGCAACCTGGCGGCAGATCAGCTTGTAAAGCTGGATCTGATCGGCGGCCGCAACCACTTCTCCGTAGCTGTAATTGATTTCGAACTGCGACGGAGCTACTTCGGGGTGGTCTTTCTCATTCTGGAAACCCATTGAGCGTTGCACTTCGGCAGTTGTGTCGATGAAAGTGCGCAGCGGATCGCCGGGAAGAGAATGGTAGTAGCCGCCGGTGTTCACGTAATCGAATTTGCCAGTCTCGTGATACCGCCGTTCGGAGTCCGGCCCTTCAAAAAGAAATCCTTCGATTTCATTGGCCGCGTTCAGCGTGAATCCCTGCTTTTTGAAGAGTTCGCCTGCAAAATTCTTGAGAACGCCTCGGATGTCGGCGGAGTAGGCATCCCCGCCTTTGTCGATTACGTCGCCGAAAACCAGCACCTTGCCGGGACCGAACACATCCGCCGGCCCCCAGTAAAAGGCCGTCCAGTCGATGCTCAGGCGCAAATCGCTTTCGCGCTGCGCAGTGAAGCCGCGGATGGAAGAACCGTCGAAAGTCAGGTTGTCCCAGCTCTTCAATAAGAACTTTTTGTCATAGTCCAGCATGTGCAGGCGGCCTTCCAGATCGCTGAACAGGACTGTCACCGCCTTAATCCGCTTCTCATCGGTCAGATATTTCAACCGATCTTCCTGTACCTTATCCAGCGAAACCCGGCTCTTACGCTGTTCCTTGGCCTTTATATTGAGTTCTTCCAGTTCGTCGTAGGACAGGGCCAGGAAATTACGCAGTTCGTTCGACATTCTTCTCCTTGTAATTATTCAGTTCAAAGTGTGAGGTTTCGGTAGCAAGTTCGGCAACAAGCTTAACAGGTTAACGCGAGGGCATTGCGGAGCCAAATAAAATTCGCTTATCCACTCTATCGAAAATTTTGCTTGTGGTTGCCGGTTTTCTGGCGACGCACTGGAACGGACATCTGATCTCCGCTTTTCCGATAAATCCAGATTTGGCAATTTCCGGTCGGGCCACACAGCGACTTGCTGCCCTGCACGACCAGCCCGGGTGTGCCGGCCAGATCGATCCTCTTTACCCGTAGTTCCGCCCTCCAGGAATCAGGCGTGTCGTACGCCGAGGACTCCGCCGTAGCCACTATTTGCTTGATGTCATTTCCGGAGAGGCGAGCCGCAGCAAGCTGTCTTTCGGTCCCAAATGCTGCATATCGCGCTGCGGCGACTGCCAGAAAAGGAATGTCCAGAGTATCAGGAACAGCAATCAGGACTCTCGTGTCTCAGAACTCTGGACTTTATACAACTCATCGCTGCCAACATCGAAAACCCGGTTCAAGCGCGCGCGAAAATTCTCAAACGCGATCTGTGCCCCGAGTTCCAGTAACTGTTCTTCAGAAAATTGCGCACGCAGGCGCGAGTAGAACTCATCAGACACATTGGACGGCGCTTCCGACATTCGGTCTGCAAGTTCAATCACCAGCCGCTCCATTTCGTTGAAAGCACTTAAGTCCTCGCCCAACACGGTGCGCAACTTCTGGTCGCTTAGTCCAGCCTTTCTGCCCACGGCAGAATTGATGTCCACTCAAAACGGGCAACCGACGCGGAAAGCTGTCCGCACTTTGGCGAGCTGGATGTAGCGCAGCGACACGCCCCGCTTGCGGGCCAGCCCGGCTTCCATTGCGATGCTGCCCCAGATGATCCCGGGACGCCGCATCTGTATTTTTGCAGGCGTCAGGTCCTTGCCGAACATCCTGCGCATCACGCCGTAAAACCAGCGCAGGTGCCAGGGGGCCTGGTTCTTTTCGAGTCCACTGATGCGTGGCATGTGGGTAGTTTATCGGCGGCGAGATACCGATTTCAAAACAGGGCAGCACTCAGTTCGAAATTCTCCGCGAACTCGCGCCCGTACTCTGGGTTCCTGCTCTGGGTTCCTGCTCTGGCTTCCTGCCCTGGGTTCCTGCTCTGGATTCTGCAATTTAAATTCTGCTGCGCCACAAAGAGCAACATCGTGCTGCGAGCGAAACAGAATCTTGTACCGCAATCGGGCCTTGCGGCGGGAGTTGCGCGGCAGCTATCATCCCTGCACCATGAAACTGGCAGAGCTCATCATGGGATGCGAAGGCTCCTCATATTCCATCAAGCAGGGCGTTCTTTCACTCTTCTTTGCACTGGTCGGCGATCCCCACAATTACGACCAGGCCAGAGCTGCCGGTCAGAGCATGCCATCTAACCACCCTTGGCTTTTCGCGCCGGACGTACAGCCTGAACTGCGCACCGGAATAATGTCGCGACCGGAGGTGTTGCGCAACCTGCTGAACGGGCCGGGAGAGGACTTGCCCAAGAGCCTGGCAAAGACCATCGCGACCGCCGGAGCGCAATAAGCAGCTGTGCGTTCACTCGTAACTCCCACACGAATCGCCGTCGACACCGGCGGTACCTTCACGGATTGCGTGTGGATTGAGAGGGGCCGAATTCGCATGCTGAAGGCGTTTTCGACGCCATCCGATGCATCGCGGGCAATCGCGGAAAGCGTAAGCAAGACCGGCGTGACCGGGCCGTTGGTGCTGCTGCACGGAACAACCGTGGGCACCAATACTTTGCTTCAGCGGAAAGGCGCGCGGGTAGCTCTGATTACGACTGCCGGGTTCAAAGATCTGATCGAGATTGGGCGCCAGGCGCGTTCGAAACTGTACGATTTCTTCTTTGAGCGGGTTCCGCCGCTGGTAGGTGCAGAAATGCGCTTCGAAGCCCTTGAGCGTACCGCCAGCGGCGGAGAAATTGTGCGGACTGCAGCCCAACTGCGGGAGTTGGTAGCTGACGTACGTCGGTCAAAGCCGGATGCCATTGCCATCGCTCTGCTCTTCTCCTTCGCTAATCCTGAGAACGAACGTACGCTAGCCGGGGCGATGCGAAGACTCAAGCTGCCGCTATCCGTCTCACACGAAATTTTGCCCGAGTTCCGGGAATATGAGCGCACCAGCACCACCGTGATGAACGCTTATTTGCAGCCGGTGATGCAGAACTATCTCGCACAACTCGAGCGCCGGATGCGAAATCATCCCGGGCGTGATCGCGTGTCAATCTTTGTGATGCAATCGAATGGCGGCATCGCATCCCTGTCTTCCGCCGCGAAGTCTCCAGTGCGGACGGTGCTTTCCGGCCCTGCGGGTGGTGTGGTGGGCGCCGCTGCTATGGCTTGCCGCAGCGGATATGAGCGCATTATCTCTTTTGACATGGGCGGCACTTCCACCGATGTTGCCCTGATCGATCGAGAAGTAAAGCCGAGCAGCTATTCGGAAGTTGCCGGTCTGCCCATCAGTTTGCCCATGCTCGATATCCACACGGTTGGCGCCGGCGGCGGTTCGATCGCACGGTTCGACTCCGGAGGCGCTTTGCGCGTCGGGCCGGAATCGGCCGGGGCAGCTCCCGGTCCAATTTGTTACGGTCGCGGATTACTTCCCACCGTCACCGACGCGAACCTGTTGCTGGGCAGATTGCAGCCGGAAAACTTCCTGGGCGGAAGTTTCACCCTGGATGCGGAGCGCACCCACCGCGTGATCTCCGAATGGCTCGCGAAACAGGCAAACAGAACGAGCCTGGCTTCATTTGCAAGCGGAGTGGTCAGGGTTGTGAATTCCAATATGGAGAAGGCGCTGCGCCTGGTCTCAATCGAGCGCGGCTACGATCCACGGGAATTCACCCTGGTCGCTTTTGGCGGGGCAGGCGGCATGCATGCGTGCGAACTGGCACAGGCACTGTCCATTCCGCGAGTCATCGTGCCTGCGTTGCCCGGGGCCTTGTCTGCTTACGGCATCCTGGTGAGCGACGTGGTAAAGGACTTCTCCCGGACTTTGCTGCTGCGGTCTGCGGCTGATGTTCCGCATCGGAAGATGGACGAAGAGTTTATTGCGCTGGAACGAACTGCAAGGCGCGAGTTCCAGCATGAAGGCTGGCAAGGCCAGCCGCGCTTCCTGCGCTCAGTAGACATGCGATTCCGCGGCCAGGGATATGAATTGAATGTTCCCTTCACGAAGAATCTGAACCAGGCGTTTCGAGGCGAGCATCAGCGGCGTTACGGATACGCTTACCGCGAGCGTGAACTCGAAATCGTGACCCTGCGCCTGCGCGCGATAATGCTTTCTCCAAATTCGGATTTTCCGCTTGGAGAGGGCGGGGATCGCAGCAGTCCAACCGTTCGCAGCGTGAAAACCTGGTTCGGAACGCGCGCTTTCAAGACCTCTCTGTATGAACGCGGCCGGCTGGTTAAGGCGAAAACTTACCGCGGTCCAGCCATTGTGGCCGAGTACAGCGCAACCACTGTCGTTCCGCCGGGCATGCGCTTTCATGTGGATAGGGCGAAAAATCTGGTGGTGGATGTCACCCCCATGCGCTTGCCTCGGCAGTAGGTACTCTGTCCCGTTGCCGTTAGAATATGTGCCATGAAGCCGAGCATCTTTCTGGTTGAAGACGATCCAGACATATCGCGCCTGGTCTGCCATCATCTGGAGTCGGGTGGTTTCGGTGTCAGAGTGTTTCCCACCGGCAATATCGTTATCGCAGAGTCGGAGCGGACTAATCCGGCGTTGTTCATTCTGGATATCATGGTGCCGGGAAAAGATGGCCTTGAACTCTGCCGCCAAATCAGGCACATACCCGGTCTGGCTGCGATACCGGTAATTTTCCTGACCGCGCGCAGCGGCGAAGCCGACAAGGTCCTGGGCCTGGAAATGGGCGCGGACGACTATATCTCCAAGCCGTTCAGCCCGCGTGAACTGGTGGCCCGGGTAAAAGCCGTGCTGCGCCGGTTCGAACGCCCGCTGACCAAAGAGGTTCTGAAAGCCGGCGAAATCGAAATCGATTCAAGCGCCATGACTTTGATGGTCGGCGGCACTCCGGTCAGTACCACCGCAACCGAATTCCGTTTATTGGAGTATTTCGCCCGGCATGCGGGACGCGTCTTCACCCGTGATCAACTTCTCGATTCCGTCTGGCGCGACACTGCATTTGTAACTCCGCGATCGGTTGACGTTTATGTCAGGCGCATCCGCGAAAAGATTGAGCCTGATCCGGAAAATCCCCGCTATTTGAAGACCGTGCGCGGTGCCGGATACCGCTTCGAGGCCCCGAAGTGAGAAACCGGATTTTCATTTACCTGCTCACCGCCTTCGTGATGGTCATTGCGACGGTTGCGTTGGCAGTGAACTTCTCGGTAAGGCGGGCCTGGGAAAATTCTTTTCGCGGCGATATTGAACGCAACCTTCGCCAGAAGGCCGCCATGATGTCGCTTCGTATCGATACCGATCGCCGGAATGGATTGTCGGAAATCGTATCGCAGGAAGCTCACGCCGCAGGTGCGCGCGCAACCGTGATCGATTCAAAAGGCACAGTGCTGGCGGATTCCGAAAAAGCTGCCGAGCCAACCAAGAACTATGCTCTGCTGCCCGAATTTTCGAGCGCATTGCGAGGCGAAGTAGGAGCTAACATCCGCACCGGTTCGGTGATCGGGGTTCCGGTTCTGTATATTGCGGTCCCGGTGACTGGCGGAGCTGCCAGACTGGCGTACCCGCTCTCGGACGCTGAAACCAGCCTGCCCGGCCTCACCCGAGGCCTGCTGTGGGGGGTAGGAATTGCGCTGCTAGCGGCGCTGGCGCTATCGGGTCTTATAGCGCAGGCTGCTCATGGCCGTCTGCATCGCATAGCGCGATTTGCCGACCACATTGCCGGCGGTGAGCTTACGGCGCGTATTCACGACACCCGAATGGATGAGATTGGCCAACTCGGAACTCGCCTGGACCATTCCGCCTCACGGCTGGAGGATTTGTTCCGGGCTTTGCGTGAGAGTCAGCGCCAGCTTGAAACCCTGCTCAACAGCATGCAGGACGCAGTCATAGCCGTCAATTCCGAAGAACGCGTGCAATGGGCCAATTCATCCATGAACCGCCTGATTGCATCACGCGCCAAACCGGGCGTGCTGGCGGTTGAGATCGTCCGTGATCCGGATTTCCTGCGTGCAATTCGCAGCTCGCGCGAGCTGCACGAGCCGGCGACTGCGCGGGCCTCATCCATTCTGCATGGACACACTTTCGATGTAACCGCCACCCCTTTGCCCGGTGGTGGAGCGGTTGCCGTGCTGCGCGATTTGACCGAGACGGAACGAGTGGAAAAGACGCGGCGCGATTTCATCGCCAATGTTTCACATGAGCTGAGGACGCCGCTGACCTCAATCCAGGGTTATGCGGAAACCTTGCTCGACGCGGTTCCAGATGCGGGGCACTCGCGAGAGTTCCTCGAGATTATCCGCAAGAATGCCACTCGCATGTCGCGCCTCACCGAGGATCTGTTGACGCTCGCTCGCGTGGAATCGGGCGAACATCGCTTTGACGTTCAGCCTGTGACCACATCCGAACTGCTGAATGAAGCGGTCCGCAGTTTCCAGGAAATCGCCCGCAGCCAGCACGTGGAATTGCGGATTGAGGACCATGCCGCCACCCAGGTATCAGCGGATTCTGAGGCCGTTCACCAGGTATTCGCCAATCTGGTTGAAAATGCGCTCAAGTATGGGGCTTCAGGAGGGCTGATTGTAGTGGGGGCCCGGCCCGCCGGCGAATTTGTTGAGTTCTACGTGCAAGATTGCGGCCCCGGCATTCCTTCTGAACACCTGCCCCGCCTGTTTGAACGCTTTTACCGCGTGGACAAAGCCCGCTCACGGGAATCCGGCGGCACCGGTCTGGGGCTAGCCATTGCCAAGCACATTGTCTTCGCTCACGGCGGCGTGATCCGGGCCGAGAGCGAACTGAATCACGGCGCCACGTTCTTCTTCACCCTGCCTTGCGAACTGCATCAGCCTGAAGAATCGGAACTGGCTTCCAGGGTCGGTCGCCGCTAGGCTAAAGAATTCACAACCCTTTAACCTGATTGAAACGTCATTCGATTATTCTTCGGCTGAACCGATATGCCTGAAAAGAGAAGCAATGGACAAGGGGATTTAGCTATGCCGGGCCGCAACCATGTCCGCGCGGTTCCGGAAGGGCGTTCATCTTATGCCGCTCTGGTTAAACAGACGATTGAAGCATGCCGCCTGGCCCAGGAGGCAGCGGGAGCCGCGGCCGAAGGCATAGCCACCGGGTCCATCCCCTTGCTTAACTCTCTTCGTGAGCGTGAGCGCCGCCTGGACACGCTCGATATGGACATTGATAACGGCGTTACTGAGGCCATCACCCAGGTTTCGGCAAACGAAGCGCGCGAACTGCTGGCATGCATGAAAATTATGATTGGGCTGGAACGGATTGGCGACCTGCTGCTCAGTTTTTCCAGCAGTGCCCAGGCCGCAGGAGCCCGGCTCGATCCGCAAGACACGCGTGATCTTACCCGCATGGCGACCGTGCTCGAGAAGATGTTGGCCGATGTCGGCGCGGCTTTTTCGGGGCGCGATATTAAAAAGGCCATTGAAGTCCTGCGCGCCGATGCCGAGATGGACCGGCTGCGAAATCTGATCTTCTTGCGTCATATCGAAAATCCTGAAAACGTGCCTCGCCACGCCAGTCTGCAGGTAATCTTTATGACGCAATCACTGGAGCGGGCGGGCGATCATGCCAAAAATCTTGCGGAAGAAGTCTGTCACGTAGTCAGCGGGCACACCGTGCGACACGTGCTGATGACCTACGACAAGCCGATCGAGCAGTTATTTTTGGACTGGCTTCGCAATCGAGAAGAACACCAATAGCAGCTACAGCAATCTCTGTAGCCAAATTCTAAGGCGCAAATTCTCCTTTAGGCCATCCCAAAAATCCCCCTCGTCAGAGTTGCCCACGTCGCAAGCCTGAGTAAACACTGCCCCAACCTGTTGGTACTTCGGTTGCATCTCTGTGACCGACACGGGACCCGCTCGTCCGAAACAGCATTGGAGGAACTTAAATGAAGAAAAACCTGAGCATTCTCGCCACTTTGGCGTTGGCAACGGCAATGTCGCCTGCGGCGTTTTCTCAAGACAACAGCAGTCAAAGTCCGAGTTCGCCTGCGCCGACACAGTCAAGTCCCTCGCAGGACACCACACAGACGCCGCCGAGCCAGTCGCCTTCCACCGCAGCCCAGGACACGACGAGCCCGTCGCAAAACCAGAGCCCAGTCACCGGAACAGTCGTAAAAGCCGGCGGCAAGTACGTGCTGAAAACCGACACCATGACCTATCAGCTCGATGATCAGGATATGGCGCAGAAGTATGAAGGCCGCGAGGTAAAGGTGAACGGGACGGTAGATTCCACCACCAGCATCATTCACGTAAACGATCTCACCCCGGTGACCCCGCAGTAAACAGTCGGCTTACTTCTCGGGCGGGCTCACATGCCCGCCCGGCCCGACTCAGCTCGATGTGACATTTGTCACAGACAAACTTTTCCGATTTCATCAAGCTGTTCCCCTCTGCTCTACGTCACCCAGTTTGCGATTCGTGCGTTTGACCGCTTAGCCCTGCTCATGGGAGCCGCCCCGAAACTCCCGCCCCACATACAGACCGGACGTCGCGGAGAAGAAGCCGCATACTTCTACCTTCGCCGACGCGGGTACGTCATGGTAGCGCGCAATTTTCGATCACCCCATCGGCGGGGCGAGATTGACCTGATCGGCTGGCGCCAGGAAGTACTCTGCTTTATTGAAGTTAAAACGCGCACCACTCGTGATGTAAAACCCGCGGAAGCCGCGGTAGATCACGCCAAGCTGCATCAGTTGGCATTAGTTGCGCGAGAGTATATGCGACTGCTTCCTGGGCCATGCTCGTGGCGCTTCGATGTGGTCAGCGTTTACTACGACCATTCCTCCAAGCAGCCGGCTTTCGAGCTGTTTCAGAACGTTAGTTCAATAGCGTAAAATTAGTTTAAAGCTTCATCGGGAAAGGATTTCGCGTTGCCCGAACTCAGAAAAGCAGCGCGATACTCCTGGCTGGACGGTAAGAGTCGTCCCCAACAAGTTTCCGGCGCTGGGGATTGAAGGCAATCTGAGCCGTCAGGCAGAAGGCATGTTCGACAAGATGAACGGGATCGGCGCTCATGAGGTGATCATCGAAACGCCCGATCACACCGCCAGCCTGGGCACGCTTCCCCCCAAGCGCATTGAAGACGTTCTGTGGACCTTTCGCGACCGCATTCTCGACCTGAAAAAAGACCGGCGCTTCAAATACATCCTGATCTTCAAGAATCATGGCGAAGCGGCCGGCGCGTCACTCGAGCATGCCCACTCCCAGCTGATTGCGCTGCCTATGCTTCCGATTTATTTGGCGGAAGAGATCGAAGGAGCCAAGCAGTACTTCATTTACAAAGAGCGCTGCGTATTCTGCGATATCATCCGGCAGGAGATCGACGCCAGCGTGCGCGTGGTGGCCGAAAATGAGGACTTCATTACCCTGGCTCCCTACGCGCCGCGCTTCCCATTCGAAACCTGGATCTTACCCAAGCAGCACGAATCAGCCTTTGAGAATTCTTCTTCCCACATGTTCGAAAACCTGGCAAAGGCGCTGAAATCACTGCTGACCAAGGCTGACCGGGTCCTCGACAATCCGCCCTATAACCTGGTGATTCATACGTCGCCGGTGCAGGAGCCGAATAACGATCACTATCACTGGCATATCGAATTTATGCCGAAACTTACCAAGACGGCCGGGTTCGAGTGGGGCACAGGCTTCTACATCAACCCGACACCGCCGGAAGAAGCAGCGAAGTTCTTGCGCGACGCCAGCATGGAAGAAGCCAACGTGGTTCCGGCTGGATAGAAATGTTGTTTCCGCCACACGCCGCGAGGCAGTGTTAAAGTTGCCTGACGCGGCCCCGTAGCTCAACTGGATAGAGCATCAGACTTCGGATCTGAGGGTTGGGGGTTCGACTCCCTCCGGGGTCGCCACTTTTCGGCGGATTACTACCTCGTATCCATCACGCAGCGGAAGCCAATTGTGGCCGCGCGATCGCGTCCCGGTGACATCAGTAGATATTTCTGGTGCTCGTCTGATCTGTACGTTTGCGGAAAGTACCACACCGAGCCCTGCGGCCGATAACTTGATCCTCCGCGCAGGATAGCGGAGCGGGTGTGTGGATCACGATATTCGTCGGTCCACTGCAAGACCAATCCTTCCATATCGAGCACGCCATGCGGGCTGGAGCCTTGCGGAAAAGCGCCCACACTTCTCAGTGGCTGCATGCTGCGATTCGTTTCTGGCGCCGGCACAGCTTGTGAATTCCAGGTATTTCCCCACGGGTAAAGGCGCCCGTCGGTTGACTGAGCCGCAAACTGCCACTCCCACTCGTGCGGCAGGCGCTTGCCGGCCCAGGCGGCATAAGCACGAGCGTCCTCAATTGAGACCCAGGTCACGGGCTGGTTGCCCCAACCCGCCGGAAACGAACCATTCTTCCAGTCCCGAAGAAAGTTGTGAATGTCTTTCGGGTAGTAGCTGGTTTCGTCGAGAAATTTCTTGAACTCGGCGTTGGTTACTGGTGTGCGATCGATATAGAAAGGATTGATGTGCATCCGATGCTGATGAAAGCGGCGAGGAACATCCTCCCAGGGATATTTGACGTCCACTCCGGGATCATTGCCCCCCTCAATTTCGATTCCGTGAACTTCAAAATCATAATCGGCTTCCGGAACTAGAACCATTCCTGCTGGAGGACTCGTGCGAGATGCAGTTGCCGGGAGATCGATGATGTTCTGCGTAACGGGCTTCCAGTCACGCGAGTAGCTTGAGAGATGCCGTTTCGAGCGCTCCCGCATTAGCGCCAGCAGGGCTCCCAAGGGCTCGTTTATGGGCGCCGAACGCGCCAGCACAGCCCCGAACCCACGGCCTTCAATTTCAAAGTTAAGGACATCCTTCTCGCCATCAGACCGAGGTGTGAGTTCAGTGCCATGCCAAAGATCGAAGTACTTTATTCCCGCCTGATGCTCGATCCTCAACTGCTCGCCGCGCACCTCATATTCGTTTCGGTTCACGACCGTCCACAGTGTGTTCTGGCCAGGAAACTTGCTGGCAAAGATGCCATCTTGAATCGTGGGAGTGTGCGGCTCCCACTCCGGACTTCTCAGGTTTTCGGCGAATGCGCGCTCAATTTGCGTGAAGCGCAGCAGGGCTTCAGCATCGTTTTCGTTCATTCCGTACCAGAAGCCCCACAGGTTCTCCATGGTTGTGTAACCCTGGCCGTTGAAGAAGGCGTGTTGCAGACTGTCTGTTTTATCCTGGGTGAACCGGTCAGTAACGTTCACCATGTGGCGAGGCTCAAGCGACTTTGATCGGCTGACCATGGGAACGAATGGATAGTCTTTCCCTTCCCACGTCACCCAGTCGTTCCAACCCAGGTTGCTCCATGCGAGCGATTGGTCGTGAATATCAAACTGAGGTTCTAGCGCCAGCGGAACTCCGGCAGCATCGGAAGCATTTTGAAATTCTCTTGGAATACTCTCCAGTGTGTCGAAATTGATCCCGTCCGCTCCCACTTCTTTCATCAGCCGAGCCATCGACTGAGCCGCCGGAATTCCTTCGTCTCGCGTTCCGGTGTCCCAGGCGATAACCGGGAAGAAGACCTTCACGCCGTGTTCGTGAAACTGTTGGACCATGGCACGCACTCCCGTGATTCCTCCCGGCAGATCGCGCAGCAGGTCGAACTGGTTGCGATCGTCAACCCCCAGGTTGGGGTAAACATGCCAAATGAGAACGGCATCAATCGGACCAATGCGATCTTCGGTTTCGCGCAGAAAGCGATCGACTGTGTACTCGCTCTTCTCAGGATCATAAAAGCTGCGGTCCCAAATGAGCAGCTGCACCTGTGAGAACACACGCTGCGTCCAGGCAAGGTCAGCACGATCGTATTGTGAACCGTCGTAGCGCAATTGATTCCTGCGTTCATCCCGCCACTTCTTTAAGCCTGCCAGCCAATCACTGAACTCAGCCGAGTTCTTCGGCCCCGCTAAGAAGACCTCGTCCAGGCCTGCCGGAAACGGAAGATTGTTGGCTAGATCGGCGGGATAAAGCGGATGTCGGGGACGCCATTCATCCGTGATTGCGGGAGTAGCGAAGAAGCTAACGATTGCTGAAACGACAGCTGCCAGGATCCATTTGGGGATCATGATTCCGCGTTAACTCGCCATTTAAATCGAGTGCGCAGAGTATTTCGTCACGGCCAAAAAATCAACCGTCTAGTACAAGAACTTCAAAGCGAACTGGATCAACCTGGGGGCCTGGGCCGACTGAATCTGATTGAATGTCGGAGAGCTGATATCGCTATCCGGCAGGCGGAAATTTGTGTGGTTCAGAATATTGAAGAACTCTGCCCGGAACTGGAACTGCTTCGATTCGGTCACGCTGATGTTCTTCAGCATCGAGAAGTCCCAGTTGGCATAGCCCGGCCCGTCCGCAATATTGCGCCTGGCGGTTCCAAACTGCTGCACCTGAGAATTCGGATCCGGAACGATTCTCTGAAAGGCGCCGGCGTTTAACCATGCACTCACCGAATGTGGCCCCGAGTTTGGATCCTGTCCCGCTACCAGATTCGGCCGGCTGGCAGAGAATCCGGTAATCTCCGGCGCTCCGCCTTGCTGTGAGACGTCGTTGGAATCGAACACCGTGAACGGCGTGCCGGTCATGAGAGTGGTGATTCCGTTCAGCTGCCATCCCCCCAACGCGCGTCCGTACCATGAGTGAGACTGCCGTAAGAACGGCAAGGCCCACTGGTAGCTCAGCACAAATCGATGACGTGCATCGAACAGCGACCGACCGCGCTCGGCTGCGAGATTTCTGGGATTCTGGGCCAAATCATTTTCACCGGCAACCGGTCTGGCCGCCGATCCTGTCATGTTGAATGAAGACGCGTCGTCAATCGATTTCGAAAAGGTGTACGAGGTTAAAAACGAGATGCCATGACTGAAGCGCTTGCGTAAGCTGGTTTCCAAAGCGTTGTAAGAAGAATTTGCAATTCCGGCAATTAAGCCGGTGGAGGAGTAAATGCACGTGCTGGGATCATCCGTTAGCGTGCAACCAGAGTGAATTCTGCGCTGGTCAGCATTGCCCGAAGTCGAATTGGGTTCCCCGGTAACCGAGTTGAAGCCGGGCACGTAGACCGTAGGATTGGCTTCAATGAAACGAGGAAGCTTGGTTCCCTTCGTCCCCACGTAGCCGAGTTCGAGCAGCAGGTCCGAACCGAACGAATGCTGAACATTCAGATCCCAGTCCTGCGAGTAGGGTAACCGCAGGTTGGGTGAGAGCGTCAGGTTGGTGAGCGGAGTGGCGAATGTGCCAGGCGGGGGCGGGTTGCCGTTGAAAGGATCAGCAAAGTTCGCAAAGTTGATCTGTGCGGTTTGCAGATAGGGAGGCGCGCTGATCGGGGTCTGCAGCGGTCCGCCCTGGCCCGTGTAGTAAGGCTCATAGAAGATTCCATAAGCTGAGGTCACGACCCATTTGCCGCTGCCGGTCGGGTCCCAGGCCATGCCGGCGCGCGGCGCAAATCCCTTTTTGAACGTCGAAATCAGGCCGCCCGGCACGCCAGGATCGCCCGGATACAACAGTCCGTTCTTTGCATCCGGCATAACTTCCGATTGCCGTCCAGGAATCCACAGTGATTGCCGATTTTTGATTTCGGTGTACGGAAACGGCAGATCGTATCGAAGCCCCAGGTTCAGAGTCAGCCGGCTCGTGACCTTGTAGCTGTCCTGTGCATAAGCGTCCAGTGCGTTCCCTCGAATGCCGCGGGAGAAGTCTCCACGGCCCTGTAAAAAGAAGACGGGCTGCCCGATCAGAAAACTAGCAAAGGCATCACTGATAGGAGCAGGCGCGAATACAAAAAAGCCATTGGTAGCGATTCCCTGCAAGACGTTTACCTGCAGGCGCTGATAGCCTCCGCCAAATTTCAGTTCATGTTTTCCACGCACCCAACTCAACGACCCGGAGTAGTCAAACGCATTCTCGTAACTGTTTCGCGGCCCGGTAATCGGGTCGCCAACCGTCGTGTATCTGTTGACTTGGATAAACGGCGGACCAGCGGCGATTGGCAGGCTGGGGTCGTACGCAAACCCCAGGTCACCTGGGCTGGTATGGTTCAGATGCTCATCGAAGAGGAATTTATTTCGCAGGTAGGAAAACCGCACCACCCCAATCATTCCCGGAGAAAAGGTGTGGGTTTCCTGGATGACCAAATTCTGAGCGCGACTGTCTTCTCCAATGGGGAATCCGGGCACGCTCGCGCCCGATGGCGAGAGTGGATCAAAGCGATTACCTGTACTGAAAAGATAGCGGACGTTCACCGTGTCCTTGGACGAGAGATAGTGGTCGACGCGCACTCCGAACTGATCGCTATTCTGTCGCAGTATCTGAGTTGAGGTAAAGCCGTTTAAGCCGTCGTTAGGCTCAGGAAACAAGCTGAGCAGTTTCTGCGATAGCGGGTTGCTAAACGGCAACTGATTACTCGGAATGGGGGTTGGCGGATTAGTGAAAACATTGAACAGCTGTGGCCCCTCAGAAAAATCTCCCTGGCGTTGCTTTAGCGATGGCACGGTACTCTATATTGGTGGTGGATCCCAGGCCGTTGCCGAACTCGGCGTTTGCATTGTGAGTAAGAATTCTGAATTCAGTAATAGCATCCACCGGCGGCTTGAGCACGAATCCGCCATCCACGCCGTTCAAGTTGTTAGCGCCGTCAATCAGGAAATTGTTTGACTCCGGTCGCTGCCCGTTTACGGCATACGCTTGCCCGTCGCGCAGCGAACCACCTGCTTCCGCCAGACCGGGAGTAAGCGGGACGACTCCGGGCTGCAGCAGGCCCAGCTGTGAGAAGTTACGGCCGTTCAGGGGCAGATCCAGCACTTCGCGCTCCAGCACCGTCTTGCCTAGCGCGGTAGAGGAATTTTCAATAAGCTGTGCGTCCGCTGTGACCAGGACTTGCTCGTTTCCGGCGCCTACCACCAGCTTCACCGGTACTGAAGCCGTCTCGTTGACATTAAGCGAAACTCCTTCCCGAATGTATTTCTGAAAACCTTTCGCCTGAACCTCAATCCGGTAACGCCCTACCGGCAATTCCAGCAATAGATAGCTGCCGGTGCGATCTGTAACCGTGGAGCGTGTAAACCCGGTTTCAACCTGCTGCGCGGTCACCTGCGCCGACTGCACCACCGCACCACTCGGATCCTGTACGGTACCGCGAATATTTCCCGTGATCTGCTGCCCGCTTGCGAGCACGACCAGCCAGGTCAGGATCAGCCCACAGACGCACGCCCTGATTCTTTTCATTGCTTCCCCGGATTGTTCGGTTTTGTCAGCTTGAGCGAAGCCGTACGAGAGAGCGGAAGCTTCGCAACAAAGTTGCCGGAATTATTCGAGAACTCCGCTCTACCGGCAATAATTCAAAAGTAGTAGGTAATACGAATTGTACTCAGGGGACGATCACAGCCGCCCCATCGATTGAGTCCCCTTTCACTGCCAGCAGAGCTTCATTGGCATCGGCGAGCGGGAAGACGGTCGCCTTGGGTTGCAGCTTTATCTCGGCCGCCAGCTTCAGAAATTCTCTGGCGTCTTCGCGCGTCATGTTGGTCACGCTGCGCATCTGGCGCTCACCCCACAGCAGGCGGTCGTAATCGAATTGCGGAATGCGATCGAGGTGAATGGCATTGATTGACACCACTCCACCTTTTCGGAGGCTGGCGAGCGCAGCGATGATCACATCCCCACTCGGCGCAAATGTGATCGCGCGATCCAGCTCCAGCGGCGGTTTTTCATTTTCGCTACCCACCCAGGTTGCCCCCAGTTCGCCGGCCAGCTTGCGGTGCGATTCACCACGGGTCGCGACATACACGTCACACCTCCACGCCTGCAGTACGGCGATGGCGAGGTGCGCCGACGCGCCGAAACCGAACAGGCCAACTCGCTCGCCTTGCTGAACCCCGGCAACCCGAAGCGCGCGAAAGCCGATGATGCCGGCACAGAGAAGCGGGGCCGCGTGCAGGTCATCAAGACCTTCGGGCAGAGGGAAAACAAAATCAGAACGCGCGACCGCATAATCCGCGTATCCGCCATCGACGCTGTACCCCGTATAAGTCGGCGCGTCACAAAGATTTTCAAAATTATGGCGGCAATACCAGCAGCTGCCGTCGGTTCCGCCGATCCATGACACACCCACGCGGGTGCCTTTTTTCAATTGCCCGGTTACGCCCTCTACAATCTCACCCACAATCTGGTGCCCGGGCACAACTGGCGTTTTCCTTTGCGGAAGTTCTCCTTCTACGATGTGCAGGTCGGTACGGCAGACGCCGCAAGCTCGAACCCGCAAGAGCAACTGCCCGGGCTTCGGTCGCGGTACTGCAACATCTTCCAAATTCAACGGACGGCTTGCTACTTCAGCAGGGGAATGCAGACACGCGGCTCTCATATCAAAATTAGACCATTGTTTGTCTTCTCGCGTGCTGTTGACAGTATTTCGCTTGCCATAGAACAATCGCCAGTCGCCGTTCACACCCCAAGAGGTCGTTCATGCGTTTTCGTGTAGACATAACCGCAATCGTCCTGATTTGCCTTCAGCTCTCGATCTCAGCGCAAAATTCCACTTCCGCAAAGCGCTTGATCACCGAGAAGGATCTGTTCGACTTCGTGTGGGTCACTGATCCCCAGATCTCACCCGACGGCTCGCGGGTAGTCTTTACCCGGGTCGTGGTCGATGACAAGCGCACCGGATACGAAACCTCTGTCTGGACCACTTCTACCACTGGCGGCGATTCCCCGATTCGACTCACCAACGGCAAGCACGACTCCAGCCCACGCTGGTCACCGGACGGACGGACCGTCGCCTTCGTTCGCGCAGGAGAAAAAGATGACGAAGGCAAGCCCCGTCCGCCGCAGATTGCGTTGCTTTCGTTGAGCGGTGGCGAAGCGCGCACCATAACCAATCTCCCCAAGGGAGCGGCAAATCCCAAATGGTCTCCGGATGGAAAGCGATTGATTTTTCTCAGCTCGACCACTTCTCAGGACATCGAAAAGCAGGAGCGCAAAAAAAGCTCTGCGAAGCCCAGCTCGAACAAGGGTGAGCCAGCTGCCGATGAACACGAGAGCGATGTTCATCTGATCACCCGCGCTATCTATCGCGACAACGACGAAGGCTACCTCGATCCCAAACATCACGATCATCTTTGGCTTCTCGATGTTCCAGATCCATCCGCCGATCTGGCCAAGCCCATGCAGCTCACTACCGGAGACTTCGATGAGGGCGAACCGGTCTGGAGCCCGGACGGATCGCGCATTTACTTCCTCACCCAACGCATTGATGAACCGTATTATGAGTCTCCAACTACCGACATCTATTCGATCTCTCCCACCGGTGGAAACCCACAAAAGCTAACCACCGTGCCCATGGGGATTTATGACCTGGCGCTTACGGCTGATGGCCACCGCTTTGCGTTTCATGGTTCAGTAACCAAACCGGTCCGCTCCTACTCTCAACCCGACTTATGGTCCTGGACTTATCGCCCACTGCGCAGGCTCGCAATCTGACCGCCGACTACGACTTTGATATGGGGGACTCTGTTTTTGGCGACAACGCGGCTCCGCGAGGAGGTGGCGGCCGTACATTGCACTGGTCCGCTGATGGTCATTGGCTTTTCGACACGGTCGCAAAGCAGGGACGCACCTATCTGGTGCGGGTGAACTCTGAATCAGGCGAAGTATCCGAAATTTCAAAGGGTGACCAGGCTGTACTCGGCTTCTCTTTGACGCCCGATGCGTCGCACGTTATAGCGCTGATCTCTACTCCAACCACAATTGGCGATCTCTTCTTACTTTCGCCGGATAGAGCGCAGACCAGACTGACCAACTTCAACGCAAAGTTATGGTCACAGCTCGATCTCAAAGAACCAGAAGAACTGAACTACACCAGCTTCGATGGCAAGCGCATTCAGGCCTGGATTCAGAAACCGCCTGATTTCGATCCCGCGAAGAAATATCCGCTGATCCTCGACATCCACGGAGGCCCGCATGCAGCCTATGGCTGGGTGTTTGATCACGAGTTTCAGTGGATGGCGGCAAAGGGCTATGTCGTGCTGTATCCCAATCCGCGCGGCTCAACCAGCTACGGCCAGGAGTTTGGAAACATCATTCAATACCGCTACCCAGGCGACGATTACCGTGACCTGATGGCGGGCGTCGACGAGGTGCTCAAAAAGGGCTACATCGATCCTAAAAAGCTCGCTGTCACCGGCGGCAGCGGCGGCGGAGTCCTGACCAACTGGACGGTTACACATACCGATCGTTTCGCGGCTGCGGTGTCTCAGCGCGACATCTCCAATTGGGCTTCGTGGTGGTACACCGCGGATTTCACTTTGTTTCAGCCGAACTGGTTCAAAGCACCGCCCTTTCAGGCTCCTCAGGATTACACCAACCGCTCGGCCATCACCTATGTCGAAAACATCCACACTCCGACCATGTTTGTCCTGGGAGAAGCGGACTACCGCACGCCACCCGGCTCTGGCGGCGAACAGCTGTTCCGGGCTTTAAAGCTTCTGAAGCGCCCTACTGCCATGGTTGAATTTCCGCGCGAGAGTCACGAGTTGTCGCGTTCGGGCGAGCCCTGGCACCGCATCGAACGGCTTGATCACATCGTCGGCTGGTTCGACAAGTGGCTGATGGGCGTACCCCACCCTGAATACGATGTGCGCCCTGAAAAACAGGTAGAAAAAACTAAACAACAATCCACGCCGCCATCGGCTCCCAGCAAACCCTCTGCCAATCAACCATGAGCTGAGACGCTTTACGAGCATCGCCGATTACTTCGGTTTCTCGGCGTGTGCGGCGATTAAACGTACACTGGTGGATTAGAAATCGCTTAAAAGCACGGACTGTAATCAGCATGGAGCGGCACACTCAAAGCGTGTTGGGGAAGGTAAGTGTCCAACTCTCCAAACTGGAACGCCGGGACTGGGAGTTATGGGCGGTCGTTTCTTTCACGGGACTACTGCTGGGCGCGGGACTTCTCGCGGTGTTGTTTCCGGCCTTTTATCTCGGCAAAGACAGCTTTCACGTGGAGCTAACCGTTCCCAGGCCTCTGGTGCTTGGGCTCACTGCTCTGATCGCATTGCTGAACACTTATCTTCTGACCAAGCGCATGGAAGTTCGTAAACTGCGGGAGGAGCTGATTTCCTCCACCCTGCAGCACGAGCTTACCAAGCAACAATCTTTCACCGATCCTTTAACTGAAATCTACAACCGTCATTCGCTGGATGAGATGGCTGGGCGCTATATCTCATATGCGCGCCGCACTAAAAAACCCTTGACCATGCTCCTGGTGGATATCGACCGCTTCCGAGAGGTGAATACTAAATTCGGGCATCTCAATCTGGCCGGTTTCGAACTTGCACTGAGCGTCGGCGCCGCTGAGTGGAAAGATGGCATGAGTATCGACGAACTGATGGACACGGCCGACCGCCAGATGTATGAGGTGAAAGGCACACATCAGAAGGCATTGGCAGCTTCATCAGGGGCCTGATCTCAACCAATCAGCGAAGCGCCAGGTCAAAATACTGAAATTAATTGCACTTTAGCGGCTCTTCTCATCGCGCCGGATTGCCGGCCACATTCCTTCTCCACTCAAGAAAAGTAGCGCAACTTTATGCTGATAGCCACATCTGATCAGGGGTTGGTTTTTCGGCTCCAGGGAGGTTGTGCATGGTCACAGCACAGAACCCGGCAGGTGTGTCCCACGAACACCGCCGCATGATCAATAAAGCCCGCCAGCAGACAGACGCTTTGTTCGATATTGTTCGGCCCGATGCCATCTACGATCGTCCCATTCCCGAGCGACATCGCATGGTTTTTTATGTCGGTCATCTTGAGGCTTTTGACTGGAATCTGCTCAATCACCGATTGTTCAATCTTGATTCCATCAACCCGGATTTCGATCGCCTGTTTGCGTTCGGCATTGACCCAGTAGGCGGAGGACTGCCAACCGATCAGCCTTCCGACTGGCCCGCAATTGAGAAAGTCCAGGATTACGTGCATCGAGTACGAGAGAAGGTCGACAGCAAACTTGAAGCAGCCGAGTTCACCTCTTCCAACCCGGAAAATGACCCTGACATTCTTTTAGGCGTGGCGGTCGAACACCGCCTGATGCACGCAGAGACACTGGCTTATATGCTGCATCAACTGCCGCACTCGTCCAAGATCGCACCTTCCCAGCCTTCTTTACTCCTGACCCAATCTCCCTCTCAAACCATGATCAGCATTCCGGAGGGAGTGGCCATTTTGGGTTTGGCGCGAGATGGCGGCGCTTTCGGCTGGGACAACGAATTTGAAGAGCAGAAGATTCAGGTTGCAGCGTTTGACATCGATAAATACATGGTGACCAATCGCGACTTTCTCGATTTCGTCAACCACAGCGGATATAACACGCGCAGTTTGTGGAGCGATGCAGACTGGGACTGGAAAGTAACTGACCAGATTTCGCATCCTGTTTTCTGGAATGGCAGGGGCGACGAGTGGCGCTATCGAACTATGTTCGAAGAGGTGCCATTGCCGCTTGACTGGCCGGTGTACGTCAGTCACGCGGAAGCCAGCGCCTTTGCGCGTTGGGCCGGCAAAGCCCTTCCCACTGAAGCACAGTGGCATCGGGCCGCTTACGGCGGTGCGAATGGACCTGAAAACAGCAGCTACCCATGGGGAGCCGATCCTCCGCGGCCGGCCCGCGGTAATTTTGATTTTCAGCGTTGGGATCCGATACCGGTGAATGCTTTGCCCGCGGGTGACAGCGTTTTTGGCGTCTCCGGACTGCTCGGCAATGGCTGGGAGTGGACCTCAACTGCTTTTGGCCCTCTCCCTGGTTTTGAACGCTTTGCTTTCTATCCGGGCTATTCCGCGGACTTCTTTGATGGAAAACACTTCGTGATGAAAGGCGGATCGCCCCGCACGGCGGCCAGTATGCTGCGGCGCTCTTTCCGTAACTGGTTCCAGCCGCGATATCAATATGTCTACGCCGGCTTCAGGTGCGTGAGCGCATGATGCGAGAACGAGCGCAGTTCATGCTGACTCATGCTATTCGACCCGATGCGGCTTACGAATTTGCCTCCGAGGTAAAACTGGGGCTTAGTAAACCAGGGCAAAAAGAGCTGCCCTCAAAATTTTTGTACGATGATGTCGGCTCAGCGCTGTTCGAAGTGATCAGCGTGCTTCCCGAATACGGGCTCACGCGGGCCGATGAACGCCTGCTTCAGCGTCACGCCGATGAGATCGTAGAACTGATTCCTGGTTCGATCGCGGTTGCAGAGCTGGGCAGTGGAAGCGGCAAGAAAACGCGCTGGATTCTCCAGGCTTTGTGCCGCCGTCAGCACACCCCCTATTTCCCGATTGAAATTTCCCGCACTGCCTTGGTCATGTGTGAACGTGAGCTCGGCGATATCGAATCGATGAGCATCGTCGGATTCGAGCGCGAATACCTGGATGGCTTGGTGGAAGTAGCTGCGCGCCGCCGCACCGGCCAGCAGTTGCTCGTCTTATTTCTGGGAAGCACGATTGGGAATTTCGATCGGCCGGCTGCGACAGAATTTCTTCGGCAGTTACGCCAAATTCTTCAGCCCGGCGACTGGCTGTTGCTTGGAACGGACCTTGAAAAGCCTATCCCCCAACTCGTCACCGCATATGACGATCCGCTTGGGGTCACGGCGGCGTTTAACCTGAATTTGTTGGCCCGCATCAATCGTGAACTCGACGCCGACTTCGACTTGCAGCAGTTCGAGCACGTCGCTCGATACAACCAGGAAATGCGCAGCGTTGAAATGCATCTCCGGTCCCGCCGGTCGCAAATCGTGAACATCCCCCGTTCCGGAACTGCGATCGATTTCGCTGAGGATGAGACTATCTGGACGGAAAGCAGCCATAAATTCACCGCCGATGAGATTTTCTGGCTAGCGCGGAAAGCCGGCTTTGGATGTCGCCGACAATGGATCGACCACGAATGGCCGTTCGCCGAGAATCTGCTCGTCGCCGAATAAACGCCCAAACGTCCGGGATTTGCCCAGCGTTGAGTTGTAAAAAGAATGTCAACAAGTCGCCCGGTAGTCGTCTTATCAGTCGCCCGGTAGTACCCTCTTTATTAGTGGCCCGTTCTTGTTTGCTTCGCAGAAAGTGGAGGAGTGATGCTAGAGGTCAATCCAGGTTCTTTGTACGGTACGCGTGCTCGCCCTTTGCCTGTCGCTGGCGCGACTGCGGTGGAGCGGATTCTAGTGGTCGAAGACGACCGGGCTGTCCAAAAGGCGCTGAGGCGTCTGTTCGAAAGCGAAGGTTTTAAGGTGGAGGTTTGCGGCGATGGCAGCCTTGCGGTAGAGACCTTTCGCTCCTTTGCGCCCGCCGCCATCGTGCTTGATCTGCGCTTACCCAACATGTCGGGCCGGGAGATATGTCAGGAGGTGAAGCAGCATGCGCCCACTACTCCGATCATCGTGTTGAGCGCCGCCAGTGACGTCTCTGACAAGGTGCTTCTGCTCGAGTTGGGCGCAGACGATTACGTAACTAAACCCTTCAGTCCCCGCGAGTTGCTGGCCCGCGTGCGCGCCGCCCTCCGCCGCAATGCTCGCTCCGGGGTTGGCGATGTTTTTGTATTTGGCGCTGTTACCGTAGATTTTATAAAGATGGAAATCACCCGCGAGGGTCAGCCCGTGGCTTTGACCGCTCAGGAATTCAAAACTCTCAAGTTCATGGCCCAGAATCCTGATCGTGTGATTTCCCGCGACGAATTACTTAATGAAGTTTGGGGATATCAGAATTATCCTTCTACCCGTACTGTGGACAATCACATTCTGAAGTTGCGACAGAAACTGGAAAAAGATCCGGCAAATCCGGCGCACTTCCGCACCGTCCACGGAATGGGGTATAAGTTCGTGCGCTGAATCCGTGGGGTGAATGAGGCTTAAGCATGGCGAAGCTCAGGATGCGTACAAAGTTCCTGCTCTCCATGCTCCTGATCAGCGCAGGCCTCACCTCTACCAGTCTGCTGGTGGTCCAGCACAGCCTGCAGAAACAAACCCGCAAAAATATCGAATCTGACCTGCAGAACTCCGTCGGCACCTTCAAAAACTTTCAGCAGGAACGAGAGCTGACTCTCACCCGCTCCGCCGAACTGCTGGCCGACCTGCCGATTCTGCGTGCGCTCATGACCGCGCCTGACGCAGCCACCATTCAGGATGCCTCCGATCGCCTTTGGCAGACTGCTGGCAGTGATTTGTTTGTGCTTATCGATCGCGCCGGCCGCGTTGTGGCTTTGCACACTTCCTCACCCGGGTTTACTACGCAAATGGCTAAAGCTTCGTTCGCCAAGACGTTCAATCACGACGCTGCGGAGCATTGGTGGTTCGGAGGCCACCATTTGTATGAAGTCTTCCTGAAACCAATTTATTTTGGGCCCGCAGCCGAGGACCGCCAGCTCGGTTTTCTGATAGTCGGCTACGAAATCGATGAGCGGGTTGCTTCTCAGGTGAGCCGTATCGCCAGTAGTCAGGTGGTGTTTTACTATGCCGATGACATTGTACGGAGCACCTTGCCGCTACTTCAGGAAAGCGAACTGGTAAGGCAGTCAAGCCACCCCGGCTCCTCGGCAGCACCCGAAGATCTCCGGCTGGGTGATGAACAATTCTTGAGCGAATCCATCGAACTGGCCGGGACCGGCTCCCCCTCGGTGCGCCTGAGCGTGCTGAAGTCCTATGATGAGGCGACCGCCTTTCTCGACCGGCTTAACCGGCTGCTGCTTGCGCTGGGACTTGCGGCGGTGGCATTGGGCAGCGCGCTGGTTTTCCTGATCTCTGATACCTTTACCCGCCCGCTGGGCAAGCTGGTCGCAGGCGTCCGCGCTCTCGAGCACGGCGACTTTACTTACCGCCTGGAGGAGCATGGAAGCGACGAAGTCGCTGAACTCACGGGCGCCTTCAATCGCATGCGCGGCAGTTTGCTGCAGACCCAACGCGAACTTCTAGATTCGGAACGCTTAGCGACTATTGGCCGGATGGCCAGCTCAATCTCTCACGATCTGCGCCACTCCCTGGCCGCTATTGTGGCCAACGCTGAGTTCCTTTGCGAAAGCCGGTTGTCGGGCGATCAGCGCGAAGAGCTTTATCAGGAGATTCGAATCGCGGTGAACCAGATGACCGATCTGATCGATTCTCTGCTGGAATTTTCGCGTACTCGCGAGTCTCTGCGGCGGACCCAGGGCAATCTGCGCGAGTCTGCAGAGCACGCGATCCAGACCTTCCGCTCGCATCCTGAGCGCCATAATGTGAATATCACTGTCGTGCAAACCGGGGCCGTGACTGGATGGTTCGACGCCCGCAAGATGGAACGAGTTTTCTACAATCTGCTGCTGAACGCATTCGAATCTCTGCCTCCGGAAGCGGGCGCTATACAAGTGAAGATTGACCAGTCCGATAATCAGGTGCAAGTTCGAGTGGTAGACAATGGCAGGGGCATTGCGCAATCGGTCAGGGAAACGCTGTTTGATCCATTCGTAAGCATTGGCAAGGAAAATGGCACGGGTCTGGGGCTGACAATCGTACAAAAAATAGTTCAGGATCACGGAGGAGAGGTGGTAGTGGAGAGTTCTTCTCCCGCCGGCACCACCTTCAAGATCGACCTTCCCATGAACTCCCCATCCGCGGCACAGGCCGCCGAGCGAGGAAGAACTTCAGCCGCCAGCCTGACCCAAAGCAACTGGCCCCCAACTGAGTAGCCATCGGCTGGCGATCATTCGCGTGGTTCTCATTTCAGGATTTGTGGGAGGGATTCGTGAAGCAGCGCACAATCGCACTCATCTTCGCTCAATGTTTCGCACTATTTGTCTGCATTCTGGTGATCTCTATCTTCCCCGCTGCCGCTCAATCCGGCGGCGATACAGCCGCCATGACAGATG
>QHZY01000087.1 GCA_003224855.1 Acidobacteriota bacterium | reverse complement strand
AGCGCGATTTGCTAACAGCAGGGTCAGCAGTGTGAGCAGAATTCTGCCCAGGCGAAACCGGAAAGCCAAAAATAGAGCGGCACAGAACGCGGAAAGCTGAAAAAACTGAACCACTGCCCCGGAGATAGCGTTTCCTGCGAGGTCCAGAACAAGCGCGGTTGCCAGCAGGGCGCCGCCCGGCACCATCACGGACTGTAGAAGCTTGATGTTTTCCTTGTTCACGGAACTCTTCCAATTATCGTTTCCGGCTTTCGGGCACGGTTAGTGGCATTGAAGGTTCGACTCCGAAGATCTCGTTTTGGGGCTGGTTCGGTTTTGGTACGGGAAAGGCTTTTTGCCATCCTCCCAAAGCATGAATCGCTTGTCCGAACGTGATGTTTTGCTAACAATCGAAGCACTTCATATTAGAGGAATTTCATGCGCATTCTTGTAGCAGAAGATGACTCAGCTCTCGCAAGCTTCGTGAAGAAGGGACTGGAAGCGGAACACTACGCGGTGGACATTTCGGCGGATGGAGAGCAGGCGCGCGCTCTCGCCAGTGAACTCGATTTCGACATCATTATCCTGGACCTAACGTTGCCCCATCTGGATGGAGTCTCAATTCTGCGTTTCGTCCGTACCAGAAAGCCCAGCGTTCCTATCCTTGTCCTTACCGGCCGCAATCGCATTGAGGACCGCGTGCAGTGCCTCGATCTGGGGGCGGATGACTACCTGATGAAGCCGTTTTCTTTCTCCGAGCTGTCGGCAAGAATTCGAGCTCTGATGCGGCGCAGCCATGTACCTGCCGAATCTGTTTTGAGCGTGGGCGATCTGAAACTAGACCGCGTCGAACGGCGCGTGGAGCGCGGGGGCAAGCGGATCGAACTCACATCCAAGGAGTTCGCCTTGCTCGAATATCTCATGCGTAATGCCGGAAGGCGCATAACGCGTGCCATGATCATTGAACATGTGTGGAACCTGAGCTTCGATACCTGCACCAACGTGGTTGACGTGTACGTTAATTATCTGCGCCGTAAGGTGGAGGATGGATACGCGCATCGCCTAATTCACACGGTTCGCGGGGTGGGCTATGAACTGAGCGCGCGGGCTCCTGATTAATCGGAATGGCGATTGCTTACCCACAATCAGCATCGCGACGTCCGGCGGAAGAATCACTCGACGAGCTATTGCACGCACTAAACCAGCCCCTCACTCAAATCCGGTGTGCAGTTGAATTGATGTTGCACAAACCGCCCGCCTCCGAGATGTATCCGGAGAAGTTGGCAGGCGTCCTGGGGCAGGCGGAAAGAGCTTCAAAGCTCAGCCTGACGATGCAGCAAGTGCTTGAGATTAAGCGCGAACAACGAGGGCAGCAACAGAGCACGCCGCTCGCGCCTTGCCTCGAAGCTGCGTTGGATGATTTCATACCGGTGGCGGAGAACAACGGCGTTAGAATCGTTCGTCGCAACTGGACAGAGTGCGAGGTGGCAGTCTCCGCCAAGGCGCTGGGTACAGCGTTGTTTCTGCTGCTGGATCAAATTTTGAGTTGGGCACGCAAGGACGGCACGATGGAAGCAGGGATCACCAGAGATTCGAAAGCCGCACACTTGCTCTTCCGTCTCGTAAACTCGACTGAGCAGGGGATAGCATGCGGCGATGAATCCCAGCTTCTGATAATAAAAAGCATTTGCGGAGCTTTTGACGCACACCTGGACATGCATCGGTTCGACCATGCTCTCGAACTCCAGTTGACCATTCCCATGCGATAGAAATGTTAAGCCGTACTTTCTACTGATAATCCGCATCGACTAGACTAGATTGGTCTTGCACCTCTTTTGGCTGACTCAGTGCAACGCAACGTCTCCCGGGAATCGATTCGAATGAAGAGAACGAGCAAGCGGGTTCTGCAAGAGCCAGAGTCCACTCGCGAACTGACCGCCCTGATTCGTGAGGCCTGCCTGATTGCCAGGGATTCTGCCAACAACTTGTACGAGTTCGTTCAAGACTCATCGAAGATGGCTTTCCTTGCCGTCAAGGATTGCGAGAAGGAACTGGACCGGATCGAGCGTACGGTGGATGAAAAAATCACGCAGGCCATCACCGAAGTGACCGAAAATGAAGCGCGGGAACTGCTGGCTTGTCTGAAATTTATCATCGATCTTGAGCGTATCGGAGACCTGCTATGGTCGGCGGCGAAACGTTTGCAGTCAATGACCACCGAACTGAATCCACGGGACCGGGAAAATGTTCTGACCATGGCGAAGATCGTGGTGGAGATGTTGAGCAAAATCGATCACGGTTTTCTGCATCGCGACCTTAAATCGGCGCAGTGGGTTTTGCAGAACGATTCCCGCATGGACCTCGCCTGCCGCAGCCTTATTCGTCATCAGATCGAGAATATGGACCAGCGCCACAGCGAGGCAGTTACCAATCTCTTATTCGTGGGCCAGGCATTCGAGCGTGCGGGCGATCACGCCAAGAATCTTTCTGAGGAATTATTCCACCTGATTGAAGGCCGCAGTATGCGGCATGAGGTGAAGCGAACCCGCGTAAGTGGCTAGATTTTACTTGCCGGGCGCAGGCGCCTGCTTGAGTCCGGCGGCAGACTTCAGCAGATCGTCAACTGCTGCAGAGCTTAGTTGATAGATGGCCGGCTCATTTTCACGCCTTGCAAGATACTCTGTGCCCGACTTCACGATGGCAATCTTCTCTGTATGTTTTCCGTCGTCTGACGCAACAATCGCCTGGATCGTGGGGCTGAAAAAACCGCTTTCGAGGAACTTGTCAGCACTCAAATCACGAAGCTTCGAGATCAGCGACTGTACCGAGTCCGGGTCCATTTTCTTACCGTTTGACCACCAGTCCTGGCCGGTGCGGGTCAGGTAATAAGCTTTATCGCCACTGTGTAATTCAATCTTGTCGGGATCCGAAAAGCCGAAATCGAACACTTTCTTATTTCGAAAATCGTCCAGTTTCTTATTCAGTTCCTGGCCGAGATCGGCATCGACCTTAAACGTTCCTTCGATGGCGCTCGATTTAGCGAAATATGTGTCTTTGTTCTTTCGAACCTGCAGCTCCTGCGAGCCCGACTGATTGGTGAGCTTCGCTGTCGCGATCGGGGTTCCGTGTGTGAACCCTGCAGCCGAATCTTTTTCCGGAACGCTTGAATCCATTTTTGCATCGGTAAGCTTGCGGACCAGATCTGCGACCTGCACGCCATCGGCACGTAACGGCTTTGGCCGCACGATCTGCCAGTCGTCTTTATTGCGACCGAACTCGATCTCCTGACCTTGCTTTATCAGTTCCACCCGGCTGATCTTGTCGGGGTCTACGGTCAGCAAACGTTTATCGCGCAGGTCGTTCAGAGATTTATCCAGGCTGCTTTTGACGTAGCTGGCAATCGTAAACACGCGCGGGTCGCCGGACAGCATGGCGTAGGTTCCGCCGCTGGTCGGGGTATCATCGCCGATCTTCAATTCGTGATGCGCATTGCTTCTATCCGTGAGGTCCGCAACCAGGACGGGCTGATCCAGCCCGTACCGCTTCAAATCGCTCGCCTTGTCTTCGACGACCCGCTCCGCATTGAGCGACGACAAAGTGGAAAGCACCCCCGATACTGCACTCTGGTCGGCAGGCAAATTCTTCGGTGCCGTGATCTGCCAGACTCCGGAACCTGACTTGGCGATGGCAATTACTCCGGTGTCTTTCTTGCGCAACTCGATCTTGCTCGCGCTGGCTTCATCGAGCTTCAAGATTTGTGGCGGCGTATCGGCCGGCTTGGCCGCGCCTTCAGCGGACTTGTGATGATCAGACCAATAGAGCGTGCCGCCCAGTACCAGCAGCACCACAACTGCAGTCAGAAGTCCGCGAATCTTCATTTGAACTAAGTGCTATCGTCTTTTCCACCAAACCGAGACGCCGGCAATCACCACCAGCAATGGAAGCAGGAACTGGCTGGTGAGGCTCACAAAATTCATCTGCGCGCGCGTCATATTGACTCGGCGATTGTCTTGTTCCTTGGGGCGGATCGAAATCAAGTCCTCGTCAGATGACAGCCAATTAATCGTGTTCAGAGCAAGGTCATTATTTCCAAGAACATTGATAAACCGGTTTGCGGCCCAGGTTGAGCTGCCGAACACCGCGAACCTGCCTTGAACATTCTGCTTGCCCGTATCGTAAGTTCCAGCCGCAGCGATGGTGAGCGGCCCCTTTTTATTCTTGGGATCGTTCACATTCACTTCAGCAGAACTCAGATTGGAAGTAGCCAGGCTGCTGCTCGAAGAATCGAACAGCTTCTCAACATTGGCCTTATCCGTGCTCTTGATCTCCATAGAGCGGGTAAGCGGAATCCCAGTGGCAGTTCCTTTCATCTCGCTCACGATGGGCTGCGTGCTGTAACTGGTGACCAGCGCGACTTGCGGCCCCAGGCCGGCAAGCTGCCCTATGGGGTTCAGATCGAGAATAAGGTTTTTATCGAGTGTTACGCCCCAGCTCTGCAGAACACTGGTCAACTCGTCGTTATCCGCAGTTACAGATCGCCCCAGCTTGACCGGCGGGTCAAGCATAAACAGCGCCCGTCCGCCGCCTTCGACATACTTTTTAACTGCATCCACTTCCGGCTGTTCGTAATTCCGTGTCGGTCCCGCGACCACCAGGACGGTGCAATCGCCCGGCACCTCAGCCTTCTGAAGCAGGTCAATTGTCTTGCTTTCGTAGTTATCTTTCGAGAGAAGTTCTTTAAATCGCGAGAGTCCGTCGCGATCGCTGTTATCAACCTGGTGTTCGCCGCTGCCGCTGACGAAGCACACTGTCCGTGTGTTGTCCTTGAGTTCACGGATAAAGGCGCCGGTTATGCCTTCTTCCGTCATGCTCTTGGCTTCTTCTTTCTTCTGTCCCAATTGCACGACTGCGGTTCCAAGATTCCGGATGCCAGCTTCGCGGGCCACCTGTGGATCTTTATCAGGGTCCACATACGCAACGTGTATCTTGGGTGAGAGATTCGAGTACTGATCAAGCAGGTCTTTCCCCTCGCGAAAGCTGCGGCTCTGATTGAAATATGTAATAGTCGCATTCTGCTTCAGTCCCTTGACGATTTTCGCCGTCTGGTCTGAGAGGCTGTAACGCTTGTTTGAGGTGGTGTCGAGCGATTTAGTATAGCGGTCGGCCAGTATGTTCGCGACCACAAGCACCACTACAATAACCGCAATGTAAGTAGTGAGATACACCGCATATTTCGTCTGCCGGGCTTTCAGCCATTCGTTCGACACTCATGACCTCCAGCGCAGCGATTCAAGCGAACGCGCGGTGAGAAATAATCCAAAGAAAATCATACTGATGTAGAAGACCGCATCCTTCGAGTTCAAAACGCCTCGGCTGAATGACTCCAGGTGAGCATTTATCGATAAGTACGAAAGCACGCGCGCCCAGGTCGAACTCTCATATTCGCCGACCCATCCCAGAACAAACATCAGCAGCGCTACGCCGAAGGTTGCGGCACCGGCGATGATTTGATTTTTTGTGAGTGTAGAGATGAAAGTTCCGATCGCCAGCAATGCGCCTGCCTGCAATAGCAGCCCCAGATATGCGACCAGCAGCGGTTTCCAGTCTGGGTTTCCATATTTAAAAAGAAAAGCGAAATTGAGGGCCGTGAAAATCAGCAGGCACGCGTAAAGCATCATGGCAGCCAGCCACTTTCCTATGATGATCTCCAGATCACGAACTGGAGAGGTTGCCAGCAGTTCGATGGTCCCGGTGCGCTTTTCCTCAGCGAACAGCCGCATCGTGATCATCGGAATCAAAAAAAGGCTGATCACACTCACGTTCTGCAACAGCGGCCGAATCAGCTGTTCATTCAGGTTCAGTGGAAACGTCTGGCCACTCATCTGCATCTGCAAAGAGGCATTGGCGAAATAGCCCAGCGCAGTCCAGAAGAAAAAACCGAACACCACCGCGAACATGGTTAGAAGGAAATACGCCACCGGTGATACGAAGTAGCTGCTCAGTTCCTTGCGGCAGATAATCCAGGCATTTCTCATGCTGGCACTCCTTCCGCACCCGCCGCCTGGGCCTGTGCTTCGCTTCCCGTCAATTGCAGGAATACCTCTTCCAGGCTCATGGCAGCCGGACGCAGCTCATTCAGGTCCCATCCTGACTCCACCACGGCACGAGCCAGATCGCCTCGCACCAGCGCACCCTTTTGCCCTTCAATCTCAAACACGGCGTGACTGTCGAACTGGTTCCTTAGCACTACTCCACCCACACCAGCAATCTGTTGGAGCCTCTGTTGGACCTTGCCGACGTCCAAAGCCGTATCGCGTCCCGCTACCTCAAGCACCACCGACTCCGCCCCACGCGCACGCGCCTGCAAATTCCGCACCGAGTCGGTTGCGACCAGCCTGCCCTTGTTGATAATGACCACCTGCTCGCACGTCTGTTCGACCTCCGGCAGAATATGCGTGCTCAGAATAATTGTGTGATCGCCGGCCAGACTGCGGATCAGGTCACGGGTCTCGTTGATCTGTTTCGGATCAAGCCCGGCGGTTGGTTCATCAAGAATCAGCACATCTGGGTTATGAATAATGGCTTGCGCCAGGCCCACGCGTTGCCGGTAGCCTTTCGACAATTTGCCCAGCAGTTTCTTTCTGACATCACTAATGGAACAACGTTCACTGACGTAGTTGATACGCCTTTCCAGCTCAGCGCCCGTTAATCCTTTCAGTTGCCCGACAAACCGCAGATACTCGTCCGTTTCCATCTCCTGGTAGATGGGCGGTGTCTCCGGCAGATAGCCGATCCGCTTTTTCACCTCAAGCGGCTGCTCCAGCACATCGAAACCTGCGACCGTCACTGTGCCATCGGAAGGCGGCAAAAAGCAGGTTAGAATCCGCATAGTTGTCGTTTTTCCGGCGCCATTGGGGCCAAGAAAACCGACAATCTGTCCCTTGCCGACGTCAAACGAAATGCCATCGACGGCAACTGTCCGGGCATACCTCTTCGTGAGGTCTTTGACATTAATCATAAGTAGTGTTCACCGCAGTGGGTACAAATGTAAAACCAGGCCGAACTGGGAGCGGGCACGCCTATTAACTGCAATCTTAAAAAGTTCCCGCTGGCGCTGTCAATTGTTGGCGTCTCACTTTTCTACCAGCCGGGACTCTGCGATCTGCGCATGCCCCACGCGCGCTCGGCTGAATACCACGTGCGCCAGGTACATAAAAAATAGGATCCCCCCGAAGGTGCAAACGATAGTGGCTCCCGTGGGAAGATCGAGATACACCGAGAGATAACAGCCCAGCGCCGAAACCAGTGTGCCCATGATCCAACCAATCGCCAGCCGGGTCCCGATTTTATCCGCGAACAGCATGGCGCCTACCGAAGGCACGATCAGGTAGCAGAACACCAGCAGCACGCCCGCGATCGCAACTGATGAGGTCACAACAAAACCGAAAGACGCGTAGAACAGAAAATCCCACAATCGCACATTGATGCCCTGCGCTTCCGCCGCCGCCGGGTCCATCGAAATGCTCAAAAACTTGCGGCGAAAGATGTAATGGAACAGCCCGATTGCGCCGTAAAGAAGGGCGGTTTTGATCACCTCATGCCGTGAGACCGCCAAGATATTTCCCACCAGCATATCCTTAAGATGTTCGGTTTCGCCGGTGGCTTTACTCATGGCCAGAATCGCTGCCGCCGATGAAACCGCATACGTAATGCCGATGAACGCTTCCAGCGGGACACGTGCCCGCCGCGAGCGTACCAGTGAAAAGATCAGCGCGCCCAGGAATGTGAATACCAGGCTGATCCAATATGATTTGCCGCCATGCGGGTCCATTCCCACGGCAATGGCTATGGTCGCGCCCAGGGCCGCGATCTGAGCCAGGGCGAGATCGACAAAAATCACTCCGCGTTCCACCACATGAACGCCCAGATATGCATGAATGCCGGTCAAAATCAGACTGGCTAAAAACGGCAGAATCAAAAATTGAAGGATTTCCATTCGTGTCCTTGGCTGAAATCAACTCACCGCAGGCAACTCACTGCGCACTCTTGAACGCATTGGTCAGCAATCCCAGATCATAGTCAAACAACTTGAAATAATCGGTGACTTCCTTTTCGCCACCCACCGAAGGCAGCATCACAATCACTTTCGCTCCAGTTGCCGCTCCAATGCTGTTAGGAGTCTTAAGATCGAAATATGGCTCGACCATGGCCACTTTCACATTGTCCCGCTTCATCAGCTTGATGATCTCAAGCGTGTGTTGCGGGGTAGGAGGGATGCCCGGACGTGGCTCAATGTACCCATCAATGGCAACGCCGAAATGCCTGGCGAAGTTAGACCATGAAGTGTGATATGTAACCACCTTACGGCCGCGATAGGGCGCCATTTCCGTGTCCCATCGCTTCTCGGCATCCGTCAGCCGTTTATCGAAGTCCTGGAAGCGCTGCTGAAAGTAAGCAGCATCCGGCGGATTGAGTTCAGATAGTTTGCCGGCTATGCCTTTCGCGATCCGGCGACCGTTGTCCGGATCGAGCCAGTAGTGCGGGTTTCCCAGCGGGTGCACGTCGCCCATGGCACGCGTAATCGTTCCTGTCGGCTTGTCGAGAATCTCGGCGAATTGCGAAGCATCGAGATAGCCTGATCCGCCCACCTGAATTTTGGGGTTGCCGCTTTGCGTGATCAGCGGCGGAAGCCAGCCGATCTCAAGATCAAGTCCCACGACGATCAACAGGTCGGTATGTCGAAGCTTAAGGAGAAAGCTCGGCTTCGGTTCAACGAAGTGAGGATCCTGGTACCCTTTCGCCAGCGCCTCGACGTTGATCTTGTCCCCGCCGACTTCCTGGGCGAGCGCAGCCATATCGGTAGTAGATGTAATCACATCCAGCTTTTTGGCCTGTGCAGCCCCCGCCAGGAGCGCTATCGCCAACAGGCATTTGAATACACGACAAAAGTTCATCGATTTCCTTTCATTAGAATGGATGCGCCCCATGCGCTCCGAGTGAGAACTGCACCTGCATTAATAGCTGATTCTCAAGAAACCCATTGGCATAGCGGGTGTACCTGTATTGTCCGCGGATCTGGCTGAATTCGCTTGGCCAATAGGTCAAGGCAGCGGAAGCCCCCTTGTCAGTTTCGAACATGTCACGCGCCCGCTGCGAGTAATCATAACGTGCGCCTATGAACCAGCGCCGTGCCAACTGGTAGTCAAGCGAGGCATACATGCCGAATGCCCGCTGCAATGAAGCCAGCTGTACGGTCGGCAGCTGCTCACGCTGGCTCCAGATCAACTCCGTTCTCCCGATAAATGAATGATAGATGGAGCGCCGTAACGGCTTCCATCGCACTGTTGCATCGGCCCCGTACAGGCTGGTGATAAACGAGCTACCCACATCGTTGTGCCCGCGCGCGTAAGAAACACCGATATCCAGGTTAGTGGAGTCGGTAATATCCTTATAAGCACGCAAATGAGCTACCGTTGCTACATCTCCCTTGCCGGTAGCCTGGAACAACGGGTGATCAACCTGAGTGCCTAAACTGGTGAAATAGGTCTGTGTACCGCTATCGCCACGAAAAACCTGTCCGGTCGCTTCCAGGAATATCCCTTTGGGAGCAGGAAGGATCCGGGTCAGCGAAAACCCGGCATCGTCTATTCCGTCTTCGCCGCCTACCAGGTTCTCCGTCACCAATGGCCGGTCCACCCACGGCAGCACGTGATTGTGAAGTGTGTTCACCTTGCCGAAGGCGGCACGCATCTTCCCGGCACGCGCCACAAAACCCGCTGGCAGGGCGGTAAACGTTATATAGCCCTCTTCCAGATTGACCCCTTCCTCGCCAAAACTGATAAACAAGTCGCCGCGGGCGTAGGGATCGATGATGGCCTGAACCCCCAGCTCAGACTCATGCATTTCGATCGAGCGCGAACCTGCCTGACGGATCACCGAGCCCGGCGACTCCGGAGCGTGTCCGGCCGCTCCAATGAAATCCCCGATCATGCTGATGTCAGGATTCAGAGCTTTCGCCGCCGCAGAAGATCCCCCATAAACCGGCAGATTCGACCCGCCCTGCTCGCCTGCCAACGCCGGGGCTCCCGCCGCTTCTCCCGCCGCTGTTCCTGGCGCTGTCTCAGCCGCTGCCGCCTGGGTGGTGGTTGGAGCGGTTGTTCCCGGCGCCGCTGCCAGTGAGGTTT
>QHZY01000086.1 GCA_003224855.1 Acidobacteriota bacterium | reverse complement strand
CACTACGCGCGAACCGGGAGTGACATCCGGGGCATCCTTCCAGGCCTCCTGCAATTGACTGGGAGCATTGTTTGCCCGATTCAATGCCTCGCTCACATCAATCTTAAAAACTGCATCGCCGCGTTCCGACGCACGGTATTCCTTGACGTCTTTCCACATCTTTTTGTAATCATCTTTCTGTTGCTTGCTCCAGGGCGAGCGTGTCGAGAAGTAAAGTGACTTCGAATCCGCCGACCAAGCGAAAGCGTGTACCTCCTCCGCTCCCAAAGTCACCGCAAACGCCTCTCCACCGCTCGGGGCAATTAGAAACAATTGCGCAACGTCTTCCTCTTGCCCTGAAGCCTCCTCCGACTTCGCACTACCGGAAGTCTTGCGTTCAGAAAGAAATCCGACCCACTGGCCGTCAGGCGACCATTGCGGCTCCGTGTCATGACCAGATTGCGTCAGTTGCGCCAGGCTTCCCGCGCCGCGCCCGTTATCGCGGTAAAGCCACAGGTCTTTGCGAAAGATGCTCTGGTCCCAGTCGGCGCGCTCTGTGCCGATCACCACCGACTGTCCATCCGGCGCAATCTTCACGTCAGCGATCGAGACGAAGTTGAAAAATTCGTCAATTTTGAGTTTTGGCTTGTCGGCTGCCTGCGCTAGAACCGGCAGCAAAAGAAGGGAGCACCACGATTTCCAGGTTCGCATAGGGAAGAAAGAAAAGAATCATTGGTATACACCGTCAGTCGCATGGCTGTAAATAGAAACGAATGTGACCACCGGTGAAACAAAACAAACACTTAGTCGCCGTCAGCACATCAGAATCTTTCGCAACCGGCGGCCCTCATCCGCTCGCGGTCATCCCGAGCGAAGTGCTTCTCTTCCCGGAGCGAGGGGAACTTGCGCGCATTTCACCCGATTCATTGTGGGACTCCGTCCTTCAAACTCAGCAGTTCCCAGCGCTGCAACCCAATCGGCACATTCCCGTTCTGCCACACGAAATCATGGAAAGCTCGCAGGTTGAACTTCTTCCCTTGCTGTCGCTGCGCATCCGCCAGAAATTGATAAATCTGTATCTTCCCAATCTGGTATGAAATCGCCTGTCCCGGTGTTGACGCAAAAAACGCCGCTTCCGCGTTGGCCGTCCTCGCGTCCATGGGCACCGTCTCCATCAGATACTTCGCCGCCTGCTCGATCGAGAACTCTCCCAACGCCAGCTTCACATCAACTTCCACCCGAAGCGCACGCAATCGCATGAAATTCCAGATAAACTCCCGGCTGCGCGGGGTGTCATCAAACAATCCCGCGTGCAGCATCATCTCTTCCGCATAAAATCCAATTCCCTCGTTTGCTCCCGAATCGTAATAATGCCTCCTGATCGGATCATCGTTCTTCCATCCCAGCGCCAACTGGAAGTAGTGCCCCGGTACACCCTCATGCACGATCAGGCCGCGCGGATCTCTCGCCTGAGTGGATGCAAAATACCCCAACTGCGGCCCCGGCGGAGCGATGTAGCGAATGCCATTCTTATCGAGTCGGCCCGGTCCGGTCAGATCGTCGAGTTCCCCGAGATCGCCGAGCGGATCGAGATAATCCGGAATTGCCAGGTACACGTAATGCTGCACCCACGGCGGCACCGAGAGAATCTGCTTGCGCTCGAGAAACTTGCGCACCGCCAGCTCGTCAACTTTCTCGCGCTCCATCTCCTCCGACTCGTTGCTGAACATGTGCAGCTCTGGCGCGCCCGCGTTTCGATGCTCCTCGTAGACCTGCGATGCCACCGATCGCGCCCACTCCAAATGTCCCATCTCGAGCAACTGCTCAGGAGTAAATGGAAGTAGCGCGACCTCCCGCAGGAAGAATTCATAATTCTCCCGCCCTGCTGCCGTCTCTTTGCTCATTGTGGGCAGCTTCTCGACCAGCCACTGCCGGTATTGTTCAAGCGCCGCACTCGCGGCCGCCGCAGTGGAAACCACTTGCTCCCCGCTCGTGACATCCATTTGAGGCTTCAATGCGCTTGCTGATTTCTGCAACCTGGGGGCAATATTTTCGAGTTCCGCGATGGCCAGTCGAGCAAACGGCGCCGCTGGCTGGTTCAGGTTTTGCTCCGCCGCCTCGATCGTTGCTGGCACTGATCGCAGTACGGCGACAATCTGTCGCGAGCGCGTCCCATTGAAAGGAGGGGGCTGAAGCAGCAGATTGAAGTAGGCTCCCGCCGTCTGCTGCACGTAAAACTCCGGGTTGCGCTGCCACATGCGCGTGCGGTCCAGTTCCCATCGCACCCGCGCCAGCGCCGAGCCTATAAGCCGGTAATCAATCTGTTCAGGAACTGACGTATGTGAGGTATCTAGCCTCTTCCAGCGTCCTTCAAGCTCGTTCAGTTCGCGCCGATACTTCTCGACCGACGCCGCCGACCAATCCGGAATCCAGGCTGCCGGTCGTTCTATGCGAGCGATGTCATCTGACGAGACTGGTTGCTCATTGGCCCGCCATTGCCAGAAATCTTTCGCCAGATCCTCTAAGGAATCAGCCCGCAGGTAAGACCCGGAACCAAATAGCCACAGCCACAAACCGAATATGAGAAGCCGCTTCATTGGGTTGTCCTTTTGAACGAGAGTAGACGAAATATAAGGTGGCGAGCGTCTTTTTGAACGCTGGCCACAATGCGCAAGCCGCGTAGCGGCTAAAGAATGCAGCCGACGCACAAGGCGCGGGGTTAACGTGCCCCACAGAAAGCCCAACAGGAGCGAAAGAAACGGGGAACCCGGCCTCTTACTGCGTGGGCGACGCGTTTTTCATCGCGTCATCCAGGCTCTGGTGCCCTTTGCGCACCCCGGATTCCACCACTCGCCATCCATCATCGTAGTGGACAAACTGCACCGTAGAAGTGTATTCACTGCCTCCAGCATAAAGCGCGGCGCCAACTTCATTCAGCGGGTTCCATTTCCACTGGAAATCAACATCGGCCACGGTGCCCTCTTTCACAATTCCCGTGACCTCAACCAGCTGCCTGCGCGCCACCGGCACACTGAAATATTGAGTCGCCGCCCGCTTAGCCGGAACCCAGTCATGCAGAACTCCAATCCCAAGCGGAGTCAGTCGCATTTCCCAGCAAGGTGGAGGACCGCTGGTCGCACTGCATGCCGCATTCGAGGCGCTGATCCACCCCCGCTTCTGCAGCACCAGGTACTCAGGCGAGCTGTATTCTTTTTGCGAGATCACGCCGGTACGCAACCAGAACTGCTGCGGCGCATTAAAAGTTTCAGAACCAGCGATGAGATAAGTCGCCAGCCGCCGCGTGAGAAAATCGCGCGGCGACCACATCAGGGCCAGCCCAATCATCAATAACCCCAGCACCACTGCAATGACCAGGACCAGCGTGCCTGGGGATACAGACCATCTGCTCATGAGGGCGCGCAATAACTAAATGACTAAATGGCTAGCTGAGGATTGTAACCAAAGCGGACCGCTGGCGCGGCAGGAAAGGATGGTGTGCTATCTGGCCCTCGAATCCGGACGGCCATCGGCCCGGAACTGGGGTGTGGCACGACGGGCACGTCCCGTCAGCTGTTACTTTGTACTCCCGCACCAGATAGCCGCTGCGCTGCACCAGCAGCGCTCCGCAAGTATGACAATAGGTGTTTTCCAGGTTCCCGACCCGGCCCGGTAGATTGCCCGCGTACACATGATGCAGGCCGGCGGCTTTTCCAATCTCGGCCGCGCGCATGAGATCTTCGGAGGTAGTGTCCGGTGGACCATCCATCTTGTAATCTTTGTGGAAAGCCGTCACGTGCCACGGAATTTCGGGCGAAACCGATGCAACAAACTCAGTCAAGCGCTTCAGTTCATGTTCCGAATCGTTGAAGCCCGGTATCAGCAGTGTGACAATTTCGAGCCAAACCTCCATCGCATGAAGCCGCTTAATGGTGTCCAGGATCGGACCAATACGTCCGCCCAATTCGTGATAGTGCCGGTCATTAAAGCTCTTGAGATCGACCTTGTATAAATCAACCCATGGCCGAATGTATTCCATGACTTGCGGAGTGCCGTTGCCGTTCGAAACGAAAGCCGTTTTCAGTCCTGCCGCTTTCGCTGTACGAAATATCGCAATCGCCCATTCACTGGTGATAAGCGGTTCATTGTAGGTGCTGACCAAAACTTTCGCGCCCTGCCGTAACGCATCTTGTACAAGGATTTCGGGATCCGCTTCCAGCGGCGCCGAGACCGCGGATGGATCCCGCAGCGCCTGAGAGGTCACCCAGTTCTGGCAATAGGCACAATGTAAATCGCATCCCAGCATGCCGAAGCTGTAGGCCAGGGCTCCTGGGAAAGCATGGAAGAATGGTTTCTTTTCGATCGGATCGCACTGTACTCCGCCCACATAACCCCACGGAACATAAAGCGTGCCGCCGCGGTTATAGCGGACCTTGCAAACACCCGGCTGTCCTTCGGGGATAGGACAGCAATGCCCGCAGGCAAAACATCGCACCCGGCCGCGGTCCAGCTTCTCGTAGAGATCGCCTTCCCGCACTCGCTGGTCGAGCATGTCTCGTAGGCGCTCCATAGGGATATCTTAGCAACTAGCTTCTTCGTTTTCCGGGTGGTCGTGCCGTCACAGAGGCTTCTCCCCTATGATTCCGAGCCGTCCGCAACCATGAGGCGAGGACGAACGAGGAATCTGCTGTTGAATTTTGCATACGACCCAGGTGGGGCAGCTATAACGGAGTAAACACTTTTGCAAAACCTTCCGCCCGGAACACTTGAAACTCTTACTTACCGGAAGTCTTGCCCTTGAGCTGATAATTCTTCAGCCACTCGTTGGCCTGCTGCTCAGCGGCCAGGCGGTCGCCGGGACTCATGCGCGAGGCGAGAGCGTTGATGGTGTAGCGGCTGGCCTGATCTCCGTTGGCGCGCGCCAGCGCCAGCCACATGTACGCTTTGGAATAATTTTTTGCTACGCCGCGTCCTTCGCGATAAAACTCGCCCAGAAATGCCTGCGCCACCGGATGATTCTGCTCCGCGGCCAGGCCGATCCAGCGCGCCGCTTCGTTATCATCGTGCGCCACTTCATCTCCGGTCGAGTAATGAATGCCGAGCACAAATTGTGCCGTCGGATCGCCCAGCTCGGCCTGATGTCGCAGTCCATTTATGTCGGTGACTTCGCGCGCGCTCTTGGGCTGCGGGCTCACCACCTTGGGCACAGCCGCGGCAGCGGGCGAGGTTGCGTTAACGCTGCGCAATCCGTTCTGAAAATGCGGAGCATACAACCATCCCAACACCAACAACAATGTCAGACCGACCGACACAAAAAGCGGACGAGGAAGCCTCCAGCTTCGCGGAGGCGTTGTCGGCACCAGTGTCAACTGCGGAACTCGAGCCGGCATCTCGGGAACCGATTTCAGCGGCACCGGTTCGCTGCGCTTGGTGGCGGAAGCTTTAGCCGCGCGATGGACGGCGGTCAACGAGATCTGTGCCAGGCGCTTCATGATCGCGTCATCGCCGGCCGTAAACGCTGCCGGACGCGAGGAGAACACTTCGAGCAATCCGCAAACCGATTCGCCGGAGCGGATGGGCGCGGCGATGATTGACCTGATCTTCAGCATGCGGCAGGCATCAGCATCCACCCGCTGATCAAGCTCAGAGTCTTCACAGCGCAGCAGGCGCCCGGTGTGAATGCACTCGCCCGAAAATCCGGCGCCGATCTGCAGCCGCGTGCCCACCGGCGGCGCATGATTTCCGGCGCTTGCCATGCAGATCATCTCTTCGTTCTGAAACAAGGCCAGCGCTGCACCGGTCGCGCCGGTGAACGACATGGCTCGCTGCGCAACAATTCCCAGCAGAGTTTTCAGGTCGGGATCGGCGTACTCGATTTCCCGCTTCACCGCCGCCAGTGCGGACAGGCTGAGCAGAGGAATGTCCGGAAGATCCAGGGCTTCATCCGAGTTGGCCAGCACGCCACTCATGCGCGCCAACCCCTCAGAACGATCCAGATTCTTAGGGGCAGGCGGAAGGTACGGCACCTGTTCGTAGCCGATCAGCGCGTTCTGAAACAACCACTCTTTCAGTTGATTCCTTGATGCCATAGGCAATCGTGGGAAACGAATTCCGGCGCGGCCGGAGTGATCAGACCACACGACTTCACCAGTGGTATAAAGGCGCGCCCGCGTCTCTGGCAAGTCCAGACACAGATTCAGCACGCGGCTGGCCTCAAGCGGCACCGACGCCTGAATTGCTATGCCATCTTCGCTGATATCAATTATCTCGCTGAGATCGAGCAGCATGCCGCCCGCGGTTCCGTTAAGACTCGCATACGCAGGAGTATGGACCTTTTGGCGAACACAACGGCGCCGTTCGCGATTAATCGGTCGCGGCGGCGGTCCGAAAGATCCAACGCCTCTGGACCCGGTGGGGTACATACAAAGTTCCTACATCTTACCCCAGCTCTGGATTATCGCAGCATAGATTGCAAGCGCTTCGACTGGAGGGATAACCGGGGCGGCTGGGATTACCCGGCTGGCTGGCCGGCGTTGAGGGATGAAAGCCGCAACATGGCCGCAACTACCATATTGGAAAGCACTTGCATGGTGGCCACGTCACGATCATTAAAGGCGTAAGGAGCGGCGGAAAGCACCTCAAACACCCCGAACGTACGGTGGATATGCCGCAGGGGGGCAGCCAGGATCGACCGCACCCCCAGGCGGCGGCACGCAACCAGATCCACCATGGGGTTAGCTTCGGCATCCTGACAGAGCACCACATCACCGGTGCGTACACAATCCGCGGAAATCCCGGAATCAGTCTGCAGGCGAACCCCGATGTCAGGCGCCGTGCGACCGGTTCGGGCGCGGCAGACGATTTCACTTCCGCTGCGCAACGCCACCGCGGCTCCGGTGGCACGAGTCAGCGCCTGGGCCCGCTCGGCAATCACATGGATAGCGGGCTCAAGCTCAAGCTGTGTGGAAAACATTTCGATCTCCGCTGACACCCCGGTCCTTCCACTGTGCCGCACATGACTGCGAGTGGGTGCGAAAGCGGAAAAGGTCGCGGGTACAGATTCTCCTTCTTCGCATACGTTTTCCGGCACGGTGCGCAGCAGCTCACGCACCAGGCGATCAAGTTCGCTGTCGGTGATCAGGTGAGCGCTTTGCTGTCCGCGCATCGACCCGCCCAGCACGCGCGATAGACTCAGCACCGCTTTACTTCCGCACGCCAGGCAACAGGGCGTGTTGTTCTGACTGATCAGCTCACAAGCAACACAGAAGACAGCAGTAGGAAGTGGAACGAAATGTAAGTCGCTTTCGCGAATTCGGCCCCAGCGCATTTTCATTTTTCTACGAGCTTGGTGGGAAGGTTAGAAACTACGGCTGCGAACGCACAACAAAAAGTAGCAGAGCTGGTTCAACCTGTGGATCGCAAGACCTTTCTGGGTCGATCATCAGCCGGCTTGCGCGGCAGCGAACGCGGAGGTCTCGATCGGAACAAACACGTGAGCGTTTTCGCATGAAATGCGCTGCAGCGCATCGGCCAGCGCGACCGGAAAAACGGAAGTGAGCAGATTGATGTCGAGTTGAAGATCGCGCGTGCTGTAAGTGCGGTATATGAGCAGCGAGCCGCAGCGCCGATTGTTTGCGGCAACCAGATCCAGCCGCAGGCTCCACGCCGAAACCAGATCGTGGGCGATCCGGACTCCCGGCCTGGTCCAGATGTAAGTGCTGTCCCCGGAGATCGCGTGCATGGCAGAAGGTGCGAGCGAAACTCCATTCAGTTTGTTGTTGAGCTGGAAAGCATCGAAGTCATTTCCCGTGAACGCGGCTTCCAGTATCTGAATGATCTGGTGTCCGCTCACAGCGACCTTCAGTTCTTCAGCAGCGCGGCGCACGGCCATGTTGTTGAAGAAGATCTGACGCTGGCTGATGGTGCGCTGGGCCACGCGGCGCAGTTCTCCAAATTCAAGATAGTTAAGGTGCTGCACTCCGATCCATACGCCGGCGCCCAACACCGCCAGCACCAATCCGAGCGTGCTGCCGGTGGGCCACAAAAGAAACAAAGAGAGCAGAGCGAAGACTGCCGAAACCGCGTAAAGAACGATCACTACCTGACGGTGGCTGAAACCCAACTGCAGAAGCTTGTGATGTATGTGCTCTCGATCGGCGGTGAAAACCGGCCGTCCGCTGATGAAACGCCGCAGCACAGAAATTGCAGTCTCAAGGATGGGAAGGCCAAACGAAACAACCGGAATCGCGACCGCAATGACAGTGGGCGCTTTTTGTGCGCCCATCAATGCCAACGCGCTAAGCATGAACCCGATAAAGAGACTCCCGCTGTCGCCGAGGAATATGGTCGCAGGATTGAAGTTGAAACGTAGAAACCCAAGCACCGCCCCCGCCAGCGACAGCGCCATGAGCGAAACGACTGCGTATTGCGAGCTGATGGCGACCACAAAAACGACCAGCGTCGAGAACAGCGCCGATCCGGCGGCGAGGCCATCCAGGCCGTCGATCAAGTTGAAAGCGTTGGTAATGCCGATGACCCAGAAAATGGTCAGCGGCAGCCCAATGAACCATGAGAACTGGTGACCACCGAACAGCACGGGAAGGTCGGAGATGCGCAGTCCGCCTGCAAACAGCATGCCGGCGGCTATGCCCTGGACGGCGAATTTGAGCTGCGGCGAAGCGGACCGCAAATCATCGTACATGCCCAGCAGGAAGATCAAAGAAGCCGAGCACAGGATGGTCAGCAGTGGCTTCATGTGCGCCCCAATGTGGATCAGAGCGCTGACATAGCAAACCATCAGCGCCAGTGTCAGGGCAATAAAGAAAGCAAGGAAGATCGCTACTCCACCCAGGCGCGGAAGCGGAGTGCAATGCAGATGACGTTCATTTCCAGGAGCAGAGACCCAACCGCGCGCGACCGCTGCGTTGCGCACGTAGCGGGTGAGAATAAAAGAGGACACGACCGAAGTTATGAACACTCCGAGGTAGAAGAGCGTCAATCAGGCGTTCCCATTGGCTGAGCCCGTGACCATGAGCGTGGATGATGAATTCATCGCAATGCCAACTCGCTCTGCGTTGCACTGAATATTGTGCAGGATTTCAGAACGGACTATAGCAATCCGCTAAGTCGATCACAATCAGCTTTCTTGGTTCACGGGCTGTGGAAAAGCTTGCACCAAAGAATGCAACAGCACAGAAAAACGCGATGACCTGCACGTGCTAGACTTTCGTTCTCGCTACATTCATGCGAACTCTCTTGCCTGTGCGGTTCGTCTGCAGCACTTTCATATTTTGCCTGGTATGCCTTGCTTTCACCGTCGCCGCGCAACAGATCCAGCCCGGCGCTTCCCCCCAAGCTGGAACTGTCTCCGGCCAAGGCTATGTCTCGCAAGACAGCGTCGCGGAAAACAATGAAACCAGCGAAAATATCCGGCTGGGCGCCGGGGATCTACTCGATGTCTCTGTGTATAACGTGCCGGAACTCGCCACCAAAACGCGTGTGGGCAGCAATGGTGACGTTTACCTGCCGCTGGTCGATTATGTGCACGTCGCGGGCTTAACGCTTGATGAGGCACAAGAAGTAATTGAGAAGCGCCTGACCGATGGGGGCTTCGTGAACAGCCCGCATGTGACCATCTTTGTGAATGAATATGCGTCGCAGAACGCGACCATCCTGGGCGAGGTACTGAAGCCTGGGCAATATACCGTGCTGGGACAGCCAAGGCTGTTCGACATCATCTCTACCGCCGGTGGATTCAGCGAGCGCGCGGCGCGGCGAGTGACCATCACGCATCGCGTTCCGGATGACAAACCGGTGAACCTTCAACTGGCACGAAACGTAAATGACGATCCCGCCAAGAATGTCGAAATCCGCGCCGGCGACACCATCGTGGTGCAGCGCGCCGATGTGGTTTACGTGGTAGGCGATGTTGGGCGCCCCAGCGGCTTTCTAATGGATTCCGACAGCCTGACGGTGCTGAAAGCGATTGCCCTGGCGGGAGGCGCCAACCGCACCGCCAAACTCAGCGAAGCCAAGATCATCCGCAAAACACCGCAGGGAATGCAGGAGACGCGCGTGGAACTGAACAAGATGCTGCGCGCGAAGGTGTCTGATTTTCCCATGCAGGCAGAAGACATTCTGTTCGTTCCCACTAACGGCGGGAAGATCGCCGTCGGACACGTGTGCTTCACATCCCCGCCGCGCTCGGGAGCGTACTTCAGCGCGCCGCTGTATCCGGTCAGCTTTTTCAGGATTTCAAATGTCTGGTTCAGGTCAAATCGTTCTCCGGTGGCGACATTGAAAACTTTGCCTGCCACTTTTGCAGCCGGCGCCTTGCAGGCGAGCAGGTTGGCATGGACCGCGTTGTCGACATAAGTAAAGTCGCGGCTCTGCATGCCGTCGCCAAAGACCATGGGCTGCTCTCCTGCCAGCATCTGGGTAATGAACTTGGCGAGAACACCGGAATAGGGGGATGTCGGGTCCTGGCGAGGACCGAAGATGTTGAAATAGCGCAACGAAACCGTTTCGAGTCCGTAGCAGCGAAAAAACGAAACCATATACAGCTCGCCAGTGAGCTTGGCCACTGCGTAGGGAGAGATAGGATTGGGCGTCATATCTTCCCGCTTGGGAAGTGTCGGAGTGTCCCCATAGGCAGAGGAAGAAGCTGCGAATACGACCCGCTTTACCTTGGCATCCTTCGCAGCGACTAGGAGATTCACGGTGGCGTCCACGTTGTTCTGATTGCTTCCAACCGGATCGATCACCGACTTAGGCACCGAGGGGATGGCGGCCTGGTGAAGTACAAAGTCCACGCCTTCGCAAGCGCTGCGGGTCGCGTTCTGGTCCTTGAGATCGGAGTCCCGGAGGTCGATGCGGTCTGCTATTTCAGCGACGTTCGTGCGATTACCGGTAGAAAAGTTATCAATACCGCGAACCGTGTCTCCCTGAGCCAGCACCGCGCGAGCCAGCGCAGATCCGATGAATCCTGCAACCCCGGTAATCAAATATTTGGCCATACTCAGCCATCATAAAGGAGGCAGGCTGAAACCGCCCAACTGGCGTAGTTTTGGAACGGCGGCTCAGATTACGATGACCACAGTGATGATGCTGGCGCAGGAACTTCCGGGATTGAATTGCGCGCGCACCGTCTGGTTAAGAGGAAACAAGCTGGTCTGGTTGCCGCAGAACGTCATTGAGGAAGATGTTCCGTTTTGCACAAACGTTACGAACGTGACCTGAACCGCGCTGCCGGAGCCATCTATCACTGAACTCAGCTGAACGATGCTGATGGAGCCGCTGATGGATGAGTTGCTAAGCAACGCGCCACGAACAAAAACGTTGCCGCAGGCCGAGATGCCGGCGCAAAGGGAAACCACCAGGAGAATCGGAAGCAGGCGTTTCATGCCAACCTCCAGTGAGGATCAGCCAAAGTGTACACCCGGAGCGGGTTTCCGGTCAGCTCGGGTCCATCAGGCTTGGCGCAGATCGCGATCGCTGTACCCGGCTACGGTGGCGCGAATCTCGCGCCATAACTCATCGCGTCCAGCGCCGGTGCGAGCAGAATACGGCAGCACCGTCGCACCCTCATGCTCTTTGCGAACTCGCTCCAGGGCGTTGCGCAACTGATTGCCGGAAAGGCGGTCGCTCTTGGTGGCAATGATAAGGAAGGGGCGGCCGGCACTTTCCAGAAACTGCAGCAGATCGCGATCGCTCTCCTGCGGCGGCACGTTGATATCAATCAGGGCCAATGACAGGGCGAGACACCGGCGTTCGTGAAGGTAGGGCTCGACAAAACTTGCCCAGCTCTGCGCGATTTCCCGCGAAATGCGCGCGTACCCGTACCCCGGCAGGTCGGCAAAGATCATCTCGGGTCGAGGCTTGCCAGGCCAGCGGACTTCAAAAAAATTGATGGCGCGAGTGCGTCCGGGACTGGAACTGGTGCGCGCAATTTTGGAGCCAAGAAGTGAATTAAGCAGGCTGGATTTACCGACGTTCGAGCGGCCGAGAAATGCGACTTCCGGAAGCGATGGAGAGGGAAAGTGTCCAGGGTCGGTTGCCGCCAGCATGAATCGGGAAAGGACGCGCACAATTCAGTGTGCGGCTTTCGAAAGGAAGTTGCAAGGGAGCGGAAGGCCAGGGTTCGGGAACTGCAGTTCAGCTGAGTCCAAGTGGGCGCTTGTTGTTAACTTCTTCCTCTTTCACCGGGCGATATTTGTTCCAGAAGTGCAGAACCAGGGCAACGCCGACACTAACACCAATGACGATGCCGATCAGGAAGAATAAGCGATAAGCCAACAGGGCGACCAGCAGCGCAATGATAGAAGCGATTGCCACCAGCAAGGCCCCCGCGCCGCGAAGAAAGCTTTGGGGCTGCTCCGGTTCAGGGTCACGCAGCATAAGAAGATTTTAAGACAGGATGGGCGCCCTGGCGCACCGATGCCCAGGGCAAGATTGCGCATCTGCTGTAATCATGATGCCGCTCTTGGGGATTACTGGTGAGTTGCCGGGCTGTCGCCGGGCGGTGGTGCGATCGGCGCGATGGCTTCAGCCGTGGGATCATGCTGCGGAAGGGGCTGCTCAAGGGCTAGTGCCAGTACCTGGTCCATGGTCTCGACAAAGTGGAGCTTCATCGCGCTGCGCAGATTTTCTGGAACCTCCGCCAGGTCTTTTTCATTATCTTTCGGCAGAATAGCTTCGAACAATCCAGCGCGATGTGCGGCCAGCAATTTTTCTTTCAGGCCACCGATGGGAAGGACTTTTCCGCGCAGTGTGATTTCACCGGTCATGGCCAGATCGCGGCGCACGGGAATCCGGCTCAGGCCGCTGGCGATAGCAGTCGCAATGGTGATTCCCGCAGACGGCCCATCTTTCGGGATGGCGCCCTCCGGCACGTGCACGTGGATATCGAGGTTGCGGTAGAAATCTTTGGTCAAGCCAAGCCGGTGCGCGCGCGAGCGCACATATGACATCGCGGCCTGCGCGGACTCCTGCATCACATCGCCGAGCTTGCCGGTGAGCGTGAGCTTTCCCTTGCCGTCAACCACAGTCGCTTCAGTGCTCAGGATGGAGCCCCCGACTTCGGTCCAGGCAAGACCTGTTACTAATCCAATTTCGCTTTTCTCGTGCGCGAGTGTGTCGCGGAATTTGATCACACCCAGGAAGTCGTTCACGTTATCGGCGGTGATGTTGATGTTATAGCTCTCGCCTTCTTTCACCACCTTGCGCGCGACCTTGCGGCAGACGTTGCCGATCTCACGCTCCAGATTGCGGACACCCGCTTCGCGAGTGTAAGAACGGATCAGCGCGGTAATAGCTTCATCGCTGAACTTGACGTTCTTTTCCGTCAGACCGGCCTGGTTCGGGATCGAGCACTTCGAGCAGCGCGGCCGATGGGTCGCCGCGGAAGTCCATTGACATCTTGTCGACTTCATCCAGCATGAACACCGGGTTCTTGGTGCCGGCTTTCTTCATCATCTGGATGATCTGCCCGGGAAGCGCCCCGATGTAAGTGCGGCGGTGTCCGCGAATTTCGGCTTCGTCACGCACCCCGCCCAGAGACATGCGGACAAATTTTCGGCCGGTGGCTTTGGCGATCGACATGCCAAGCGAAGTTTTGCCGACTCCGGGAGGCCCGACGAAACAGAGGATGGAACCCTTGGGATTTTTTACCAGCTGGCGGACGGCTAGAAATTCAAGGATGCGCTCTTTGATTTTCTCGAGACCGTAATGATCTTCGTTCAACACTTTTTCAGCACGCGAAATGTTTCGAATTTCCTTGGAACGCTTCTTCCACGGCACGGCCAGCAGCCAGTCAAGGTAGTTGCGGGAAACGGTTGATTCCGCCGACATGGGCGGCATGGCTTCCAGCTTCTTGAGCTCCTGCATCGCCTTGTCGCGAACTTCTTTCGACATGCCGGCGGCTTCAATCTTCTTTTTCAGTTCGTCGAACTCGCTCTTTTCGCCGCGCCCCAGAGCTTTCTGGATGGCTTTGATTTTCTCGTATAGGTAATACTCATTCTGGGCGCGCTCCATCTGGCGCTTGACGCGCGACTGGATGGTGCGGTCCATGTTGAGCTTTTCAATTTCGATGTCGAGCACGTCGCCGATACGGCTCAGGCGTTCGGCGGGATCAAAGATTTCGAGCAGTTCCTGCTTTTCTTCGATCGAAAGCTGCAGATTGGCGGCGATGGTGTCGGTTAACTTTGCCGGATCTTCCATGCGCACGGCCGCGATCATGGTTTCGTAATTCAGCGATTGGCACAGCTTTACGTACTGCTCAAACAGCGAAGTAACGCGCTGCATGCCGGTTTCAATCTGCGGAGTGGTCTCGGTCGCGAACCGCGCCACCCGCACTGAAACCTGCATGTAACCTTCACTCTCAGTGATCTGCAGAATTTTGCCGCGCTCGATGCCTTCGACCAGGACCTTGATGTTGCCGTCAGGAAGTTTAAGGCTCTGAACGATATTGACGATGGTGCCGACCTGGTAGATCTCGTTTGGCTTAGGCTCGTCAACGCTGGCATCGTGCTGGGTGGCCAAGAAGATCTTCTTATCGGCAGTGAGCGCCTCTTCCAGCGCCCGCACGCTCGACTCGCGCCCCACGACGAATGGCGTCATCATGTGGGGGAAGATCACCACGTCCCGAATGGGCATCATGGGCAGCTTCTTGGTCTCGAATTTTTCCTTGGATGTGGTCAAAACATAATCTCCAAACCGCGCTCAGCCTGCAGCTTTTAGCGAACCGCTAACGCCTGAAGCTATCCTGCCTTCTCCATCATAGCCAAGGTTACACTGCGTTTTTCAACCATTTCGCGGGTTACCTCGAACTCCTTCACTTTCTTCTGGCTAGGCAGATGGTACATCAGATCAAGCATGAGTTCTTCAAGAATCATGCGTAATCCGCGGGCCCCGACTTTGCGGGCCATGGCCTGGCGGGAAACCGCACGCAGCGCGTCATCACTGAACTTCAGGCGCACGTTCTCAAACTCAAATAAGCGCTGGTATTGCTTGATGATAGCGTTCTTCGGCCGGGTCAGAATCTCCATCAGGGCAGCTTCGTCCAGGTCTTCGAGTACTCCGACTACCGGAAGGCGGCCGACAAATTCGGGAATGAGCCCGAACTTAATCAAGTCTTCCGGCTGAACGTCACTGAGCATTTCGAAGTTCCGCTTCTTGGCGACTGCCGGTGTTTCGTCGACTTCTTCTTCACCGGCTCGGAAGCCAAGCGACTTCTTGCCGGCCCGGCGGCCAATGATCTTTTCAAGTCCTACGAATGCGCCGCCACAGATGAACAGGATGTTGGTGGTATCGACCGGGGTGAATTCCTGGTGCGGATGCTTGCGGCCGCCCTGGGGCGGAACATTAGCGATGGTACCTTCCAGGATCTTCAGCAGAGCCTGCTGCACGCCTTCGCCGGAAACATCACGCGTGATGGAAGGATTCTCATCCTTTCGCCCGATCTTATCTACCTCATCGATGTAGATGATTCCAGTCTGGGTGCGTCCCACATCGCCGTCCGCAGCCTGCAGCAGCTTCAGGATGATGTTCTCGACATCTTCACCGACGTAGCCGGCCTCGGTCAGAGTGGTGGCGTCAACAATGGCGAACGGAACGTCCAGCATGCGGGCCAAAGTCTGCGCCATCAATGTCTTTCCTGTGCCGGTCGGCCCGATCAGCATGATGTTCGATTTGGTCAGCTCGACCCCGTCGCCGCGCTGGCGGTTCATGTAGATGCGCTTGTAGTGGTTGTATACCGCGACCGCCAGCTTCTTCTTAGTCTGCTCCTGCCCGATAACGTATTCGTCGAGGAATGTTTTCACTTCCTGCGGCTTGGGTAGTTGGTTGGGAGCAGCGGAGGGTGGCGTTGCGGCGCGGTCGTCTTCCAGAATGGAGTTGCAGACTGCAACACACTCATCACAGATGTAGGCCCGGGGATAGTCGCTGGGGGAGGAAATCAGTTTGGCTACTGCGTCCTGTGACTTGTGGCAGAACGAACACCGTAACATTTCTTCGGTGCCGGACCTGTTTTTCACTCGGCTTTACTCCTTCGTCGACTTCCGCTTTGGTTACCGTCCCACTGTTCGCAAAAACAGCGAAAAGTGAGACACCCAGCAGAATCCCCGATCATACCGTCATCTGGTCTTATAGATGATATCGTCTATGATTCCGTATTCCTTTGATTGTTGGGCGTTCATAATGAAGTCACGCTCAACATCTTTCTCCACTTTATCGAGTTTCTGCCCGGTGTGCTTCGCCAGTAACTGATTAGTAATCTCCCGCATGCGCAGGATCTCGCGGGCATGAATGTCGATATCCGTGGCCTGCCCGGAAAGTCCGCCCATGGAGGGTTGGTGAATCAGAATGCGGGAATTGGGCAGCGCGAGCCGCTTCTTTGGCTCGCCCGCAGAAAGCAGCAACGCGGCCATGCTGGCCGCCTGGCCGATGCAGATAGTGGTTACGTCATTCTTCACATACTGCATGGTGTCGTAAATGGCCATGCCGGCGGTAATCGAACCCCCCGGAGAATTAATGTAAAGCTGGATATCTTTCTCGGGATCTTCCTGTGCCAGAAACAGCATCTGGGCGATCACCAGGTTGGCGATGTTGTCATCAATCGGCGTACCGATAAAGATGATGTTATCGCGGAGCAGGCGGGAGTAGATGTCATAAGCGCGCTCCCCGCGCCCGGTCTGCTCGATTACCATCGGCACCAGCATCATTTTCGGATCGTTCACATTCCACCTGCCACACTCCTGCCCCGAACCGCTCTGGCATTTCGGAGGAGGATCGAAAGTGGTCCGCGCTATGCGGACTGGTGATACAGAAAGTCGAGGGTCTTCTCGTTGCGGATTCTGTTTCGGATTCTATCGAGCGCCCCATCGCGTGTCAAACGCGCGCGGATAGCTTCCGGTTCCTGATTTGACTGCTTTGCCAAAGCGGTAATCTCGTCATCAATCTCCTGGTTACCAACCTCAATTTTTTCCATTTCCGCGATCCGATCCAGCAGTAACGAGGCCTTTACTTCACTCACTGCCTGCTCGCGCTGGCCCGCCCGCAACCGGTTCAGGTCCATCTTTTTCATATCTTCAGCTTTCATCCCCTGGGCTGCGAGCGCCCTCAATCCCCGGTCCAGGCGGATATCGATCTGGTGCTCGACCATCGATTCCGGCACCTCAAACTCGTTAAGCTTGATAAGTTCGACAATCAGCTTGTCTTTGGCGTCGCGCTCTGCGTCGTGCTTTCGTTCCGCTTCCATGCCTTCCCGAATGCGCTTGCGGACTTCCTCGAGCGAACTGAACTCGCCCAGCTGTTTTGCGAACTCGTCATTCAATTCAGGCAGCGACTTGGTCTTGATCGATTGGACCTTGACCTTGTAAGTAAAGGTTTTTCCGGCCAGCCTTTGATCGGAAGTGTCCTCGGGATAGACCACATCGAAGCTGCGCTCATCTCCGGCGGAAGCGCCCCGCAGATTCTCGCTGAACTCGGGCATGGTGTTCTTGCCGCCGATTTCCACCAGCACTTCATCCATATGGACCGGCTTCGGCGCGCCCGGCCCCGCAGGCGTTTCGCCCTTGGGCTGCCCATCGAGCGAGGCCTGCGCGTAGTCGCCATCCGTCAAGGGGCGACCTTCGACGGTAGTGAAGGTGGCATGCTGCTCGCGTATCCCTTCGAGCGACTTCTCGACTTCCTCGTCGGTTACTTCTATTTTTGGCTTCTCGGCACGGAGCTCTTTGTAGCCTTCCACCTTGACTTCCGGCATGACCTCGAAGCTGGCTTTGAATCGAAGCGGCTCGCCTTCCTGCAGGTGCAAATCGGTGACTCGTGGTTGCGACACCGGGACCAGCCCCTGCTTCTCCGTCTCTTTGCGAAAGTAGCGTGGCACCAGCGCCTCGACTACGTCCGTTTTCAGGTCTTCAGAAAAGCGCTGCCGGATGATAGAAGCCGGAACATGCCCGCGGCGGAACCCCGGCAAGCGGGCAAGTTTCTGATACTTCTGGATGATGGTTTCCGTTTCGCGCGAGACTTCTTCGGCAGGAACTT
>QHZY01000222.1 GCA_003224855.1 Acidobacteriota bacterium | reverse complement strand
CCAGTCTAAAGGCGAGTCGGAAAGAGGGTCAACGTGCCCAAAGTCGCTTCGCGGGCGGAGAAACCTAAACTCGGCCAACACTTCCTGAGTGACGCCTCAGCCGCCGTCAACATTGTAGAAGCGCTCGGCGACATCAGCCAGGAAACAGTTCTGGAGATCGGACCCGGCCGCGGCGCTCTGACCTCGCTGCTGGCTCGCACCGCACGCCGCCTGATCGCGATTGAACTCGATCGCGTCCTCGCCGCCCAGCTGCGCATGAAATTCGCGCTGGCCGAAAATGTCGAAGTGATTGAGGGCGATGTTCTCTCCATCGACTTCGACAGCATCTTCGGTCCCAAGCCGGGCAGTTCGCGCCCCGGCATAGAATTCAATCCCCGGCCGGCAAAAGTGGTGGGAAATCTTCCCTTTTACATCACTTCCGACATTCTGCTGCGCCTTTTCGAATACCGCCGTTACTTTGATGTCTTACTTGTGATGGTTCAGCGCGAAGTCGCCGACCGCATGGTTGCGAAACCCGGCGGCAGCGAGTATGGATTGCTATCAGCTACCACTCAGCTTTACGGCAAAGCTCGCAGGTTGTTCGTTCTCCCTCCCGACTCCTTTTCACCACCGCCAAAAGTTCACTCCGCGGTGGTCGAGCTTCGCATCTCGGACCGCATAGCGGATCTCGGTGTGCCGGAGCAGCCGTTCATTGACTTCCTCAAGCTCTGCTTCAGTCAAAAGCGCAAGACATTGTGGAACAACTTGAAGTCGGCCTACCCCCCAGCCGTCTTGCAGGCGGCCATGGAAACGGCTGTTGTAAAGCCGAGCGTGCGGGCGGAAACGCTAACCCTGGAGAAGACGGCTGCCCTGTTCCGCGCGCTGGGTGCAACGCTGATCTCCAGGAACTAGGCCATGTCTGCAACTCGCCATCCCGCGGTAGCCGGGAAGTTTTATCCCGAGCGGGGCAGCGATCTCTCTTTCGCGGTCAATTCTTTTCTGGTTTCCTTGCCGCGCCTTCGAGCGATTGCCTGCATTGCACCGCACGCCGGTTACATGTACTCAGGGCACGTTGCCGGGGCTGTATTTTCGACCATTGAAACGCCATCCCAGGTGATCGTTCTATGCCCAAACCACACCGGTCTCGGCCAGCCGCTCAGCATTATGAGTACCGGCGAATGGATGACGCCGCTGGGCCAAGTCCCCGTCGCTGCCGAACTCGCTCTACAAATGAAGCAGCATTTCCCTCCGCTCACCGAAGACATGGAAGCTCATCGTGCAGAACATGCCATCGAAGTCGAACTCCCGTTCTTGCAGGTCCTCAGGCCCAATGTTTCCATCGTGCCAATCGCGCTCGGAACGCGCAATTACGAAGTGCTTCACGCTTTAGGAATCGCAATCGCAGAGGTGATTGTCCAGCAGCGCGAACCGGTGCTCATTATTGCTTCCAGCGACATGAATCATTATGAAAGTGAAGAAATCACGCGTGTCAAGGACGCCAAAGCGATTGACCGCATTCTCGCCCTTGATCCTGAGGGTCTGTTCCGGGTCGTCATAAAAGAAGGCATCAGCATGTGCGGCCTCGGGCCGGCGGTCAGCGCGCTCAGCGCCGCCCTGAAGCTCGGCGCATCCAAAGCAGAACTGATCAGGTACGCTACTTCCGCCGATGTCTCGCGCGATCGGGACTTCGTGGTGGGCTATGCGGGAATCACGATCTCATAAAAGAGCGCGGCCAGTTTAAGCCGCCCGATTCCTGATTCGAATCAGCGATGCGGAGCGCCGGATGGCGCGGGCGCCGAACGTCTCGAAGAACCTCCGCCCGAATGCGGTGACACTCCGCCGGACCTCATCCCTCCCACCGATCCCATGCCGTGCGGTTGCATTCCGCCACGCATCCCGGGTGATGGAGTGAAAACCGGAGCACTCGGCCTGACCACACCACTGTGCATCGACGGTGTCGCCATGCCATTCTTCTGAGCCTGCAAGGATGCGCGGCCCAGGTCACTGACTTTGCCGCGTGGAATGCCGATTCCTGCCGAATCATTGCGGATGGTCAATTTGTTGCCAGTCCCTGCCGGTTCGTTCAGTGGGGCACGATTCACCGCCACAGTTTGACCCGGAGTTGAGGGCGGGCGAGGCATCACAAACTGCTTTGGCGCATTAACCACGTGCGGAATCGGCGACCATCCCGACCACCTCGTGCCCGGCTGCCATGCCCACCCAAAGCCTGGAACGAATGACCATGCACCGTAACGGTACGGCATCCAGCCCCACGGATAGGCCGATACCCACGTGTAGCCGAAATTCGGATACCAATACCACCCGCCGTTGCTGAACGGACTCCAGCCTGCGCTCGCGAAATATGGCCGCCACATAGTCCCGTAACCGGGGTAATCGAAGAAGCTGCCGTAATAGTTCAGATCGCTGACGCCGTACGCATAAGGTGCGTAACTGCTGCGCACATTGTAATTTTTCTGGTATTGTCCCTGCTGCTTGTCCCAGGAATCGAACTCTATGGGAGTAACCTCTTTAGCCAGCGTGACCTGGTCACCATCGGCCAGATTGAAGTTGGCACTGTGCTTGGATGAAACCTCGACCGTGCCCGCCGGCCCTGCCGCACTAACTTCGCCCTTGAAAACTGCGAGCGTTGCGTCGGTGTCGCGCATCTGCACCCGCACATGCGCCGCTTTTGTGAACTGAATGTTTTCCTGTCCGAAGCTGAGCGTTAAATTGGACGTCTTTCCTCCGACATAGTCCAGATATGCCGTTCCCTCCAGAATCTTTACCACGGAGACCTTGTTGCCATCGTCTCGCAAGGCTAGCTCAGGAAACTCGACGAGGCTCTGTGGTGCGAGCCGTAATGTGGTGCCATCTTCAAACTCGACTTCAACCCGGCCGTCTGCCTGGGTTTGAATCTTCGTGCCTTGCGTAATCGGTATATTCAGAAACGCCCTCTCGAAACCGCTGCCAGTGTTGCGATCGATCCGGGCCGCGCCCTCTACCTGGCTCAATCGAACGATCCGGACCTGCGAATCTGCCGATGCTACATTGGGCACAAAAAAACAAGCCAGAGCCAAGCCCAGGCTGAGCAATCCAATCTTGATTTTCATTAGGCCCCCGCACCACTGGTTAATACATTAGAACCATGCCGCCGCCTGATAGTTGCACATGTTAGCACGAGCAATTGTAAATTCTGCGTCCTCAGCTCTTCCCCGAGGCCTTCTGCAACAATCGCTGGGCGCGTACCCGCACCGGATTAATTACCGTTGTGTCCTCTGCGATACGCCGCAGGATAGGAGCGATCATCGATAGTTCTCCCAGCCCGTCTCCGCGCTCCGTGTCCTCCATTCGCTTTGGTTCTTCTTTTTGGAGTCAATCTCGCCTCCGAAATAATGAGCACGCCGAGCCAGATCGAACACTCGTGCGCGCGTTTCGGGGGACACACCGAACTCCAGATGAAACGGGTCTCCTTCGGCCTCCGGGCTGATCTTTCCGGTTGAATCATAAGCCCCCCGCCCGTCGGAGCTCACTGAGATCGCATAATGAGAAGGTTCAGAGCCGGGAAAATCCAGAGTGAAGCTGACTGTGGCGGGCTGTTGTGCCAGAACACAAAGGCTTATAAGGAACACCCCACCCAGAACGCTTACGTACCGCAGTCCAGGGCCCATGAAGAGATTATGCCCGAAAACCGCCGCTGGAGTTGCCAATCAGCTTCCGGCAGCGCGCTGGCGCCGCTGCGTCGCTGAGGTGTGCAGGTGACAGATGGCGATGGCCAGCGCATCAGCCGCGTCGGCAGGTTGGGGTAGCTGATTGAGCCGCAGCAAGCGTGCCACCATGTGCTGTACCTGCGCCTTTTCGGCCCTGCCATATCCGACCACTGCCGACTTTATAGAAAGCGGCGAGTACTCTGCCACACTGAGCCCTGCGGTTGAGGCCGCCAGCATAGCCACGCCGCGTACCTGGCCAAGCTTCAGTGCGGATTTTGCATTCACTGCATAGAAGATGCCTTCAATCGCAACGTCATCCGGGTGAAATTCTTCGATCAGTTCTCCCAGCTGCTTGAAAATGATCGCCAGCCGATTTGCCAACGGATCTCTGGGAGAAAGGTGGATCGCACCGCAGACTAGGCAGGTAAGGTCGTCATTGCGCTGAAGCTCGACCACGCCATAGCCCGTGTATTCGGTACCGCAATCAATCCCAAGAACACGCATGATTTGAAGTTTCGGCCTTGTTATCGCGCGGCGTTCAACAGCAACGTGGCGCCCTTGCTTTCATAATCTCACGCTCACGCCAGAACTCAGCATATGCCGCGCGAGAGTTCACCATCCCTGTTCGCTTCAGGAAACGCGCATAGGCTGATTCATCAAACACTTCGTGCAGCATATTCAATATCAATGAAAGCACTCTCATGCCTGCTCCTCCGCGGTCAGTCGCGTCATGACGAACGGTGACTCCTTCACCACGGCTTGCTGTCGACCGGCCAGCACTCGCGCCCATTCCATCACCGACTCAATGATGATTATGGAGACCATGGTAATCAGAATGCCCGTGACTACCGCATCAATCCTGTCGTAGAGGATGAACCGCGGATTTGCGCCAGCGGTGTTTGTGAGCAGCCGCGCATGTGCCAGAAATCCGATGCGGGGATTAGGATCGAAAATCTTGTGCCACGAAGCTGCATACGTCACCGACCCCAGCACTGCGAGCGGCAGCAGCGGCACGAACATGTATCTGGCCTTTTGCATTTTGATAACGATAGTAGTTGCTACGCATAACGCAACAATCGCCAGCAACTGATTAGCAATTCCGAACAGCGGCCACAGCGTGTTGATTCCACCCTGTGGATCCTTTACACCCTGCCACAGAAAAAATCCCCACATGGCAACGATCAGCCCACTGGTCGCAAGAATACTCGGATACCAGCTGATTCGCCCCAGCGGCTTCCACACGTGCCCCAGCGCGTCCTGCAACATGAAACGCCCGACCCGCGTGCCGGCATCGAGTACGGTAAGTATGAACAGCGCCTCGAACATTATGGCGAAGTGGTACCAGATGGCCATCACCGCTTGCCCGCCCAGACTGGTGGCGAAGATGTGCGCCATGCCCACTGCGAAAGCCGGGGCGCCTCCAGTGCGGCTGAACAGGTTTTGTTCTCCCACCCACTGCGCCAGCTGATGCATGTCCGCCGCGGTCACCGGAAATCCCCAGCCGGTGATGGTCGCGGTCGCCGCCTCCGGGACTTTACCGATCAGCGCCACCGGACTGTTGATCGCGAAATAGATTCCCGGCTGTAACACGCAGGCCGCAATCATAGCCATAATCGCCACCATGGATTCCGCCATCATCGCGCCGTAACCCACCATCCGGGTTTCGCTTTCCCGCCGGATCAGTTTCGGGGTCGTGCCGCTTGCAATCAATGAATGGAACCCGCTCACCGCGCCACATGCGATGGTGATGAACGCGAAAGGAATCACGTTCCCCGCAAAAACCGGGCCTGACCCATCAATGAAGCGGGTAAGCGAAGGCATGTGGAGCGTCGGCCTGAGCCCCACAATTCCGATCGCCAGCAGCGCAATTGTTCCCAGCTTCACGAACGTGCTGAGATAGTCCCGGGGTGCCAGCAGCAGCCATACCGGCAGGGCCGAAGCCGCAAAGCCGTAAATGATGATCAGCACCGCTAGCGCAGGGGCGCTGAACGTGAACCATTTGGCTGCCTCAGGATTTTGCGATACCCACTGCCCTCCCCAGATGGCCAGCAGCACTAGCGCGAATCCCGATATCGAGGTCTCAAGCACCTTTCCAGGCCGCACCGTGCGCAAGTAAACGCCCATGAGCAGCGCGATCGGAATCGTCATCGCAATGGTGAA
>QHZY01000221.1 GCA_003224855.1 Acidobacteriota bacterium | reverse complement strand
CCTGGTGATTGCAACGTTTGGCCGGGGATTCTATGTGCTCGACAACATTACTCCGCTGCGGCAACTGAAGCCGGAAGTGCTCCAACAGGAGCAGGCGGTCTTTCCAGTCAAGGATGCACTGCTTTATGCCGAAGCTCATCCGCTGGGCGAGCCGCCCAAGGGATTTCAGGGCGACGCCTTTTATGCCGCGGAGAATCCGCCTTTTGGCGCCGTAGTTACCTATTACCTGAAAGAGAAATTGAAGACGAAAAAAGATGTGCGACACGAAGCCGAGAAGCAGGCGGAAAAGAAGAAGGAGACGCTTCGGTATCCCAGCCACGATGAACTGCGCGCGGAAGCGGAGGAGGCGAAGCCGGAAGTCTATCTAATGATCTATGACGAGTCGGGAGCGCCGGTACGGCGTCTGGCAGGCGATTCGGGCGAAGGATTTCATAGGACGGCGTGGGACCTGCGATATCCGACAGTGTCTGAAACAGAAGAGGAAACGCCCGGGGCGGGGTTCCCACCTGCGGCGGCGAAGGGACCGCTGGTGCTGCCGGGAAGATATTCGGTGCGAATCTTCAAGAAAGTTGATGGCGCGGTAACCGAGTTCGGGTCGTCGCAGATGTTCAGTGTAGTAGCTGATGGGAACGCGGGCATCGCCGAAGCCGACCGGAAGGCCCGTGAGGAGTTCCATCGCAAGGTGGCAGGGCTGTATCGCGCGGTGTCAGGATCAATCAATGCAGCGAGCGATCTGCAGTCGAGACTTAAAGCGGCACATAAGGCTCTGGAGGACACGCCTGCTGCCGAGGCACTGCTGGCCCAGGCGGACAGCATACAAAAACGCAGTAATGAAATTTTGCGCGTGTTGCAGGGAGACCGGGCCCTGGCGGCGCGAAATGAGAATGTTCCGACCTCAATTAATGATCGCGTGACCTACATTATGGAGGGATCGCGCTTTTCGCTCGCGAAGCCCACCCAGACGCAGCAGAATGCGTATTCGATTGCGGCGGCGGAGTTCAATGAGCAACTGGCGAAGCTGCACAACCTGATCACAGTTGATTTCGACAAACTGCAGAAAGATATGGAAACGGCAGGCGCGCCCTGGACCCCGGGACGAGTGCCTGAGTGGCAGGAGAAATAAAAATGATTCGCAGGTTAACCATTGCAGTTTTTTTGAGCGGGATCGTATTCGCACAGAATGTTCCGCAGTTCGATGGTCAAAGCTGGTGGAACCATGTGAAGGTCCTGGCCGACGACAAGATGGCAGGTCGGGAGACGGGCAGCGAAGGGCTGCGCAGGGCGAGTGAATACGTAGTGCAGCAACTCACCAGGGCTGGACTGCAGCCGGCGGGCACGAAGGGCTTCTATCAGCCGGTGAGCTTTACGGCAAGGCAGATCGTAGAGAAAGATTCCCGCGCGGCGCTGGTGCGAAACGGGAGTCAGGAACCGATTGTGCTGGGGGAAGACGCTTACTTCGCCACCAGCATCGATCTTTCTCCGGACGAGGTTTCGGCGCCGCTGGTGTTCATTGGGTACGGATTGAAGATTCCGGAGCTGAACCTGGATGAGCTCCTCGGTCTCGATCTGAAAAACAAAGTTGTGGTTTATGTCAGCGGATCACCTTCTAACGTGCCTTCAGCCCTCTCAGCGCACTATCAGCAAAGCGGAGTGCGATGGAAGGCGCTGCACGATGCGGGAGCGATTGGAGCGATTCGCATTTTCAATCCGGCGTCGATGGATATTCCGTGGTCGCGTATCTCGCTGAACCGCACGCACGTGGAGATGACGCTGGCCGATCCGGAGTTTGATGAGACCGCGGGCGAGAAGATGGCGCTCTCGTTCAATCCGGCAAAAGCGGAGAAGCTGTTTTCCGGGTCAGGTCACAGCTTTCAGGAAATTGCCGACCTGGCGCGAGATCGAAAAGAGCTGCCGAGATTTCCGCTGGCGGTATCGCTCAAAGCGAAGGCGAGAGTAGAAAAGAAGAAGATTGAGTCGTCGAATATTGTTGCGAAGCTGCCGGGGAGCGATCCCAAGCTGAAAGACGAGTACGTTGTACTCTCGGCACACATTGATCACGTGGGTATTGGCGAGCCGGTGGATGGCGATCGCATTTACAACGGCGCGATGGACGACGGATCCGGCGACGGCGTGCTGCTGGATATAGCAAGCGCGCTGAAGCAGCGGCCGGACAAGCTGCGGCGATCGGTTCTTTTTCTGTTTGTGATCGGCGAAGAAAAGGGCCTGCTGGGTTCGAAGTACTTTGCGGCAAAGCCGACGGTCGATATCAAGTCGATGGTTGCGGACATTAACATTGATATGTTCCTTCCCATCGTGCCGTTGAAGACGCTGCGCATTCTGGGGCTGGATGAATCTGACCTGGGAACGCGCGCGAAAGACGTTGCGCAAGCAATGAAAATACGTCCGCAGAGCAGTTCATCTATCGCCTGCTGGCGGATGTGGCCAATGAAGATGAGCGTCCGCAGTGGAAGGCGGAAAGTTTTTTCAGGCGGTATGCACAGCAAGGACAATGATGACTGTTGGTACTATCGATCTACTGAATGCAGGCGGGAGAGCTTGCGCCAAATCAGGTCGATCGACTTTGCTGGCCGCGATCATGACCGCGGTTGCACCCGTGCAGGTCAGGTTTTGTGCAGCAAAGTAATCCCCCGGTAGCTATCAATTCAGCATGAAATTGCTGAAGTTTATCTGTGATCCCTGCCAGGTGAATGTTCCCGTTGCCGGGGTCGACTTCTTGTAGCCCTTTGGCAGAACTGTCTTCACACTATAGCCAGATCCAAGACTGAAAGCCCGAGTAAGCGGGAAGAAGTACAAGCCGGTGCTGTCGGTAACGGCACTTGCGACCACCCCATTGGAGGCGTTGAGTACATTTACCGTAGCGCCGGTGATCGCACCTGAGTTGGAATTCGTCACATAGCCGATCAGCGGGTTGGGCCGGAGAGCGCCCAGGCTTAACTGCAAGGCTTGAGTGTCCGTTATCAGCGCGCTGGCTGCCGAAGCATTGATGTGCTTGCCGCTCTGAGCGTTGAGCTGGTTGAGAATTGCTTGTAACACGTTGGTGGCGGTCTGGTTATCTCCGGCAGTGATAAACGTCTGGGCGGCCGTCAGTTTGCTGCTCAGAGCATTAGCAATGCCGGATCTGTCGATCGCGCCCGTGGTCAGGAAACTGTTAATCACATTTTTCATTCCGCCCGTGGTGGGCGTAACCACGATTTTGGTTCCAGTTGAATGGCTGAGAGATGGAGACGAAGAAACTCCGCTGATCAGCAAACCGTATGAGCCCGCCGGCAAGCTAGCCGGAAGCGTCACATTCAGGGTTGAGGAAGCGGAGCTATTAAAGTCAGGTGTGACCGGATTTGCGCTCACCGTGACCGCCACGCCGGCAGGCTCGTCCTGAACATTCAGCGTAACCGCGGAATTAAAGTATTCGATTGAATTGACAGTGACGGTTGTCGAACCTGATCCGCCTACATCGGCAGCAATCGAGGTAATGGTCGAGAAAAAGAAATCAGGCGACCGTGCTTCGTAAGCGCCGATGTCATATCCGCCGTTCTGTGGCCGAGTGACGCCGCGCTGATCGGTCCCCAGCGAGGTTGAGGAGTCAGCCGCATTGGCCGCAGAACTGCTAGTAAGAATCGCCATGGTTGGCGTGTTGCCAGGGCTGTTCAGTTGAAGGGATTGCAGCTGCGGGTCGTTCGTGGATACCACTTCCGGACAAGGCGAGAATGGTCCAGCTCCATTGCCATTGTGCGTGATCAGATTGCCCGCGCCTTGCACGTTCATGCTGCCAGTAAAAAAGCACTCGTTCGCTCCGTTATTAACGATGATCGTGTTGTACAGATTGAAGTTGACGGGCGGCCCTCCGCCGCCCGTCACTCCGGCATCACCCTCGTCGGTGTACACCACCACAGCTCCCCCCGCGCCGGTAGCTTGATTATTGCTGAAAGTGGAGTTGGTGATTTCCAGGGTGTTGTCGAGCGAAAAGATAGCACCTCCGGAGTCCCCGCCATTCGCTGCCGAGCCCCCGCCGGCAGCACCGCGGCTTACAAAATTGTTGTAGAACGTGCTGTTTTTAACCTTGACGGTTCCGTTCTGATTGAAAATGGCACCGCCGAGCGCTCCGCCCCCACCACCGTTATGGTTATCAGCGTGACCACCGAACGGGCCGCCCTTACCCGGATTGTCAGAGCACACGTCACACGTGCTATCTCCGGCCGCTCCACCGCCTCCGCCGAATCCGCCATCGCCGCCGTTGACGCTTGCTACGGGGAAGCCCGCACCTGCGCCACCGCCGCCGCCAAATCCGCCGTGTCCACCATCCGCGCCAGCGTGACTGCCACCACCCCCACCGCCGCCGTAACTGCCTTGTGCACCATTTCCGCGACACAGACCAAAACCGCATTCCGAGGAGTTGATACCCCCGCCGCCTCCACCACCAGCACCGGGGCAAGTGGGCTCGTGGCCGTCATTACCCGCATCGCCACCATTTCCTCCGCAGCGATATCCGGAGCTTCCACCGATGCCAGTTTTACCTTCTCCGCCATTGCCTCCGGCAAACACTGTTCCGCCCCCGCCGCCGCCTCCGCCACTTGCGACACAGGCTGGCCCACATCCGCCTCCCATACCGCCATCTCCGCGTGAACCCCCGCCGCCACCGCCACTATCAATCTGGCCGCTGCCGCCATTTCCAAACATTCCACCGCCGCCGCCCCCGCCGCCATCGCTAGCATCGGCGCCGCCATTGCCACCCACTGCGCCATTGCTGTCGAAAGTGCTGTTTTCCACGGTGAGAGATCCAGTCAAAACATAGATCGCGCCGCCTGCACCCATCCCACCTCCACCGCCATCATTGCCGCCGTCTCCGCCTTTGATGTGGAATCCCTTGATGTAAACGTTCCTGAGCGTGAGACTCCCGGTGCCTTGCGGAAAGTCGGGATCGTCGATAGAGGCGATTGCGAACAGGCGGGAGTTTCCCGTCCCCGTCCATTGCAGTGTTGAACCATTGCCTTCAATCGTAATATTGGAAAAAATGAGCGGCGTTGCGGTCGGTCCGGCAATGTTGTGAGCGTCTCCATCCCAAAAGTGGTCGAAGTTAAAGACCAAATTGGCCGGCAAAACGATGGTGTCGCCCTTGCCCGTACCGGCGACGCAAGCCGTGTTGTACGTGGTATCGGGATCGGTCTGGCTGATCGCGAGGCTCGCCTGAAATTCGGTGGCGTAGATGGCTTCCTGTATAGAGCAGTGACCGTTGGTTACGCCTTGCGCAGTGGTGTCAACAGTGATCGTTGCCTGGGCGCTGAGCCCGGCGGTGGACAGGCAGATGAAGAAGAGAGCAATCGCAGACTGCAGGAAGAATTGGCGCGAAGAGTTCATGGCATGGATCCTTGCTCACAGAGTCGGGTGCATTGAATTGCGGGTGACCCAAAAGAAAACGGGCGCATATTGCCGTATCAACTTGTGAGGTTCAATAGCTGACACATGTCGGAGCGATTAATTTTCCTGTCGCGCTAAGCCGTTCAAGGCACTGGATATGCCGTTTGCGGCAATCCGATGTAGAATGGGGCGACTCTGGCACGCCCCTGGAGTTTCTCTAGCGGACGACCTCCCCAAGCTTTATTCCGTATCCGTCCGCATTTTGATCCGGGAGAGCATAAGCCGAGTGTTTGCGCCACCGGCCATGGAATCCATCAAACTCAACGAGAGCCTTCGGTTCGCCGACTTCGAACTGAACACTCAGACCTACCGGCTAAGCCGCTGCGGGATGACGCAGAACAGCCCCGCTTTATTCAAACGATTACCGGTCGCGGGTATCGCTTCATAGCTGACCTGCAAGGCGATGACCCTCCGTCGAATCCCGCGATCACTACTGAGCCTTCACTGGCAACCGGCGACAGTGTCTTGGAGGTGCGACAGCCTGCGTTTCCTGTGCCGCGAGTGCCATCTCATTCGGGTATTCGCTGGCGGACCGCTGCCGCGATCTCGTCTGGCTTGGTTGTGGTTGTGCTGATTGCAGGCTGGATCGCGTTTTCAAGTTCGAAGAAGACTCAACTTCCACCCTCGCGCGTGATGATGGCAGTGTTGCCGTTCGAGAATTTAACCGGGAATGCCACTCAGGAGTATTTCAGTGACGGCCTAACCGAAGAAATGATTACGCAATTGGGGAATCTGGATCCCGACCATTTGGGAGTGATCGGCAGGACCTCGGTCATGCACTACAAGACAACGCAGGCGCCGATTGACCAGATCGCCCGGGAGTTGGGGGTCCAATACGTGCTTGAGGGGAGTGTTCGCAAGGACGCGAATAACGTCCGAGTTGCCGCCCAGCTTATCCAGACCAAAGATCAAACCCATGTATGGGCCCGGCAATACGATCGGGAGGTGACGGGGCTGCTCAACCTGCAGGGTGAAATCGCGCAAGAGATTGCTGACGAAATACAGCTTACGCTGGGCGATCACGGGCAGGCAAAAGGAAGGCCTGTCCGTGCTCCGCAGAACTACGAGGCGTACGATCTGTATTTAAGAGGTCAGTTTTTCTTCAATAAAAGAACAGCTGCCGATCTGGAAAAGGCCATTTCACTGTTCCAGCAGGCGGTCGGCAAGGACCCGAATTATGCTCGCGCCTATGCTGGAATCGCCGCAAGCTATGCCGTTTTGCCGGGTTACAACGGGCGTCCACAAGGCGAATTCATTTCGAAAGGGCGGGTAGCCGCTCTCAAAGCGCTCGAACTGGATGAAACTTCAGCTGAGGCGCATACCGCACTGGCATTACTTGTCCAGAGCTTTGATTGGGACTGGCAAAC
>QHZY01000085.1 GCA_003224855.1 Acidobacteriota bacterium | reverse complement strand
CTACGATTCATATTGGCTTGTGCAGATAGGGGCATCCTCGGCGATGTAATGCGTGAGGGCAGCATGAAAGAAATGTCCGACAAAGAATTGAGAGCAGCAGCGGGAAGCGGGGATTCGCAGTTCGTCTCCATTCGCGAATACAACCAGTCCCACTCGGTTGACGTTACAGTGCCATTGTCGGTGGCCGTCATGACCCACGCACACGCAATCGGCTAAAACTCAACAAAGATGCCTAGCATGAAGTCAGAGTCTCCTCTAACGATGGAAGAGGTTCTACTTCTGTCTGGCTATGAAGTGCACTTTAAAGATGAAGACGTTTGCTCACTTGTTCCGAAAGATAAAAAGGACAAGCGTCGTCCGATTAATATCTCTCAACAGCCAGGCCCGAACGGCTTAAGCGTTCAAATCATGGAGCACATGCTGTTTGAGACGAGAATTGACTCCATCCGGTACGAGGCGCTGCTCGCCATAGTTAAAGCCAAGCAGCAATCGCGTCAGGCAGCACAGAGCAGAAATCTTATCTAAAGTTCAAAACAGCCCACTACCGGCGGGTGACCTTCGTAACCTGAGGTCGAGGTACTTGATTGCCGCTGAGGAATCAGGCACCTAGAATTTCTGTTGGGTTACTCCGCATACCCTCCTTTCCTCATGCCTGAGACGACCAAACGATTGGATCGAGCCGAAATTGCCAAGCGTGTGGAGCGGGCGGAAAAGCTGCTGCAGAAAGGCAAAACCGCCGATGCGCTGGAGGAATACCAACAGGTGCTGGATGCGGATCCGCAGAACGACAGCGCGCGCCAGATGGCAGCGGAGCTTTATCTTTCGCTGCAGCGCACGCCGGAAGCGGTCAAGCTGCTAAGCGAGTTGTTCGAGCGGCAGGTCGATGCCGGAGATAACACCCGAGCCAGCCTCACGTATAAGAAGCTGACACGCTATTCGAATCCCAGCAGCGCTCAGAAGGTGCGATTCGGGCAGATTCTTGAGACCTCAAACCGCAAGCTGGCCCTGGAAACCTACGAGAGCTCGCTGGAAGACCTGGCGAAGCAAGGACGACGTCAGGAGGTGCTGGCGGTGCTCAAGCGCATGGTTGCGCTGGAGCCACTCGAAAAGAATCTGCGACGGCTGGCCGAGCAGGCGGCAGAGCTCGAAGACCACAAGACGGCCGCCGGATCATTTCTAAAAATGGCGGAGATGACGGCCGCCAGCGGCGGCGATCCCAGTTCCTGGTATGAGCGGGCCTACGGAGAAGATCCCAATGATCCGGCGATCGTTCTGGGATATAGCAAGGCGCTGCTCTCCCAGGGACAGGTGGGAGCAGTAATTTTTGTCCTGGAGGCGCTGGTCCGGGCGGGCAATGCCGGTGCAGACATTCGCGAGACCTATGCAAAGGCGTTGCTGGCGGCAAGCCGCTTCGCGGAAGCAGCCCCGCTGGTGTGGCAGTTGTTCGAGCAGAATCCTTCGCGCTTGCAGGATGTAATTCAGCTGATGGGCGCGCTGATCGACGCTCAGCAGGATGCAGAGGCGGTAGCCCTGGCACGTAAATTGGACCAGTACCAGCGGGGCCGCGGCGACCGGAGAGCATTTGTCGCGATGATGCAGGAATTGTCGTCGAAGCATCGGGCTTCGACCGAAATGCTTGAGTTTCTGAGCGAGTTGTTTAACGCGTCAAACCGCGAAAACGATTATTCCCAGACACTGCTCAAATTGTTCGATTTGCATTGCAGTATGGGAAATTTTGCCAAGGCGGCAGAGTGCCTGGACCGGGCTGCGGATGTCGATTCTTACGAGCCCGGACATCAGAAGAGGCTGGAACTGCTGCGGGGCAAGATTGATGACAACCGATTCAAAGTGATTGCTTCGCGGTTCACCAGCGTAGGAAAAAAGGAAACAGAGCAGACCAAAACAGAGAACGCACCGCTGGGAACGGGCACGCTGCAAGACCTGATGTTGCAGGCGGAAATTCTGGTGCAGTATGGGATGAAGTCTAAGGCGATCGAGCGGCTGCAAAGAATTCAGGAACTGTTTCCTCACGAAGAAGAGAGGAACGACGCTCTGCTGCAGCTCTATCACTCGGCAGGCATGACGCCTCGCTATATGGATTCGACGCCCGCGCCAACCGCGGCAGCAACTGCCAAGCTGTCGCTGCAGGCTGCTGCAGCGCCGCGAGCTCCGGTGGGAGTACCGGAAAGCGACGTAAGCAGCTTCGCCCGGGTGGCGGAGATTACCCGCAAGCTTTACCGGCAGAGCAACGCGGACGCCGTGATGACAAGTACGGTGCAGGAGATTGGCGCGCAGTGGAATGTAAACCGCTGCATCGTCGCAATGCGCAAACCCGGCCTGCTGCCCAGCGCCGTCAAGGAATATTGCAGCGAAGGCCTGAAAAAGGGAGAGGGGACGGCGCTGGCACGCCTGGTCGCAACCGTTCAGGATGAAGCCGTGGCGCGAGGCAGCCTGATGAGCAGCGATGCGGGAGCGACCGCGGAACTGCAGCCGGTGCGCGAGATTCTTGCGCAGCTGGGGATTGCTTCGCTGCTGGCGATTCCGCTCAGCGACGGAGTAGACCACCTGGGGGTTCTGATTCTTACCCAGGACACGCCGCGCGGCTGGCATTCGAATGATGTAGTGGTGCTGAAGACCCTGTGCGACCAGATCGTGATTGCGCTGAACAATGCGGGATTGCGACGGCTGGTAAAGAGCTTGTCGGTGACCGATGAACAATCGGGATTGTTGAAACGGGCGTCTTATCTCGATCTGCTGATGGCAGAAACCAAGCGCGCGATTCAGCAGAGCACGCCTTTAACGGTGGTGCTGGTACAGTTCAGCCGAGCGGCGTCGCTGTTGAAAGAACATGGAGAGAACCGCCTGGAAGAGGCCATGCAACGCGTAGGCCAGATTTTTGCCGCCAACATCCGGCAGAATGATCTGGCTTTCCGGTATGAGATCAACAGCATCGCGCTGATTCTGGGGGAAACGGCAGAAAGAGAAGCAGGGCTTGCATTAGAAAAGCTGCGCAAAGTTTGTGCGGAGCTAACCATTGGTGATGGAGAAGCTTTTGTGTTCTCGGCCGGGATTGCCGAAGCTGTGGTGCGGCAACAATTCGATTCTGCGGATGTTGTCACGGAAGTAATCAATCGGGCAGAACTGGCGCTGGATATGGCATTGGCGCAGGGACCCGGTAAATTTGTGCCGGTGGCTGCGCAATTCGCCAGCGCAGCGGTGGCCTGATCAGTTTCCAGCCCGGCGAGACCTCACCAGAGCAGCTCATCATCTTGTGCGGGCGAGACGCCCGGCTCCATCCTGACACAGAAGCCTTCCACAGGTTATTCTCTAAATGGTAACCACTTATGTTGAAACCAGGTGACATTGCAATTGTCAGCGGCGCGCGCACGCCTTTCGGACGTTATTGCGGCAAGCTGAAAGACTTCACTGCCCAGGAACTCGGAGCGATCGCCGGCAAGTGCGCGATAGAACGGTCGGGCGTGCAGCCGGACGAGTTTGACCACGTGGTGTTCGGCAACGCACAACAGACCTCAGGCGATGCATTGTATGGCGCGCGCCATGCCGGCTTGCGAGCAGGGTTGCCAATTGAAACTCCGGCATTGACGGTGAACCGGCTGTGCGGAAGCGGCATGCAGGCAATCGTGAACGCCGCCCAGATGGTCCAGCTGGGGGAGGCTTCGGCGGTGCTGGCGGGCGGCATGGAAGCAATGTCGCAGGCGCCCTTCTGCATTCGCGGACGCGATGGCTTCACACTGGCTCCCGGAGGCAAACTCGAAGATTCGTTGATGGTCGCCTTGCTCGATTCTTATTGTGGTTCGTACATGGCGAATACCGCCGAGTTATATGGATCACAGCACGGCATCACACGTGAGATGCAGGATGAATTCGCGTTGCGCTCTCAGCAGAAAGCGGATGCAGCATATAAAGAAGGCCGGTTGCAGGAAGAGCTGGTGCCGGTGCATCTGAAGAATCCGAAGGGTGACACCACTGGGGAGAGCCTGAATGAGGATGACCATCGGCGTCCGCAGACGACCATGGAAGGATTGGCGAAACTTAAGCCGGCGTTCGGGAAAAACGGGACGGTCACCGCTGGGAACGCAAGCGGAATTGTGGATGGAGCGGCGGCAGTGGTGGTGATGTCGCTGGATGAAGTCGGGAAGCGGGGGATGAGGCCGCTGGGAAGGATCGTCAGCTGGGGAATCGCGGGGGTTGAACCGAAGCTGATGGGACGAGGTCCGGTGCCGGCATCGAAGCTTGCGTTGCAAAAAGCCGGCCTGACGCTTGATTACATCGATCTGATCGAAGTGAACGAGGCGTTCGCGGCGCAGTACCTGGCAGTAGAAAAGGAACTCGGCCTGGATCGCGAGAAGGTGAATGTGAATGGCGGCGCGATCGCCCTGGGACATCCGCTGGGTGCGACCGGAACGCGGCTGGTAATCACGCTGCTTTACGAGTTGCGGCGACGGAAGAAGAAGTATGGGCTGGCGACAGCCTGCATTGGTGGTGGACAAGGAATAGCGATGGTGGTGGAGAGCTTGAACTAGCCGTCATTTTCGAGTTGTCGTCCCGAGCGAAGCGAGGGGATGACAATAATCCAAACAAAGCCAAGGTAGAGAGTATGGAAATCAAGAAAGTCGGTGTTCTCGGTTGCGGGCTGATGGGCTCAGGTATAGCCCAAGTCGCGGGCACGGCGGGATTTGATGTAACGGTGCTCGAAGTCGAGCAGAAGTATCTCGATAAAGGATTCGCAGGAATTGAGAAGTCTCTGGCGAAGCTGGCGGAGAAGGGCACGCTGAAGGAATCGCCGGAGGCGGTGCGTGGGCGGCTGAAAGGCAGCACCAAACAGGAAGAGCTTGCCGATTGCGACATCGTTATTGAAGCGGTAATTGAGAACTTACAAGAGAAGAAGAAGATGTATGGCACGCTGGACGCCATTATAAAAAAGGACGCTATTTTCGCGTCTAATACCTCTTCGATTTCCATCACCGAGCTAATGACCGCGACCAGGCGGCCGGAGCGGTTCATTGGCCTGCACTTCTTTAATCCTGTGCCATTAATGAAGCTGGTGGAAGTGGTGCGTACGATCGCAACAGCGGACAATGTTTACGAAACGGCCTATGAGTTTTCCAGGAAGCTGGGTAAAGTTCCGGTGCGCACCAGCGATAAGACGGGGTTCATTGTGAACCGCCTGCTGGTGCCATACCTGCTGGATGCCATTCGTGCTTATGAAGAGGGCGTAGGCTCGATTGAAGATATCGATAATGCCATGAAGCTGGGTTGCGGGTATCCCATGCGACCATTCACATTGCTTGATTTTGTCGGGCTGGATACGACTTACTACATCACGCACGTGATGTATGACGAGTTCAAAGAGCAGCGATTCGCGTCGCCGCCGCTGTTGAAACGGCTGGTCATGGCGGGATGGTATGGGCGGAAGTCGGGGAAAGGGTTTTACGACTATTCAGACCCGAATAGTCCGAAAGCAAACAGGCTGTAATGATTGGCGGGGTAAAGCCCCTCAAATTGTGGCGTCGGGCAGCACGACTGAAGTCGTGCCCTTCCCGCTGCGGCAGACCTGTTACGCTACCAGCGGTCCCGGCCCCTTCCGCCGCCGGAGCCTCCGCGATCCCGGCCGCCGCCGCCTGACGGACGATCGCTCTTGGGACGGGCTTCATTCACATTCAACTTTCGACCGCCCACCTGCTGCCCATTCAATGCGGCGATGGCTTTTTCTCCCTCTTCTTCGTTGGCCATCTCAACAAATCCGAAGCCGCGCGATCGGCCAGTCTCGCGGTCGGTCATGATGCTGACGCGGTCCACCTGTCCATAGGCTTCAAACAACTGGCGTAACTCATCTTCCCCAGTATTGAAACTCAGGTTGCCAACAAAGATGTTTTTCAACGGAGTAGCCTCGCAATGAGCTATCTGAGTGTGGCTCACTTCGGCGAATTGAAACTGGCCTTTTAAGCCGTTCTGAAGGCCGGAGTTGGCGAACAGTCAAATGCGGGGAGAAGTATAGCAGGGAGTTGCAAATCGTCCAGTTTTTGGGAGGTGGGCTCGGGTCAGTTGGATGGCTAGCAGTTGTCGACTCTCCAATAGCCCTCGCGCTGATAGCCGATGCTCAGCAGGCGGTTTTTCGGGTCGTGGCGCTTACCGCAACCTGGGCACTTCAGATAACGACTCCACCCGGTGCCCTTGTGATCGAAGCCGGGAGCAACCGCAAAGGTTGTGCCACAGCTACAAGGGATTAAAAACATCTTCAGCTGGCGCAAATCGATGTGGTTGCGCTGCAGGCGGGCATGCTCCAAATGACCAAGCCTTTTGCTGCTCATCGATCAACCCTCTTCCATCACTGCCATCGCGCTTTTCTTTCGCTTATTAGACTGCAGGACTTTCTTCCGGAGGCGAAGCGACTTGGGAGTGACTTCCACGAATTCGTCGTCGGCGATGAATTCGATGGCCTGCTCCAGATTGAGCTGCCGGAAGGGGATGAGCCGAATAGCCTCGTCGGCGGTGGAAGCGCGCATGTTGGTCAGCTTTTTCTCGCGGACGACATTGACATCAAGATCATTGTCTTTCGCGTTTTCGCCGATGACCATGCCTTCATAGACATCGACCCCCGGGCCGATGAACAGCTCGCCACGCTCCTGCAAGTTCCACAAAGAATACGCGGTAGATACTCCGCCCCGGTCGGCGACCAGCGCGCCGGTCAGACGATGAGGAATCTCGCCCTGCCACTCGGTATAACCGGCTGACGGTGTGTTGTTTGACCGGCTCCATCAGCTTGGCATCGACGCGCCGGGTAACGATCTCCGGCTTACCAACCATCAGCTCATAGCCTTCGCGGCGCATCATCTCTATAAGGATGGAAAGCTGAAGCTCCCCACGGCCCATGACTTTAAAGGAGTCGGTGCTGCCGGTCTCTTCCATTCGCAGTGAAACATTAGTGAGCAGCTCTTTTTCCAGGCGCTCGCGGAGGTTGCGCGAAGTGACGTAGTCGCCTTCCCTGCCCGCAAACGGCGACGTGTTCACCGTGAACTGCATGGCGATGGTAGGTTCATCGATGGTGATGGGTGGAAGCGGCGCAGGAGTCTCCGCGCTGGTGATGGTTTCGCCAATGGTGATCCCTTCGACGCCTGCGATGGAAACGATGTCGCCCAGTATAGTTTCCGTGCTGTCGGTACGCTTCAGGCCGGAGAAGGAGAACAGCTTGGTGATTCTGGTTTTCTGGAGGGTGCCGTCAAGTTTGGCAATGGCAACGTCTTCGCCGGTGCGGAGTGTTCCGTTAAACACCCGAGCTATGGCCAGACGGCCAAGATAGTCGCTGTAATCGAGATTCGCTACCAGTATCTGAAGAGTGCTGGCCGCATCGCCGGCCGGTGGCGGAATCGTATTCACGATGGCCTCAAAAAGGGGCTGAAGGTCTTCGCCTTTGCCTGGGTCAGATGACGCCGTGCCGGCCTTGGCATTGGTGTAGAGAACTGGAAAATCGAGCTGCTCTTCTTTCGCGTCGAGATCAATGAACAGGTCGTAAACTTCGTTCAGCACTTCCTGCGGACGGGCGTCGGCTCGATCGATCTTGTTGATGACCAGGATGGGAGGCAGGTTCGCTTCCAGCGCTTTGCCGAGCACGTAGCGGGTCTGGGGCAACGGGCCTTCGCTGGCATCCACCAACAGCATGACCCCATCTACCATCTTGAGAGCGCGCTCGACTTCGCCGCCGAAGTCGCTGTGGCCGGGCGTATCCACAATGTTGATCTTCAGACCGTGGTAGAACACAGCGGTATTTTTGGCCAGGATGGTGATTCCACGTTCACGTTCGAGTTCGTTGGAATCCATGACACGCTCGATGACACTTTCATTGGCGCGAAAAGTGCCGCTCTGACGGAGCATGGCGTCAACCAGCGTGGTCTTGCCGTGGTCTACGTGGGCGATGATGGCAATGTTTCGGATGAGCACAAATATGTCTCTGATACCAATTTACTACGACTGGGTATCAGAGTTTCGTAGACCGCAGCAATTCATCGGTTATTTCCTGGCCGGACTCTGATCGCATTCTCAGCCGGTACCAAGCCACGATCGCGCACAAAGAAAAGGCAAATATGATGGTGGAGATCGCATTGATCTCGGGAGTGATACCGCGGCGCAGGCGTCCCCAGATTTCGAGCGGTAAGGTGTTAGCGCGACCGATCAAGAAGAAGCTGACGGCGATCTCATCCATGGAGAGGGTAAAGATGAGCAGCGCGGCTCCGATAATCGAAAGCCGCAGGTTAGGAAGGGTTACGCGCCGGAAGGTTTGCCAGTAGTTGGCGCCAAGATCGAGCGAAGCTTCTTCCTGGGCACGTTCGAACTTCTGCAGGCCGGCGAAGATTTCGGTTGTCGCCACCGAGATGAGAGCCGTGCCATGGCCAAGGATGATAGTGATGAGGCTGAGTTTCACGCCCGCCTCGCGGAACAGCATGAGCAACGAAAGCCCGGTGATAATTCCGGGAAGAATAAGCGGGAGCAGCACAATGCGTCGGAACAGAGTCTTGCCGGGAAATTCCGCGCGATCAAGTGCAAGTGCCGCGGGAATACCGAACAGAAGCGCAATGGCCACAGCAGCTGCCGCAACCAACAGGCTGTTCCAGACAGAGTCCCAGATTGCGCCATCGGAAAACAGAAGGCGATACCACTTCAGGGTTAGATCGCGCGGGGGAAATCCACCCACGCCCTGGCCGTTGAACGAATAAACGATCAGGATAATGATGGGCAGATACAAGAACGCAAAAACAAGGGCCGCATACCAGGCGAGCGGACGCGACTGTTTCACCTGAAGCTCCATTTTTTTTCCAGGCGCTCTGAGAAAAACAGAAGTCCGACCACAATGGCGAGCATACAGAATGAAATGGCGGCACCCAGAGGCCAGTTATAAGCCGCGCCGAACAGGCTGACCACGATGTTCGAGATCATGATTCCGCTCGGTCCACCCAGCAAGAGCGGCGCCAGAAAATCTCCCAGGCTGAGAACGAAAGCGAAGGTTGCTCCGGCAAGTACGCCGGGAACAGACAAAGGCAGGATTACAGTACGAAACGTCTGCCAGGAGGAAGCGCCGAGATCGTGCGAGGCCTCGATCAGATTGCGAGGAATGCGTTCAAGCGACGCATAGATGGGCAGAAACGTGAAAGGCGTGTAGATGTGGGTGAGGGTAAGGACAACCGCAAAGGGGCTGTAGAGCAGAAACCCGAGTGGGTGCTGACTGACGTGGATGTATTGCAGCAAGGTATTAAGGACGCCGTCGCTGCCGAGAACGGTCTTCCATGCATAGGCTCGCACCAGATAACTCACCCACAGAGGAATGATCACTAATTGATAGAGCAGATCTTTTCTTTTCCCTGACTGGAACGAAACGTAGTACGCGAGCGGGTAGCCCAGGAGCAGCGAGAACAAGGTGACGCGCGCTGCGATCCACATGGAACGAAACAAGGTTTGGAGATAAACGCTTTTGGAAAGGAGTTCGCGATAGTTCGCCAGCGAGCAGGAATGAACAATTACCTGCAGAGAAGAAACTGACCAGAAGCTGTAACAAAACATCAGAATGTAGGGCACGAGCAGGAACATTGCCACCCAGGTAACCGGAGGCAGAGTAATTACAGCGCGATAAGTGCGCGAAAACATAGCTCAGGTTCGTACTGCTGATTCGCGAACCAGTACAGCATCCTGGGTGAAGAACTCGAGTTGAAGCTCGCCTGCCGTCTGCTCTTTACCGGCGATTCTGATGGTCAGCAGCAGGTCGCCGCTTTCAACCTGCAGGAGTTCCGTCGCGCCGTGGAATACCCGCTGCTTTACACGGCCACGAAACGACACTGCGCTTGCCGCGCCGGAAGCAGGGCGAATATCCTCTGGACGCAAAGAAAATAGCGCCGGGCCATCGGGCAAGCTGGTTGACCAGGAGAGCGAATGGCTGCGCGCCAAGCCACTTTTTACTTCGGCGCGCAACAAGTTGGTGTGACCGATAAACTGCGCGGCGTAGGCAGTCGCGGGGTAGCGGTAAATCTCTCGCGGCGTGGCGACCTGCTCAAGTTGTCCCATTCGCAGCAGCGCAATGCGATCGGACATGACCATGGCTTCGTCCTGGTCATGGGTGACGAAAACGAAAGAGATCCCGACCTCCCGCTGCATTGATTTAAGTTCAATTTGCATCTGGCGGCGCAGGTTGGCATCCAGCGCTGAAAGCGGCTCGTCCAGCAAGAGGAGCTTCGGCTGATTGATCAGCGCGCGTGCCAGCGCCACCCGCTGTTGCTGTCCGCCGCTTATGTTGGCGGGTCTGGCGGCCGCGAAGGAGGACATTTTCACTCTAGCCAAAGCCTCGGTTACGCGCTGTTCGATCTCAGATTTGGCGCGTCCGGCGATCTGCAGCCCGTACGCGACGTTCTCAAAAACGGTGAGATGGGGAAAGAGCGCATAGTGCTGGAAGACAGTGTTGACGCGGCGTTTGTAGGGCGGCATTGTGTCGAGCCGCTCGCCCGCCATCCAAACCTCTCCGAAATCAGCGCTTTCAAAACCGGCAATGATGCGCAGAAGCGTAGTTTTGCCCGAGCCGCTTTCTCCCAGGATCGTGAGAAACTCGCCCGCCGCTACGTCGAGTGAAATATCCCGTAATACGCTGGTCTTACCGAACGACTTGGCAATATTGCGGATAGAAAGCAGCGGCGTTGTTGCAGAAGGTTGAGGCTGCTGGTCAGCAGGCGCCATGCTTACTGTGACGCTTTCACTTCATTCCATATCTCGTTGTACTTTGCACGGCGCGGAACGTTCTGCCAGAAATAAATTCGCTTCTGGTAATTGTCGACGTCGTCCAGGTGCAGGTTCCTGATTTCGTCCGGGGACATGAATTGCGCTGCCCGCGGGTTGGCCGGGGTGTATCCGGTAACGTCGGTGACCAGCTTTTGAGTTTTGGCCTGCACCATATATTCCAGGAACTTCGTGGCCAGCTCTTTATTCTCGCTTCCCGCAGTAATCATCAGATGATCAATCCAGCCGGTAGTATTTTCTTTGGGGATGGTCTCGCCCACCGGAAAATTGGCCTTGCGCAGCTGGTTGGTCATGAGTGGCCAGCCCATGGCAATGATGACCTCGTGGTTTTGAAACAAGTTGGTGAGTTCGCCGCCGGTCGACCACATTTTTCTGATATTCGGCTTCAGCTCGATCAACTTTTTCTTAACCGCCTCAAGTTCAGAGTCACTGAGATCATAGAGGTGGGCGGGATCGGGATTATCGTAGCCAAGCACCTGCGCAGCCATGTAAACACTGGAAAGGTCATCCCACAGCGAAACTTTTCCGCGCATTTTCGGGTCCCAGAAAACAGTCCAGCTGTCGGGCGGCTTAGAAAAAGCGTCAGCGTCATAGATGATGGGATCAGGGCCCCACATAAAAGGAGCTCCAAATAGCTGTCCATTCACCTTGACTAAGGGGAGTAGGACGCAGAAACTTTGCAATGATTCGCTTCTCTAAACGGGTGCACGAAGGAAGGATCGGCGTAGCCCTCCCAGACAAGCAGATTGAGGGTCGGCTGCCGCTTGCTGCAGGAAGATGACAGAATAGCCAAGCAAACCAGCCCGAGAAGCCGGCAGCCTTTCACTTGGTTTCTCCCGCCGAAGCCGGCCACTGAGGCGACTGATAAACCGCCTTGCCACCCACCATGGTCAGCAACACTTCTGTCTTGCCGGTCTGGTCGCCCGGAATTTTGAAAAGATCTTGCGAGACAATGATAAGGTCAGCCAGTTTGCCGGGCTCAAGAGAACCTTCGAACTGGTCGCGCCTGCCCGCATAAGCCGCGCCCAGTGTGTACGCTCTTATCGTGTCCTCCAGGCTGACGCGCTCCTGCGGGACGAAGCCTGTAGCGGGAGTGCCTTCCTCAGTCTTGCGGGTAAGCGCATTCTGTACGCCTTTCCACGGATTCAGCGTGACTACCGGCCAGTCGCTACCGAATGCCAGCTTGCCGCCGCTCGCCTCGATACTGTGCCAGACCCAGGCGCGCGTGGCACGTTCAGGGCCGACATTCCGCGCCCAGATGTCTAACGTGTCTTCGTCTGGATAGGCGTGAAGCGGCTGAAAACTCGCGATCACGCCAAGTTTGCCAAAGCGCGGAATATCCTGAGCGGAAATGGTTTCGATGTGTTCAATTCGCGGCCGGGCATCGCTGGTGTGATTAGTGGTTGCGGCCTGCTGGTAAGCATCGAGTGCGGTACGGACAGCTTTGTCTCCGATGGCGTGAGTGAAAATCTGCAGCCCCCGCCGATCGAGTTCGGTGATGGCCTTTCCATATTTTTCAGGGTCCCAGAAGAGCTTTCCCGTCTGGCTGGGATCATCGCTGTAAGGTTGAAACATCGCCGCAGTGTGTGCTTCGACGACGCCGTCGAGCATGGTTTTCACGACTCCGCCGGAGATCCAGTCATCTTTGTATTTCTTCCTCGCCTGCTCGATCTTCTCGATGGCGTCTGTAGTCAACTCCGGAGGATCGAGGAAATACGCTACATAGAAACGCAGCGTAAGCTGGTTGTTCTGCCGGAGCTGATCATATAAATGGAGCCACTCAAAATCTCCGCCCGCGCTGTGAACTCGCGTGAGGCCGACTTTGTTGGCCTCGTGAATACCCAGGCGGAGAGCGGCGAGCCTTTGTTCGGCGGTAGGCTTCGGCATTTTACTAGAGACCAGATCACCTGCTGATTCCTGCAGTGCACCGATGGCGTCGCCTTGAGCATCACGCAGTATCTTTCCATTGGGCGGATCGGCGGTTTCCCTGGTGATCCCCGCCATTTGCAGCGCTTTGCTGTTGGCCCAGGAACTGTGGCCATCAAATGCGACCAGAAAGACGGGACGGTCAGGAACTACAGCATCAATAATTTTCTTATCCGGAACTGCAGCAGCGCCAAAAGTCGGATACGTCCAACCCATGCCGGTGATCCAGGGTTCCTGGGGATGCGAATCCGCGTAGGCTTTTACGCGCCTCTGAATCTCCGCCACCGTTTTCGAACCATTCAAGTCCACATGGGTGAGTCCGAGAGAACCTTCCATGAAGTGAATGTGGCAATCCTCAAAGCCGGGCAGCATCAAGCGGCCGCCGGCGTCAATGATTTTTGTTTTTGCGCCTTGATGCACAGCGACCTGGTCGGCCGAGCCAACCGCAATGATCTTTTCGCCACTGATGGCGATCGCCTCAGCCCAGGGTTGCTTCTGGTTCACGGTGTAAATACGGGCATTGCGAATGATGGTATCTGCAGGCTGCGGTTTCGAAGTCTGAGCTCCCGCAAAAACGGCGCAGGCGAGAACTGCCATCACAAACACGCGTTTGTTGAGCATAATGATGCCTCCAGAAGTTCCGCCTAGAAGGTCGGCGGAGTATTCACCCAGAGCACCCAGGTTTCGCTGCACCCCGGATTGCGCCAGCGATGTGGGGTTGCGCTCTCAAAGTAAAAGCTGTCACCCCGTTTCAGCACATACTCTTCATCATCCAGTGAGATCTTCAATGCGCCGCGCAGAACGTAAAGGAATTCCTCTCCCTCATGGGTGTAAGACTCACCGCTGCCGGCCTCAGGAGCTATGCGGAACAGGTGCGGCTCCATGACCGTATTGCCCCAGGCCAGCAGCTCCATGCGGACACCAGGTCCGGCCTCGAGGACCTTGCGGCGCTCCGGCCGGACCAGTCGGGTATTGGACTCTGACGGGTCAAAAAAATCAAGAATCTTGGTTTTGTAGAAGCGCGCGAGTTTGCGCAAGGTGCCGACAGACGCGCTCATTTGCGAGCGCTCCACGGCACTGAGGAAGCCTACGGAAACCCCCACCGCGCGCGCCACTTCTGCCAGAGAAAGACTTTTTCGGGTGCGAAGCTGCCGCAGGCGCGTTCCCAGAGCTTGAGTGGAATTATCGTGGTTCCGCTTGACCAACCCGTCGCGGCGCAGCATCTGCACGATGGCCGGCGCATTCACGCCCTTGACTTTGCGCAGAAAGCGGGCCCGCTTCAGCACATTCACATCTTCCGCGGTATACAGGCGGTACTTGCTGGCGGTACGCTGCGGGCGCGCCAGCCCCAGACTCTCCCAGGAACGGATCACCGAGGGCGAAACACCTACCAGACGGGCCACATCTCCGATTTTCAAGTAGGGTTTGGGCTGGGCGGATTTCATCTACCTGGATGCGCTCCCGCGATATGACTGAGAGATATATCTCTTTTTTCGCTTGACAGTTAGGATGGGGCTTCTCTAACCTTGCGCGATTATAGCAAGGTTCGTTTTGCGCGCAAGCTGTCATTTTGATCGAAATCAACAGCAGCTCTAGCCAAATCCGGAGGTCCCTCATGCTCCCCTCAAAGGTGCGCCGCGCGTTGGCGTGTCTGTTCACCGTCTCGTCTTTGGTGTTTGTGTTCAGCCTGTCCGCAGCCGCGCAAAGCACTGGAGGCCGCATCCTTGGCCGGGTAGCTGATCCCAGCGGCGCGGTGCTCTCGGGCGTGAAAATAATGATCGTGAACGAAGCGACTGGGGTAACCCGCGAAACGGTCACCAACGAAAATGGTGATTATGTGTTTCCCGAGGTCGCTGTCGGCACTTACCGGGCGGAATTCGACCAGAAGGGCTTCAAGAAGAACATCAGGCGTGCCGTGCAGCTCGACATAAATCAGGTGATCACGCTGAATATGACGATGCAGATCGGCGGTGCCAGCGAAGTGGTTGATGTTACGGCTGAGGCGCCGCTGGTGGATACGACCAGCACCCAGCTGGGCGCAGTGGTCAATGATCGGACGGTTACCCAGCTTCCGCTTAATGCCCGTGATACCTATCAGTTTTTGCAGCTGCAGCCGGGAGTGATGTCCACCGTCGGATCAAGCAACTCGGTGGTTTACGGCAGTGACAGAGCAGGCGCGGTATCAGTGAACGGTGGCCGTGGACGCTCCAACAACTTCAGCGTGAACGGCGGGGATGCCAATGATCAGTTCGTAAACCTGCCGACCGTGCAGCCCTCGCCCGATAGCATCGAGGAATTCCGGGTGCTGACTAATACCTTTGACGCCGAGTACGGGCGCAATTCCGGCTCGGTTGTTAACGTTGTCACGAAATCCGGTACCAATGCTTTTCACGGAAATGTGTATGAATTCTTCCGCAACACCAAGCTAAATGCCGAACCTTATTGTCTTAGCGCTGTAGAAGGCGTTCCTTGCGACAAGCCACAATTCAATCAGAACCAGTTCGGCGGCACGTTCGGTGGTCCGATAGTAAAAGACCGCACATTCTTCTTCACCTCATATGAAGGACGCCGCATTCGCCAGGGGATTCGGTCACCGTTGACCTTTGTACCTACTACAGCGGAACGTCCCAGTGCCACTCAGCCCTTTGCCGATTTAGACCTTCTCCAGTACATCCCAACCCCAGCCAACAATAACAGCGCACTTGTGACTACACCGGTGCAACCGGAACGCGCCGACCAGTTCACTTTGAAGCTGGATCATCGCTTGACCAACAACCAGAACCTCAGCGTCTATTACTATTTCGACGATCACCACGTGGTTTCGCCATTCGCGCAGTTCCAGGCTGCGGGCGCCAATATTCCCGGGTTCGGATCCATCACCGATGAGCGCTTTCAGCAGTACAACATTAGTCATTCGTGGACAATCAATAACACCACGATCAACGAATTCCGCTTCAACTACAATCGCGAGGCACAGCGGACTTTTCAGCATCCTGTGTTCACAACTACCGTACAGAATTCCTGCCCGCCCGCTCCGCAGTGGCTGATTGACGGAACCGGCGGCAATCCCATTCCCTGCTTCTCAGATGGAACACCGCAGAACACTCTAGGTATTCATCCCAACCTCGGCCCACAGCATGAGGGCCTACCCTTTATTCAGGTGAATGGCGGATTCACCATCGGGAATAATGGTGAAGGCGAATTACCACAGGTTGGAAATTCATTCCAATGGTCGGACAGTCTCAGCAAAATCGTGGGAAATCACTCTCTGAAGTTTGGGGCTGATGTTCGCCGCCAGCGTTTTGACCAGACACTTTTCTTTGACGTCAACGGCGAATTTTTTGTTGATCAAACTTCGACCAACAGCACTCTGGGAGATACCGCGTTATCTGATTACATGCTCGGGCTTCCCGGCGGGTACGGGCAAGGTGCAGCCAACAGAGAGGATGTTCGCAGCACCGGGTTTTATCTATTTGCGCAAGACAGTTGGAAGATCAAGCCGAACTTAACGCTTAACTACGGCTTGCGCTGGGAGCTCAATACTCCAATCGCCGACATTGGTCACCACGTTCAAACTTTCCGGCCGGGACAACAGACGAAGATTTATCCTTGTCAACTCGATCCCACGGTCGACGCCGACTTAGTTGCGGCCTACGGCAGCACCGATTGCAGCCCGACTGGCCCTGCAGCGGCGGTGTTCCCAACCGGCTTGGTGTTGCCTGGGGATGCCGGCGTACCCACTGGCCTGACGCAGACATACTACAATGCTTTCGCGCCTCGAATTGGAATAGCCTGGAGTCCCGGAACCTCGGGTAAGACAAGTATCCGCGCTGGTTGGGGATTGTTCTATAACCCGATTGAGCAACTGGTACTCGAACAGTTCAGCGCTGAGCCGCCGTTCGGGGGCAGCAGCTTCCCATTCAATACTTTGTTCAACGAACCCTTTCTAGATCAGAGCGGTGAATTCTTTTACCCGAACCCGTTCGGCCTGCCTGAGTTGCACGGACAAAACGGCATCCTGAATCCGGCGCGCGGACAGCCACTGGACTGGGCTATGTTCCGTCCTAATACGCTGTTCGGACAGTTCCAGCCGAATATGCGCACCCAGTATTCGGCGCAATACAACCTCACTATTCAGCGCCAGCTGACCAACGATATGAAACTGGAGGTTGGATACGTCGGCTCGCAAGGTCATCGTCTGTTAGCGACCCATGACGTCAACTTCGGAAACCCGCAAACCTGCCTCGACATCAATGCCATGTTGGGAGACGGGAACTGCGGCCCCTATTTCGCGGACAGTGCATTCACAATTCCGGCTGGAACGGTAACCGGGCCAAACGGCTTTCACCTTCCGTACGGACCCAACGGGCCCTCTGTGATTCCGGCCAATACTACCCTTCCGAACGACATAACGCTTGTCGGCTTACGGCGCTATTCCTCGCCACAGTGCGATCCCTTTACCGGCAATGGCTGCCCTGCCGATGGAATCCCGGTGTTCAGCAGCATCTTTGCGCAAGATACGATCGCCAATTCGTCCTACAACTCGTTACAGGCATCGCTGGACAAACGTTTCGGCCATGGCCTGCTGTTCACCGCAGCGTACACCTTCAGCAAGTCATTCGATGAGGCATCGAGCTTCGAGGGCATTCTGAACCCAATCGATCCTCGGATCAGCCGATCGCTCTCCGCCTTCGACGCGCGGCACCGCATTGTCGTGAGCTACTACTGGGAACTGCCGGTGCGGAAGTACACCGGCTTCACCGGCAAGTTGCTCAACGGCTGGGCACTGTCGGGAATTACAACTTTTCAAACTGGATTCCCCATCCGGATCCAGTCACTGGCGGATAACGAGCTGATGTACAGCTTCGATTTCGAACTGCCGGGCGAACCCAGGCAACTGGCGCCACTGCATACGATGAAGCCACAAAACAACGGAAATTACTTCTTCGATCCCAATAGTTTCACCGAGAATGGTACGGATGACACGGCCCCACCATGCAGCGCCGGGGCGCAGTTCGGTTGCTTTGATCCATCACTGTTGGGAACGCTTGGGAACGCGAAACGTACGATCTGCTGCGGCCCTCACATCAGCAACACGGATTTTGCGATTCTGAAAACCATCGCGCTTTCAGAGAGCAGACGGATCGATTTCCGGGCCGAGTTCTTCAACATCTTCAACCATACTCAGTTCTTTACCCCGGACGGCAATACGTCCGATGGGTCACAGTTCGGACAGGTCACTCAGGTTCGCGACCCACGTTTGATGCAGTTTGCTTTAAAATTCTTCTTCTGAGTTTTTTCCCCGGGCGGTCCTCCGCCCGGGCATTCTAATGGCCGCTCGCATCAGACGTGCGGCTTGAGCATCTTCGGAGATTCCGATGTATCCCGCACTGCAGAAGGAGCTCGACACATTCGAGCGCCGCACACCCAAGTCCGCCGAAGCACATAAGAAGAACCTGAAGCGAATCCCGCTCGGCGTGGCAAGCAACTATCGCGCTTATGATCCCTATCCGATTTTCGTCAAAGACGGTCAGGGCGGGCGTTTCCGCGACCTCGACGGCAACGAATACGTTGACCATAATCTTTGCTTCGGCGCGCTTATGGCCGGGCACTGCCATCCCGCAGTAATGAAGGCGGTCGAGAAACGCCTGAGCACCGGGACCATGTTCGGCATGCCGCATGACATGGAATGGGAGCTGGCGGAAGAAATCTGCAACCGGTTCCCGGTCGAGATGTGCCGCTTTGGAAACAGCGGCACCGAAGCCACCATGCACGCCTGCCGCCTGGCACGAGCCGCAACCGGGCGCGACAAAATTCTGAAGTTCGAAGGCGGATATCACGGACTGCACGACACTGCGCTGGTCAGCGTGAAGCCGCACGCGCCCGACTATGGCGACATTAATGCTCCCACTTCGGTTTCCGGGGGACTGGGTGTTCCTAAAGCCTCGCTGTCCAACGTAGTGGTTGCGACTTTCAACGATCTGGGAAGCGTAGAGCGCCGCTTCAAGGAGAATGCGGGACAGATCGCCGGCATCATTCTTGAGCCGATCATGATGAATGTCGGCCTGTGCCTGCCGCAGCCGGGTTTCCTGAAAGGTCTGCGTGAGATCGCCACCCGGGAAGGCGCGCTGCTGATTTTCGATGAAGTCAAAACCGGCGCTAAACTCGGCTATGGTGGCGCATCAGAATATTTCGGCGTCACTCCCGATTTCATCTGCCTGGCAAAATCGATTGGCGGAGGACTGCCGCTGGCCGCGTTCGGCACTCACAAATCCGTGATGGATCTTATCTCCCAGCACAAGGTCTTCCACGGCGGAACCTACAACACCAATCCGGTGTCAATGGCCGCCGGCCTGGCAACTTTCCGCGAGGTGCTCACACGCGACAATTATGCGCACGTAGAAAAATTGAGTAAGCAGCTGGTGGATGGCTATCGCAAGACGCTGGCCAAGGCTGGGATTCAGGGCTATATCGCGGTCGCCGGCGCAAATGGCGCACTCATGTTCTACGCGAAAGAAATCCGCAATTATCGCGACTGGGAAGCGATCGATATCGACTTGTGGCGGCACTACTGGTTTGGCATGGTGAACCGTGGAGTTATGCCGCAGCCGTACTGGTGGGATGAGCAGTGGACCATCTCTGTTCAACACACCGAGGCCGATATCAAACTGCACCTGAGCGCGTTCGAAGACATTGCCGGATCGCTGGCTGTGGCACAGCAGGAGCGCATGGGCGCAGTCGCAGCGCACTAAGTTGTTTGCTCGCGTGGGCCGGGCACTCATGCCCGGCTCATCGGTATGTCATCGGTATGTCATTCCGCGTGGGCTTCTGCCCCAGGGAATCTGCTTTACGAATCCGTGTCCACCAGCTCCAACTCGCCTCACCTCAAGCGTGTCCTCGGACGCTTCGATCTGGTTCTACTTTTTGTGGTTGCAGTCTTCAATCTGAATGTAGTTCCTTCCATCGCGGCCAACGGCGGGGTCACAGTCTGGCTTTGGCTGATCGCCCTGGTCCTGTTCTTTTGGCCTCAAGGTATCGCGGTCATCGAACTGGCGCACCGCTATCCGGGAGAGGGCGGTGTTTATCTGTGGGCAAAAGAAGTGTTCGGCGACTTTCACGGCTTCCTCTCCGGCTGGTGCTACTGGACCAACAACATGCTGTACGTGCCGACGGTCATGCTTTACTTCGTCGGAGTCTCGGTATTTGCGCTCGGTCCAAACCATGCCGCCCTGGCCGACAGCAAAAACTTTGCGATGTTCGCTTCTATCGCACTGCTGGCATTCCTTACCGTGCTTAACATCGTCGGCCTGGGGGTGGGGAAGTGGATGAACAATATCGGGGGGATCGGGACGTTCGTCGCCGCCGCGGTGCTGATCCTGCTGGGAATCACCGTCTGGTCGCGCTTCGGAACGCCTGTGACATGGTCGGAATTCCGCATCCCCAGCGACCCGAAATTTGTCCTGAACTCTTTCGGCGTTATCTGCTTTGGGCTGGTAGGGCTCGAACTCGCATCGGTGATGGGCGATGAAATCCGTGATCCACAGAAAGACCTACCCGTCTCGGTGGCCTGGGGTGGTGTTCTCTCCGGGGCGCTATATATCGGCGCAACCCTTACTCTGTTGGTTGCGATTTCAAAGAATGAGATCAGCGTGCTGCAGGGCATCGTACAGGGCGTGAGCCAGATGGCAGCTCGCGTCGGGGTTGCGTGGATCATCGGTCCTTTCGCGGTCATGCTCAGCTTATCTATCGCCGGCATCGGGTCCGCCTGGATGGGCGGCTCGGCACGGATTCCATTCGTCGCGGGACTGGACTGCTACATGCCGAGCGCGATGGGAAAGGTGCATCCGCGATATGCAACCCCCCATGTCGCGCTTATCGTGCAAGGCCTGGTTTCCCTTCTGCTGATCGTGCTTAACTTCACCCTTTCTGGGGGCGTGCAGGAGGCGTTCCAGAAGATGCTCTCCGCTGCCGTGGTTTTGCAGCTGATTCCCTTTCTGTACGTTTTTGCCGCACTGGTGAAATTCGCGTTACGCGGCTCAACTGAAAATGCCCGGTACGGGCGCAGCACACTCATGTTCGCCGGCACCGCCGGGCTGGTTACTACTGTGCTCGCCATCATCGTCGCCTTCTTCCCGGCGAAGCAGATCACCTCACTTTGGAGATATGAGTTCAGCATGTTTGGCATCACTCTAGGCTTCATCGCACTGGCGGTGTTCTTCTTTTACGGTTACAGCAGGTTGAAAACGCCCGCGACAGATTTCGCGAAGAGCTCTGTCGTGACCAAGGGCATTTAATCGCAGGAGGTCCTTATGCCCGCTGGAGTACAAACTGAAGTCAAAGCTTACCAGCTGTACGTTAATGGCGAGTGGGTCGAGAGCGCGTCCGGGAAGACTTTCCCGGTCTACGATCCCGCCACCGAAGAAATCATTGCGCAGGTTCCCGACGCCAATGCAGATGACGTGAACCGCGCGGTTGGCGCAGCCCGCGCCGCTTTTGACCAAGGCCCATGGTCCTGCACCACCGCCCAGGAGCGGGGGCGCGTGTTGTTGCGTCTGGCCGAGAAAATACGCGCCAATGCCGCCATGCTCGCCGAACTGGAAGCACGCAATTGCGGCAAGCCGATTGTCGAGGCCGAATTCGACATCGCCGACGTGGCTACCTGCTTCGAATACTACGGCGGTCTGGCCACCAAGATTCTGGGTTACGTTAATCCCGTTCCCGACAACGCCCTCAGCCTCTCTCTGAAAGAACCGGTCGGCGTTGCCGGACAGATTATTCCGTGGAACTATCCCCTGCTGATGGCCGCGTGGAAGCTGGCGCCCGCGCTTGCTGCCGGATGCACCTGCATCCTGAAACCGGCCGAGCAGACCCCGCTCACCGCGCTCGAAATGGCGAACTGGCTCAGTGACGTAGGTATTCCGCCCGGAGTAGTCAATATTATCACCGGCTTTGGCGAGAGCTGCGGCGCTCCGCTCGTCAAGCACCCTGACGTGAACAAGATTGCATTTACCGGTTCGGCAACGGTCGGGAAAATCATCGTGAAGCAGGCAGCAGACACGGTAAAGCGTGTCACGCTTGAGTTAGGCGGAAAATCTCCCAACATCTTCTTTGCTGATGCCGATTTTGAATCCGCCATAGATGGCGCACTGTTCGGGGTTTTTATCAACCAGGGCGAAGTCTGCTCTGCCGGCAGCCGAATCCTGGTGCAGAAGCCGATTTATAAGAAGTTTATTGACGCCATGGCGGAGAAGGCCAGAAAGATTAAGCTTGGCCCGCCATTGGATCGCGAAACAAAGATGGGTCCGCTGGTCAGCAAAGAACAGTACGAACGCGTTCGCGAGTACCAGGATCTGGGCAAGAAAGAAGCCAAGCTCGCCTTCGGGGGAGGCCGCGCTGAGGCCTTCGAAAAAGGATTCTACGTCGAACCGACAATTTTTTACGACGTCGATAATTCCGCTCGCATTGCGCGCGAGGAAATCTTCGGCCCAGTTGCGGCCGTGATCCCATTCGATGACGAAAAAGATGCAGTGAGGATCGCCAACGACTCACCCTATGGCCTGGCGGCCGCGGTTTGGACACGCGACATCTTCAAAGCCTTTCGGGCTGTGAAGCAGTTGCGGGCGGGGATCGTGTGGGTGAATCACATGCAGCCGACTTACGTGGAAGCCCCCTGGGGCGGCTACAAGCAATCCGGATTCGGCCGTGAGCTCGGGCCCTGGGGCATCGAAGAGTACCTCGAAACCAAGCAGGTACACATCAACCTGAACGAAGCACCCATCGGCTGGTACTGAACTGAGGACGCGAGAAGGGAAGAACTTAGAACTGATTTATTAGGACGCTATGCCATCCATCCACCTGCGCACACCGATTCCCGGGCCGCGCTCGCAACAGCTGATGCAGCGCGCCGAAGTTGCCACGCCGCGGGGCCTTTATCATGCGACGCCAATCTTCATTTCCCGCGCCGAGGGGGCGCTCATCGAAGATGTTGACGGCAATCATCTGATTGACTTCGCAGGGGGTATCGGTTGCCTGAACACGGGCCATCGCGCGCCCAAGGTGATCGAGGCTATCCGCCGCCAGCTCGATCGCTTCCTGCACACCAGCTTCAACGTCCTCTCCTATGAGGGGTACGTGAAGCTCGCCGAACGCCTCAATCAGCTCACTCCCGGCAAGTTTCCCAAGAAAACACTGTTCGTAAACTCCGGGGCGGAGGCGATCGAAAACGCCATCAAGATCGCGCGCTGCTACACTCGCCGACCCGCCATCCTGGCATTTGAAGACGCATTCCACGGCCGGACCTACATGGCAATGTCCGTGACCAGCAAGACTCATCCCTATAAAGCTGGCTTCGAGCCTTTCCCTGGCGATGTCTACCGCGTTCCGTTCGGCTACTGCTACCGCTGCTCCTATTCTTTAAGCTATCCGTCATGCGAGTTGCACTGCGCACGCCATATTGAGGATACGTTCAAGCGCGTGGTCGCCGCCGAATCAGTGGCGGCTGTGATAGCCGAGCCGATTATGGGCGAAGGCGGATTCATCACGCCGCCAGCTGAGTTCTTTCCAATTCTCAAGCAGATTTGCCGCAAGTACGGCATTCTTTTGATTGCTGACGAAGTGCAGACCGGCTTCTCCCGGACGGGCGCGCTCTTCGCCAGTGAGCGCCTTGGAGTGGAACCCGACCTGATCGTAACCGCCAAGTCTTTGAGTGGCGGATTGCCCCTGGCAGCAGTGACCGGCCGGGCTGAAGTGATGGATGCTCCCGGCTACGGTGGCATAGGCGGCACTTTCGGCGGCAATCCCGCTGCGTGCGAGGCTGCCCTGGCCGTTCTCGACACCATTGAGGAACAGGATCTTTCCGCTCGCGCCAATATTCTTGGTCAGCGCTTCCGCAAGCGCTCTGAGGGATGGCAAGCTCGTTGGGACCTGATCGGCGAAGTTCGCGGACTTGGCGCTATGCAGGCTCTGGAACTTGTCCGGTCACGCGGCTTGCGCGAGCCGGCCGACGAGGAAACCAGATTAGTGTCACAATATTGTTATGAGCACGGGCTGGTCCTGATCACGGCAGGCACATATGGAAACGTAATCCGGCTGCTGATGCCGCTGGTCATCACGGATGCACAGATGGATGAGGCGCTCGATGTGCTCGAAGCTGCCTTTGCATCGGTAGCGGAGCAGAAAACTGCGATCGCCCAGCCGGTTTAGAACGGAGAATTTATGAGTGTAGCTGCGCCTCCTGTCACAAAGCTTTCTAATTTCATCAATGGCGACTGGAGAGATTCTTCGGCCACCGAATGGCTGGATGTCATCAACCCTGCTACCGGCGAGCCAATTGCCCGCACTCCATTATCTGACGCTTCGGAAGTTGCTGCCGCGGTTGAAGCTGCCGCGGCCGCGTTTCCGGAATGGCGCCGCACTCCGGCGGAAGATCGCATTCAGCCGCTCTTTAAGCTGAAGTACCTGCTGGAAGAGCACCTCGACGAAATCTCCCGTCTGATCACCACCGAGAACGGCAAGACTTTTACCGAAGCCAAGGCGGAGATGCGCCGGGCCATCGAAAATGTCGAAGTCGCCTGCGGCATTCCCATGATGATGCAGGGTTACAACCTGGAAGACGTCGCCCGCGGCATTGATGAAATGATGATCCGCCAGCCACTTGGCGTGGTGGCTGCCATCGTGCCGTTCAATTTCCCGGGGATGATCGCTTTCTGGTTTCTGCCTTATGCCATCGCCTGTGGGAATACCTTCGTCATCAAGCCTTCCGAGCGCGTGCCGCTCACCATGCGCTATATCTACGAGCTATTGCAACAAGCTGGCTTGCCCAAAGGGGTGGTGAACCTTGTAAACGGCGGTAAAGCAGCCGTAGATGCCCTGCTCGAGCACCCCAAGGTCCGCGCCATCAGCTTCGTTGGATCTACTCCGGTTGCGAAATACATCTACGCTCGCTCCGGCGCCAATGGCAAGCGCTGCCAGGCGCAGGGAGGCGCGAAGAACCACGTGATCGTGCTGCCCGATGCCGACATGTCAATGGCGACGCAGATCATCAGTGACAGCGCTTTCGGATGTGCCGGCCAGCGCTGCCTGGCGGTTTCTGTTGCCGTGACTGTGGGCGAAGCCCAAAAAACTTTCCGTGATTCCATCGCCGAAGCTGCTTCCAGGCTCAAAGTCGGCAACGGCCTGGAGGAGGGCGTTCAGATGGGTCCGGTGATCACGCCCCAGAGCAAGTCGCGTGTGGAATCATTGATCGCCGCCGGTGAGCGCCAGGGAGCAAAAGTTCTGCTCGATGGGCGCAACGCGCGGGTGCCGAAACATGAAAGCGGCAACTTCGTTAAGCCCACGATTCTGGATGATGTCCCCGCCAGCAGCGAACTCGCCGACACCGAAATTTTCGGCCCCGTGCTCAGCCTAGTCCACGCGGACGATCTGGACGAAGGCCTGCGATTCCTGGAGCGCAGCACCTATGGAAATCAGGCTTCGCTTTTCACTTCCAGCGGCGCTGCGGCTCGCCGCTTCCGTTACGAAGCGCCTGCCGGCAATATCGGCATAAACATCGGCGTAGCCGCGCCCATGGCCTATTTCCCGTTCAGTGGATGGAAAGACAGCTTTTTCGGGATCATGCACGGCCAGGGCCGCGATGCCGTGGAATTCTTTACGGAAAAGAAAGTTGTGGTCGAACGCTGGGCAAAAGAACACTCACGCAAGTTTTAGGCCTTCATTGGTGTACTTTGTGCCCTTTGTGGTTACGTCTTCGAGGTTAGCGATGCCCGACACCATCCAAAAATACAAAGACTACGTCATGACCGGCTTCCTCAAGTCGGTCGCGCCCATCATCATCGACCGCGCCTCTGGTTGCACCGTCACGGATGTCAACGGACGAGAGTACCTTGACTGCTTCTCGGGAATTTCTGTTGTCAACGCCGGCCATTGCAATCCGGAAGTGATCAGCGCTGCCAAAAAGCAGATGGAAAAACTGGTCCACTGCTCGTCGTATCTCTATCACCTGCAGCCAGTCGCTGACCTCGCCGAAAAACTGGCCCACATTGCCCCGCATGGTCTCACCAAAACTTTTTTTGGGAACGGCGGCGCTGAGGCCATCGAAGGCGCGCTCAAACTCGCTCGCCTGTACACCGGCAAACATGAATTTATTGCTCTGCACGGCAGTTTCCACGGACGTTCCTGGGGCGCGCTCAGCATTACCGGCAACCAGGGACGCAAGAAGCGCGGCGGCCCTTACGCTTCGGGCATCGCATTCGCACCGGCACCGTACGTGTATCGCTCGCAGTGGCCCGACGACCCCGAAGAATGTGGCCGCCAATGCGCCAAGTCAATTGACGAGGTCATACGCTTCGCCACCGCCGGCGACGTCGCCGCCTTCATCGCTGAACCGGTGATGGGCGAGGGTGGCATTCTGGTCCCGCCCCGGAACTATTTTCGTGAAGTCAAAAAGATCCTCGACCAGCACGGCATTCTGTTCATCGCCGACGAAGTGCAATCTGGATTTGCCCGCTGCGGCAAGATGTTCGCGATCGAGCACTACGGGGTAGAACCTGACATTCTGGTGACTGCAAAAGGCATCGCTGACGGCTTCCCGCTCAGCGCCTACACTACGCGCCCGGAAATCGCCGCCGCCTACAAACCCGGAGACCATCTCTCCACCTTCGGCGGCAACCCTGTTTCCTGCGCCGCCGCGCTCGCTAACATCGAATTCATGGAAAGAGAAAACCTAGCGCAGCGTGCCAGTGACACCGGCGGGTATGCGATGTCAAAGCTCCGCGATCTGCAGAAAGAAAATCCACTGATCGGTGACATCCGCGGCCTCGGTTTAATGATCGGCGTTGAACTGGTGCGCGACGAAAAGCTCAAGCCTGCAAATACTGAAGCAGAAGCGATCCGCGACTCGCTGCTTCGCCAGGGAATTCTGGTAGGGGTTGGCGGGATCTATGGAAATGTCGTACGCTTTCAGCCGCCACTAATCATCACGCGCCAGCAAATCGACCGGGCGATAAGTACCTTCGTGGCGGCATTGTCCGAAGTCGCTCAGCCCGCGGCAGTGTAAACGAAAGTTTTTCGATGGAGGCCGGGCGGCTGGAAGTTTCTGAGAACCTCACTGCGCCTCGGCCGCTCCTTGGCCAGTACGGCCGGTCAGCATCGGCCAGCTTCCCAATGATCGGGATGCCTTGCCAACACCATCGGAAGGTACAACTCGCCCCTCGTCTCGCCCCTTAGGAACAAGTTACGGCTAGCCCGGAAGCCTTTTCCGTTCGGCTTCTGAAACCACGTATACCATCAGGATGCCCAGCTCGGGCTCAATCGGATGCCGATACCGGGGATGCGGAAAAACAATGTAATAGATTGCAGGATATGAAAGCACCAGCCAGAAAAACAGCCATGCACCCGGCACATTCTTGCGGAGAGCACGGCCCAGCCCCCAGAACGCAAGCACCGAGGAGGCGAGATAGAGCGAGTTCTTGAACGGCGTTAACGCAGGAATTTCCGAAAGCTTGGGTATGCCGCCCCAGTAATAGATGAATCTCCTGATGCAGAGCACAGCAAACACTCCAGGGTTATCACGAATGAATTTCGTCGCTGAGTGTTTGCGTTCTGCGATATATCTGAGCTCCCCGAGTTCGTGGAAGCGGCCCATCTCATAGACATTGCGGGTGGGGTGCAGATATTCCTGCCAGGTTCCATCCGCCATGGGACCGTTACCAATTCGCAGTTCGGCGCCGAAGTTGTCGCGCACAAAAATGAATTTTCCAAACGTGCGGTAGTTGCGGACGATCCAGGGCGTGACGCACGCGATGAAGATGCATGACGCAAGCACGACGCCCGCAAGCGATCTCTTCCCTGCTCTCCATCTGCGATACCAGATCCACAATCCCGACACAGGAAGAAATGCCAGCAGCGAGGTGTTGGTCAGTGCGGCCATGCCCCAGAGCAGGCCGAACTGCAACCAGGGCTCCCACCCATCGCGTTCTTCCATATCGAGCGTCAGCCAGAAGATCAGCGCCAGAAGAAGCGCTGCCAGGCTCGTCTCCCAAACCCAACGCGTGCACCAGTACATGACCGAAGGCAACAAGGCCCACAGCCATCCGCTCCACACGGCCAGCTTTTCTCCGAAACTTCTTCTTGCGATCAGGAAAATTGGTATGCATGTCAGCGCTGAACATAGGCTGTTGATGGAGAGCAGAATGATCGCTGACGCGTGGGTGTACACACCCGTTAACCTGAAAACACCTGCCACAAGAAACGGATAGAGCGGCGGCTCCCACGCGGTTGGCCCTGTGGGTTCGTTGAATGGATTGGCGAAGCCCTGACCCTCGGCCAGCGAGCGTCCGATGCGTCCCATCTCCCAGCCGAAGCTGAAATTGTTATCGATATTTTTAAAACGATAGGTGTGCCCGATGGTGATCAGTGCGAAGCGCAGTACGAACGCAATCACGACCATCCAGAAGAACGATGTGCGCGCGTGCGTCCACCACCGGCGGAAGCGGCCAGACAAAGGATTGGAATCCAGGGTACGCGAGTGGATAGCTGTGCCGATGTTTATTTGTAGCTGATGCGCACCCGATCAGCAACCGGGCGCCCCGGCAGGCGCAAAAATGACGATATGTTGCTGCCGGAACGTTTTGTACTTGTAACAATGTGTGTACCTTTATGTATGCAATAGCCGATAAGCTGATGGATCAGTGCTTCAGGCTATTTTCGGTCAAAACTTGCGGGCACCCTGCCAGGCACGATCACTGACAGTTCCATTGTGACTGTATGCCGGGCGGCTTCATCAAGGTTTGCATGACCACGCAATACTGTTCGGTCTTCTCCTGCAACGCCTTGATCTGCTCTGGAGTAGCCTGTGGGGCGTCAATATCGAATTTAAGGCGTATGGCTTCGAAGCCCACGGGAACATCTTTCGACATACCGAGAGTCCCCTGGAGATCGAGATCACCGCTCACGGTGACTTCAATTCGCTGGGTGAGAACACCCATGGCGGTCGCCACCAACTGACAGGTCAGCTGCGCGCAAGCGGCCAGAGCGCCCAATAACAGATCGCCTGAACACGCAGCGCCGCCTGGACCACCAACCCCGGTGTGAGCTTCTGCCTGGTAAAGGGCCCGACCAATGTCAATCGAACAACCCATCGGTGTGTTGGTCTGTGATCCCTTGGCAGTCAGCGTTATCTTTGAACGGGATGGTTCTCGCCTATACTGCTCCTTGAGCGGCTTTTGAATCGATCTAACGTCCATTAAGGTCTCCGAAATTTGTTATTCTGCATGATTCCGACTGTGATCTGACTGCCCGAACATGAGCGAACATGCGGATCCGCGACAATTAACCACCGCGGCGACCGAAAGAACAAGGCGAATACTTCGTCCCGGCGCGCGCTTTGGCCGCTACGAAATTGTCTGTCCGCTCGGCGCTGGAGGCATGGGCGAAGTGTACCGGGCGCGTGATCTGCAGCTCGGGCGCGAGCTTGCGATCAAAGTTCTGACCCGCGACCCGAAGTCTGGCGCCACCGACCTGGAACGATTCGAACGCGAAGCGCGCTCAGCCTCCGCCCTCAGCCATCCCAATATCATAACGATTTTCGAGATGGGAAATGTGGATGAGACGTATTACATCGCCATGGAGCTGGTGGAGGGCGAACCGCTCCGCAACATTCTCAACCGGGGAGCGATTCCTCTGCAGACAACCATGGCGATTGCGGTGCAGATCGCAGAAGGCATGGCGAAGGCCCACGAAGCGGGCGTGATTCATCGCGACCTGAAACCGGAAAATGTCATGCTCTCGCGTGACCAGTTTGTGAAGATCCTGGATTTTGGAATCGCAAAACTTTTTGATACCAGCATTGTTTCCGCCAACACTTCCAGCGCGCCAAATGCGTTCATCACCCGCCCAGGAACCGTTCTAGGGACGATTGAATACATGTCTCCGGAGCAGGCCAAGGGCCTGCCGCTTGATTTGCGTTCAGATCATTTTTCATTCGGCTCGGTGCTCTATGAGATGGTGACCGGGAAGCGAACGTTCCAGCGCGCCACCAAGGCGGAAACGATCACGGCCATTCTGCGGGACCAGCCGGAATCGGTTGCCAGCCTCAATCCGCGGGCCCCAGCCCCATTGTGCTGGCTGATTGAACGCTGCCTTGCGAAAAGCTCCAGTGAGCGATTCCCGTCTACCCGCGACCTTGCACGCGATCTCGCGAACATCCGCGACCGCTTGTCAGAAGCTCCTTCCAGGTTTTTCGCGCCCCAGCAACGCAGCCTGCCGACCCAGCCCACTGTTCTAATCGGTCGCGACCGGGAGATAGCTTCCGTGAAGGAACTGCTTCTGCGAGAGGAGGTGCGTCTGGTTACGCTCACCGGACCCGGGGGCATCGGCAAAACGCGGCTTGCGTTACAGGTGTTGGACCACGTGAAGCATCAGTTTTCAGGCGGGGTCTGCTTTATTCCGCTTGCCGCGGTCAAGGATGCGAACCTGGTGCCCTCGATCATTGCGCAGGCGCTGGGCCTTAAGGAGGGTGGGCAACAACTAACGGCCAATAGCCTGAAAGATTTTCTCCGCGAACTGCACGATGACCTGCTGCTGTTCTTCGATAACTTTGAACACTTGCTTGCGGCCGCACCGCTGGTGGCAGAGCTTCTGACTATCACGCCTCGACTCAAGGTCCTGGTTACGAGCCGAGCGCGGCTGCAGATTTCGGGCGAGCACGAATTTGTGGTTCCGCCACTCGCGCTGCCAGAGACCCATTCGCGGATTTCAGTGAGCACGCTCGCCGAGAATCCGGCGATAGCACTATTTGTGGAGCGCGCTGTCGCAGTGAAACCAAATTTTGCGCTCACCGAAGAAAACGTTTTTGCTGTAGCAACGATCTGTACTCGCCTGGATGGATTGCCGCTCGCAATTGAACTGGCGGCCGCGCGAATCAAACTGCTGTCACCATCCGCCATGCAGGCAAGGCTGGAGAGCCGCCTGCAACTGCTGACTGGAGGCGCTAAGGACCTTCCGCTACGTCAACAGACTCTCAGAGGAACCATCGACTGGAGCTACGGTCTGCTGAATGAGACTGCACAGGCGCTGTTGCGGCGGGCTTCCGTTTTTGTGGGCGGCTGCACCCTGGAAGGGGTCGAGGCAGTGTGCAATACAGCGCAAGACCTGCAACAGGACATTCTGGAGGGCATGTCATCATTGGTCGATAACAGCCTGGTGGTCCAGACAGAAGATCGGAACGGAGAACCACGTTTTGCCTTTCTCGACACTATCCGCGAATACGGATTAGAACGGCTCGCGGCCAGCGGCGAAGAAACTGCTACCAGGCGCGCTCACGCGGCGTACTGTGTTGTGCTGGCGGAAGAGTACGCCTCCTTAGCAGGTAGCCCCGCTAACACAGAGTGGGCAGACTTGTTCGAACTGGAGCACGACAATTTTCGCGCTGCCCTCGATTGGTTGACGCAAGCCAATCAGGGGGAGTGGGGCTTGCGGCTGGGGGCCGCGATTTTCCAGTTCTGGGACACGCGCGAGTATCTTGCAGAAGGTCGCGAACGGCTGCACAAACTGCTGAGAATCGAAGCGGCTGCCCGACCCTCCATCATGCGTGCACGCGTGCTGTTCGCGGCTGGTGTACTGGCCGGCGAGCAGGGCGACTACGCCGAAGCGCACGCAGCGCTGCGAGAGAGCCTGGAATATGCGCGGGCACGCGCATTATATAAAGAGTGCCGCTCGATCTTCCACGAGCTTGGCGACGGCACTGGCGCCGCATGGGCGCATAATCACGAAGGCGACGTTGCGTATGAACAGGGCGATAACGAAGATGCTCGCGGCTTGTATGAAGAGAGCCTGAAGCTCTTCCGCGAACTAGGGGATAAGTGGGGAGTCGCCGGATGCCTGATTGATCTTGGCAACCTGCGCCGGGACGAGGGAGACTTCAGCGGGGCCCATGCGTGTTACGTGGAGAGTCTGATTCTTTTCCAGGAACTCGGCCAGAAGCGGGGAATCGCGCGACTGCTCGATTGTATGGCCCACTCCTCTGCCCTGCGTTCCAAGCCGGAACGCGCGTTGCGCCTGGCAGGAGCCGCGGCCGCAGTTCGACGAGTGTTGGGAGTGCCTCTTACCCCGGCGGAGAAGGAACGCCTGGAAAGAATGCACCAGCAGATGAGGGAGGCTGTCTCATCCGATGTGGCTGGCGCGGCGTGGCTGGATGGCTGGACGTCACCAGTTGACGACGTTGTGAGCGACGCGCTGGTCGAACCATAAGCTAGTCGGCAGACGTGGGATCCATCATGCGGCGCACGGCCGAGATTCGGTTCGCAGGAAATCCGCCGCGCTTAGCGTGCTCACGAATCAGGTCTTCACTGGCTGCCAGGTACACACAGTAAATCTTGTTGCCGGTGACAAAACTGTGCAGCCACTGAATTTCCGGGCCCATTTCATGCAGCACTTTCACCGATTTCTGGGCGATTTCGTGCAATTCGCTTTCGCTGAGATTGCCGGCGTTCGGAATTTCGCGCTCGATAACAAATTTGGGCATAAGTGTTTTTGTTGAGTCGAGTTTCAGTCGGTTCAACTCAGGAAAATCAACAGCAATTAAGAATCTACTCGGTAGGAGGAAGAGCAGTCAACCGAGGCGGCGGGTTCGGGACGACGAGCCCTGATTTCGACCAGTTTGCGATCGGCCGCTGCCAGTATTCCCGGCGCCAGGGCCCCATTGTGGGATGTCGTCCAAGTCGTCCCTCTTCGTCGTCTCCCTTGCAACGACAGGAAACCAACGATTCGCGTCCCAAGCGACGCGCTGGACCGAGTTCAAGATACATTCGTCCAGTTCTGGTTAAACCCAAGCATCCCTTTCTTCTGGCTTCATAGTTTTGTTACGAACGCTACACTGAAGCGAGCCATTCGATAGAAAGTAATAGGACAGCGTTGTCGATGTAGTCGTAGTTTGACACCACATTCCGCTCCACCTAGACTGAGGGCTCAAGCACTTCTGTCCGAATTTTGTCGGGGCACAAGGGCGGACAACAACTCCTTATGGGCTGGCTTCAGAATAAATTCGAAAAAAACTTTCTGATCACCACTGTTGACTATGTTTTTAATTGGGCGCGTAAGTCCGCTGTGTGGCCGATGACGTTCGGGTTGGCGTGCTGCGCGATCGAGATGATCGCTTCGTCGACGGCGCGCTTTGACATTGCGCGCTTTGGATCGGAAGTGTTCCGGCCCAGCCCCCGCCAGAGCGATCTGATGATCGTGGCCGGCACGGTCACGCTGAAAATGGCGCCGGTGGTGAAACGCATTTATGACCAGATGCCGGACCCGAAGTGGGTAATCTCGATGGGCGCCTGTTCGTCAGTTGGCGGGCCCTTCAACACCTACGCGGTGCTGCAGGGCGTCGACAAGATTGTTCCGACTGACGTCTATGTCATTGGCTGCCCTCCGCGTCCGGAGAATCTTTTTTACGCTCTGCTCAAGTTGCAGGACAAGATCGATCAGATGTCGCTGGCCAAGAGGCCCACTGAGGTTCGCCTTCACGAGAATATGGTGGAGAACTTCAAGCGCCAGGTGATGATCGCGCAAACCCTGCAGCCGAAGTAGCACGCCTTCCACTTGCCATGTTTTTCACTTGCCATGTTCGTCCGAATTGCCAGTCAATCAGAACTTCCGCCTGCAGGTGAAGCCAAAGAGTTTTCGCAAGGCGACCAAGTAATCTGCGTTGCGAACGTGAACGGAACAATTGCGGCCATGGACAATGTGTGCCTGCACATGGGAGGGCCACTCGGTCAAGGCCTGGTGGAACGAAATAAAGTCGTTTGCCCTTGGCACGGGTGGCAATGGGACCCAAAAACGGGGAAAGCCGGGCATAGTTCTGAGGTTAGTGTTGCGGTCTATCCCATTAAAATCGAGAACGGCGATGTGCTGGTGGATATTTAAGTTGCCGTCGATTTCGAACGTACGACTTTGGCAGTCGTAATGGCCTGCCCGACGTGCCGTTGGGTGTGTTCCGCGATGTGAATCAGCAAGCCGGCAACTGTGGTCGGCCGTTGCTTTCTGCCGACCTTTCGAGGCTGGTCCAGCTTTTCGCGACCGAATGCGTTGATTCGCCGAGCTGCTTCTTCCATGCCGGTCTTTAGCTCCTGGAATAATTTCTCGCGATCGAAAATATTCTCGGTTTCCAAATTGAGGGCCGAAAGCTGTTGCTCACTTAAAATGCCACCCTCGGCGTAGGTCAGCAGTCGATCGATACTTCGAGCAATATGGCGCAGCTGAAATGCGATGGAAGGCAAGTTGGCCGGCCTGGCATTCAGTTCGGCGAGCGAGAGGTCGGCACACCAGCGGGTGAGATCATGTTCTGCAAGTTGCAAGGCGTGAAGCACGGCACGCTGCACGGGAGGAACATGCAAGAGAGTTCCAGACAGCCACGGCTCGGGGTCCATTGGAAGTCAATGATAAACGCTAAAACCCCGGCCGGGATTTCAGCATCAGAGCTTCGGAGGAAAACCTGGATGGCGAATTCAGCCCTGAATCAGAAGCTGACCCCTTCTCGCAAGCTGGCCGATGTTTTAGGATCCTCAGACCCGGTAAGCCGCGCCGAGGCCGTGAAAGGCTTGTGGGACTATGTGAAAAAACAAGACCTGCAGAACCCGGAAAATCGCCGGGAAATTCTGGCTGACGACAAACTGCGTCCGCTGTTCGGGAAAGATAAGATTTCCATGTTTGAAGTGGGCGGAATCATCAACAGCAATCTGGAAGGCAGCAAAAAGAGTTCCGGGAAGAAAGCTGCCTGAAACGCTTCACTTGTGCTCGTAAACCGTGTTTCCGCCGACAACGGTTCGAAGAACGCGGGTTTGCAACAGCGCGCTGGGCGGGACCGCGGTGATGTCGCGATCCAGCACCACAAAATCAGCCAGCATGCCGGGGGCAAGAGTTCCTTTTTCTTTTTCGGCGAATTCGGCGAAAGCTGATCCGCGGGTGTAAGCCGCAATCGCCTGCTCCATGCCCAGTTTTTGGGCGGGAAAATACTCTTTCTTGCCGTCTTCACTCTTGCGCGTCACTGCGGCGTACAGTCCGCGAAAGGGCGTAACCGGCTCCA
>QHZY01000208.1 GCA_003224855.1 Acidobacteriota bacterium | reverse complement strand
TAAAACCGTGGGCCAGAATGCATACCTATAAATTGCGGCCGACCAGTAAATACGCCGATCCCAAAATCAGCCCGGCAAAGCCTGAGTCGATAATTCCAGATGGTCCCTTGTAGTAATGACCGTAGCCAAAGAGCACCGCAACCACAATTACCGCCAGCCAGTAGGAGAATATTGCTTTCCCCCAACGTTATGTCCGATTACGATGGCGCTCCCCAGGAGAAATTCGCAGAAAGAGACCCGTCGCTGATTGGTCGACAGGTGTGACCCTGCGCTCGATGGATAGCTCATCGACTGCTGGTGGATGTGGCGCGAAATTCGATGATCCAGTTCTGAAGCAAGAGCTTACGCTAAAATAGCCTGTGGCTTCGAATGCGCCGGTTTATTTGTCGAGCGGAACTACTCACGGCAAGGTTGGGCTGACCTCAGTAATCTCGGTCTCAGAGCTGGTGCATCGTTACGAACAGCGGACTGCTCTCGATGGCATATCTTTCGAAGTCCACGATGCTGAGCTGTTCGGCTTACTCGGTCCGAACGGCAGCGGCAAAACTACGCTGTTCCGCATTCTCTCCACGCTCATGCTGCCGAGCGGCGGCCGCGCAGTAATCCAGGAATGCGATGTTGCGCGCGATGCCACTCGCCTGCGTCGCCAGATCGGTGTGGTATTTCAGGCACAAAGCATCGATGTGAAGCTGACGGCAGTTGAAAATCTGCGCCACCAGGGCCACCTTTACGGCTTGCGAGGTGCAGTCTTGCGCGGACGTATCGAAGAAATGCTCTGCCGGGTTGGACTCTCGGACCGTGCCCATGAAAAGGCCGAAGCCTTTTCTGGAGGGATGCAGCGCCGCCTTGAGCTGGCCAAAGGCCTGCTCCATCACCCTTCAGTTCTGCTGTTGGACGAGCCCACGACCGGCCTTGATCCGGGTGCGCGACGCGACCTGTGGGAATATCTACGTATCCTGCGCGATAAAGAACGTGTAACCATCATCGTCACCACCCACCTTATGGAAGAGGCTGAACGTTGCGATCGCCTGGCCATACTTAACCAGGGACACATGGTTGCGATTGGAACACCGCTCGAACTGAAACATGAAATCGGCGGCGACGTCATACTGCTGGATACAGAAGATCCAGAGGGGCTTGCCGGCCGCATCCGGGTACGGTTTCAGCTCGATACCCAGGTACTTGGCAAGCAGATTCGTATCGAGCGCGAAGCCGGACACCGTTTTATAACTGAAGTTGTGGAGAGTTTTCCCGGCGAAATAAATGCTGTGTCGGTAAGCAAGCCGACCCTGGAGGATGTTTTCATTCACCGCACCGGCCATCGCTTCTGGACCGAGACTGAGAACCGGGAACAGACGCCCGGAAACTGACCTATGGCGACTCAAAGCTCTACGCTTCCGGTGATTTCAGCTGCAACATCTGATCTGTGGCTTCCTGCGTACACTCTCTGGCTGCGAGAAATCGTCCGTTTCTATCGCCAGCCGGCCCGGGTGGTTGGAGTCATCGCATCGCCGGTTGTGTTTTGGCTGGTGATCGGATCCGGTTTCGGCAGTTCGTTCCGATCCGGCGAGGCGGCAGGACAGCAACACTATCTCGATTACTTTTATCCTGGCGCCTTGATCATGATTGTCCTCTTTACTTCGATCTTCACCATGATGTCGGTGATTGAAGATCGCAAGGAGGGATTTCTGCTTTCGGTTCTGGTGGCTCCGGTTCCACGTTCCGCCATCGTGCTCGGCAAAGTGCTGGGGGGCACCACCCTTTCGGCGATTCAGGGACTGGTGTTTCTGGCATTCGCGCCCTTGATAGGGCTGCGCATAAGTGTCGGCGACCTGCTGCTTGTCATACTTACTGTCTTCCTGGTTTCATTTGCCCTGACGGCATTGGGCTTTGCCATTGCCTGGCGCATGGATTCGACACAGGGTTTTCACGCCATCATCAATCTGTTTCTTATTCCGCTGTGGCTGCTTTCCGGAGCGCTGTTTCCACTGTCGGGAGCTTCCGGCTGGATACGTCTGCTGATTCGGATCAACCCGCTGACCTATGGCGTGGAGGCGCTGCGCGATCTGCTGTTTCCGCACAGCGCGCCCTCATTTCCGCTCGCTTCCTCATTAGCCACCCTGATCCTTTTTGCCGGAGCCATGTTTGGCCTGTCCTTTCTCATGGTCAACCGGCGAACCACTAAACCGGCCGCCTGATGCCCAGCGAATACGCAATCTTTCCGGTCATCAATGCTTCACTGAACGGCACTAGTGCAGTGCTGCTACTGGTCGGGCGAAATTTCATAAAGCGAGGCTGGGTGGCAGCGCACAGTGCCGTGATGATGGTGGCATTGTGCACTTCGACCTTGTTCCTGGCGTCGTACCTTTACTATCACTGGCACGTCCATTCAGTGCATTTTCAAGGGCAGGGCTGGTCTCGACCGGTTTATTTCAGCATCCTGATCTCGCACACCATTCTGGCGATGGTGATTGTGCCGTTAGTCATCATCACGCTCCTGCGCGCATGGGGCGGAAGATTTGACCGGCACCGCGCCATTGCCCGCTGGACTTTCCCTCTCTGGCTCTACGTCTCGGTGACCGGCGTGGTCATTTACCTGATGCTTTACCGAATCTACGGATCGAGTTGAGCCGTCAATGTCAATCGTGCGCCTGAAAATCGATGTCTCTGGGACGGTTGGCGATGAAGCCTTCCGCAAGCTCAAGCATTTTGATGAAATTGAAAGCGCCGAATTCGGCCATATTTTCGGCAGCAGTGGTGAATGTAAGCACCCCGCGTCTGCAGCGCATCCCAAGGGCGAATGGATTGGCGCAGAGATTCGGCTGAAGACCCCACTGCTCGCGCAATATGCGGTAGCGCACTATCTGGAGCAGGATCGCGTTCTGGATGCCGACGTAGTCGATTGACTAGAGGGGCTTGGTCATTCGCACCAGGTGGCAGGGCATTTTGGCGCGTGCAGCTGCAGGAAAGGGCTCAACGCCACTCTCCATGTATCCGAATTTGCGGTAGTAAGCCGGCAATTCCTGGCGTAAATTCACGACCGTAAGGTCCATGAAGCTGCACCCGGCGGCGCGGCACTCCTCTTCAGCAAGGGCGATCAAACGTGCGCCCAGGCCAGATCTTTGCCGCGCAGGCGTGACCGCAAGTAATCCAAAATATCCGCGCTGGTCGCGCATCTCGATATAAATACAGCCCACCAGCTTTCCTGCATCTTCGGCCAGCAGGAATCTGCCTCGACGGAAGAGCTGGCGCACTCCCAGGCTGTCAATGCGGTCCTCATCAATAAAGAACCGCTCGGAACGAAATGCGTCATTGATCAGGCGGGAAATTTCTTCGCCATTTCCACGCGCCCGTCGGGCATCAGCTTGTAAGCATGGCCGAGTGGATCAAGCGGCGTTCCCCTCAGCAATCCGGCTGACGCCAGTTCACCGAAGCTGCCGGCGAACCGGCCGGTCATCTGATGGTACCGGTTATTGATCTGTTCCAAAACAGTCACATCTTCATCCACCTGCAGCGCACGAAGATGCGCGGCTGCATTGGCTTTCACTGATTTGTCGCGAGTTGTGTCATAGGTGGTAGACCACATCATGCGCGCCATTTGCAGGTCGCCGGCGTGTTCCGCCATCCTTCCAGCCATGACCGCCAGGAAGGGATGCGCATGCGGCCTCCGCGCGCCGCGCGCGAATGCGTCTGCGGCTTTGGCGTAATCGCTCAGCTCGGTGTAGTAAACGAAGCCTTCGTTGTAGTACAGGTGCCAGTCGTCAGGATTATTGCGGATTCCAAACTCCTGCAACGCTATGGCTCGCTCCGGCATTCCTGCACCCAGGGGCGGAGCGGGCGCCAGAAAGTTGGCCCCATACTCGTAAGCAACAAGTAAATGAGGATCAAGTTGCGTGGTTATCTCCAGCAACGGGGCAAGCAGGTCATAGCGTTTTACCCCGGAGTGGTGCTTGCCGCCGAAATATTGCACGGCGCGCGTCCAGTAGATATCGGCAAGCAGCCCGTCGTAACCCAGGCTCATGCGCTTTAGGACCTTAGGAGATGAAACGTAGAGCACTTCTTCCAGAGGCGCGCCGCTTCGGACCGTATCAATGCATCGCAGCAGCAGCACGGACACCGTCAGGGTGAGCGCAAGCAACGCGCCCGCTGCCAGGCTCACCAGGCGTGAGGCTCTCATTTCAGGTTCCTGCGCTCAAAGATCAATACCGCACCGCTTAAGGCCATAGTTGCGTAGAACAGCGCGTAAGCCGTGTTGTATACGATCAGCTGTCCGGATACCGAATTCTGGTGCGCTACAGAACTGATCACATTCAAGGCAGAGAAGTTAGGCACCAGATAGGCTGCCGCGGTAGCCAGCCATTTCGAAATCCCACGCGTCATCGAGGCGAAGCCTCGCAGGTCTTCCGAGAAGCTGCCAATTACGAACAAGCTGAAGGCAAACACCGCGGAAAGCAAAGGCGAGGAAAACGACGAAAATAGCAGAGTTAAGGAAGTTACGATTAGAAACTGCAGGATGATGAAATACAACCCGACCAGCACCCAGCCATCGGCGCTTTGAAAATGCCGAGACACATAAAAGAGCGCTGCAAAAACTCCGACCGCCATACACACCGAATTCACGATCAGCGTTCCCGCCAAACCAAAAAACTTGCCGACAATAAATTCCCAGCGCCGGACCGGCCGTGACAGCACGGTGTACAACGTCCGTTTTTCAATCTCTTTCGATACCAGCCCGATCCCAATAAAAATCGCAATCACCATCCCGAAGAGCGAAACCGCTGTCAGGCCGAGGTTCACCACCACCAGCCGTTCGATATCGATCGAAATCTGGCCTACCAAAATCGCTGCCCCCGTCATAAGCAGTGCAAACGCAACCAGGTTATAAAGCACACGGTCACGGACCGCCTCGCGAAAAGTGTTGAACGCAATGTTAAATACACGGCTGCTCATGCTCGGCTCCCTGCCATAGTTTGCGCCGGACGCAATTTCTGCACGAAGTAATCTTCCAGAGACGTTCGTACCGGCATGACTGAGACCAGATGCAGGCGTTCACGCCGCAGCGCATCCAGCGCAGCGTCCTGGCTGGACTCGGGAATAAGCGCGCGGGCCGTATCGCCGGTTACATGGCACTCCGCGCCCAGTCCCTGCAATGCCGCTGGCACAATTGTGCCTCGCCAGATCAACTCCACTCTGCTGCCTACGCTGGAGGTCAGTTCAGCAACCGCTCCCACACCCTGCAACTCTCCCTTGTGAACGATGGCCACGCGGTCGCATAAGGCCTCCGCATCGGACAGGATGTGCGTGGAAAAGAACACAGTCTTGCCTTCGCGCTTTAGCTCAACCATCAGGTCCCGGACCTCGCGACGGCCCATCGGATCAAGACCCGACATCGGTTCATCAAAAAACACGACACGCGGGCCATGCAGGATGGCCTGCGCAATACCGACCCGCTGCAGCATTCCTTTGGAGAACTTACGGAGCTGCACGTTGGCAGAATCCTTCAGGCCCACACGTTCCAGCATCTCCGATGCTTTGCGCGACACAGTTTTTGAATCAACTCCAGAAAGTCTCCCGTAGTATTCCAGAATCTCGCCATCCTCAACCTTAAGATTTAAGGGGCGTAACGCCAGTTTCGGCTTCTTGCGCCAGAAGCCCACGGAATATGTCTTTTCCAGCCCTTGTATTTCGATTGCCGCCATGGTGAAAACGAGTGTCCTCCGGTCTCTCTCTGTGAAAATTATATTCAGATTTTTCCAGGAGAAAATGCCGACCAGGGTACAGACCAGTTACCAAAGTAAAAAAGGGCCAGCTCCCTTCGCTGGCCCTTTCACTTGGTCCAAATACCTCCCCTTGAGGTACTTACCAAACTTATTGCGTCAGCGGATACGCCGCACACAGCGCCACTGTATTGGCAGGGGGCGGAGTGGCGGTTCCAGGATCCACGCGCAGAACACCGTCAGTCACGATGCAGAAGTTCCGAACACCAGTGTTGTTGAACGTCAAGGGCGCCGAACCGGCCACGAATTGGTTGTTGACTCCGGACCCGCCGGTTGACGTTCCCACTGCAACAAATTGGTAGCCGCTTCTCTGGCCGTTAGAAAGAGAGTTGTCGATAATGCAAGCTGTCGTAGAACTCGGGTTGCATGCGACCGACGGGCCACCCAGCTCTGTCAGCGCCGCCGCGTACCCTACTGTGGGAAACGCAGAGTTATAGGTTACTTCGGCAGTCGCAATCTTTCTGACCGAATTGGCCGCAGAAGCCTCGTTCGCTGCGATTTTTGCCCGCAGCAGGTTCGGGATTGCGATGGCAGCAATGATCAGGATAATCGCGACCACGATCAAAAGTTCAATCAATGAGAAGCCGCGCATCCTTTTAACTTTCGAAATTGGCTTTTTGCCTGCCATATAAACAATCATTACTGCACTTGCCTGGCCATACAGAACATCGGCAATTCTCCCGGATGATTGAGATCTGCCGAGTTATCAGCGACTTGCAGGTATCACTCACGGTTTGGCAGCGCAACATAGCCACAAATCGTCAAAGGCCTGGACAAAAAGCGTCATACAAAAACAAGGAGCAACGGATCGCTCCGTTGCTCCCAGGCTTGTACCCTCCCCCAGGTACTTCGCCAAACTTACTGCAGAACCGGCCAGGTACCGCCACCGCAACCCGCTGTGATGGGTGTGCTGCCTGACGCACCTGCGTTCATGTGCAGCACGCCATCTTCGTTCGAGCAGAAGTTGCGCACGCCAGTCACGTTGTACGCGGAAGGCGAATTGGCTGTCACATATGTCACGTTGATACCTGCACTAGCCGTGGGCGTATAGGCGAAATAGTAACCGCTCTTCGCGCTTGCAGCAGCTG
>QHZY01000084.1 GCA_003224855.1 Acidobacteriota bacterium | reverse complement strand
CCGATCTTGCTGACCATCAGGAACGGAGCAATTGCCCAGAGTTCATCCAGGGGAAAAATGACGGGAAAAAGCTTCAGGAACTTCTGTCCCAGTCGCTGGTGATCAAACGCCACTGCCGAGATCAGATAACAGCGCAAAGGAATGCCCGCTCCGGCAGTGATCATAATCGCAGCGGTGATCGCCATCACCGCCCCGCCGGGCAAAACTGATCTGGTGATCTCGTCTGCCCTTGAGATATTGATCAGAGCAGCTGCATAAAAACTGAGATACATCACCTGAATGGCAGCGAACAACGCACGAGTGAGCGAGCGATGCGGCAGGGGAACTTCCAGTTGGGGATGGAGGCCCGGTGACTCGTCTTGAGGGGCTGAAGTTGGCGAGGATCCCAGCACCTCCACCGGCGCCAGAAATCGATATCCGCGACGCGCGATGGTTTCGATGAACCGGGGGCTGGAAGCTGAGTCGCCCAGCGCTTCACGCAGTTTGTTGATCGCCGTATTCAGGCTGTGATCAAAGTCGACGAACGTGTCGGCCGCCCAGAGCTTCTCCCGCAGCTCAGCGCGGCTGATGACCTGCTGTGGATGCTGCAGCAAAAACGCCAGTAGTTGAAAGGGCTGCTCCTGCAGGCGTATGCGCGTCCCGTTTTTACGCAGCTCTCCTGAACCCAGGTCTGCCTCGAACACGCCGAACCTGAGCACCCTTCGCGCGAGTTCAGGCCGTGGCGCAGGCATAAACGTGCGTAGTTTAGCAGTTGCAACCGTCCCCGCAGAGCTACAATACCGCCGTGCCCGCACGTAATTCCGGTCCGCACATCTATTCCCGCGAGGCTGCCGGCCTCTTGATCATTTCCGTGCTGATTTTTATTTTGATCCTGGTGCGCTACTGGCACAACATCCATTGGAGCGCCCGCTGAGTTCGTTGCCGCTGCTGGTTGTGGTGCTGGGACCGACCGCAAGCGGAAAGACCGCGCTCTCAATCGCGCTGGGGGAACGATTCAATGGAGAGCTCGTCAACTGCGACTCAGTTGCCATGTATCGCGAGTTCGAGGTCGGCACCGCCAAGCCCAGCCGGGAAGAACGCGAACGCGTGCCGCACCACCTGTTCGATGTGGTCGAGCCGACCGGGCACATCACGGCGGGAGACTACGCCCGGAAAGCTCGGGCTGTTATTGCTGAGGTCAGCGCACGAGGGCGATTACCGATTGTGGCCGGCGGCACCGGCCTTTACCTGCGCGCGCTGCTCGACGGCCTTTTCTCGGGCCCGCCGCGATCGGAAGAATTGCGGGAGCGCTTGCGGGCGTCTGCCAAGCGATCGTCATATCTTCATCGCATGTTGCATCGTCTGGATCCGTCGGCTGCGGCGAGGATTCACGCCAATGACACGCCCAAGCTGATTCGCGCGATTGAGGTCTGCCTTGCGGCTGGAAAGCAGATGACTGAAATGTGGCAGCAGGGCCGCGATCCCTTACAGGGCTTTCGTATTGTGCGCATCGGGCTCGATCCCGGCCGCCAGGCGCTTTATGCCCGCATCAACGCGCGCGCCCAGCAGATGTTTGCATCAGGACTGGTGGCTGAGACGCGGGCATTGCTCGAGCGTCATGGGGACAAAGCTGGTGCGTTGAACTCGCTTGGGTACAAGCAGGCGGTGCAATTGATTCGCGGAGAGATCGACCAGGCTGGCGCTGTGGCAGCCGCTCAGCAGGCGCATCGCAATTACGCAAAGCGGCAGATGACATGGTTCCGGCGTGAGCCCGATGTGTATTGGATAAAGGGTTTTGGGGACGAGAAGGACGTTCAGAGGGATGCCAGTGATCAAATTGCCCGATTGTAACTACAAAAATGTAACCATTAAAGTGCAAATCTTCGATTTAAATCGTTTTCTAGCCGTTTCTAGTGAGCGGGACTAGGCTGAGTTCCCTCAGGCCCGTGATCTTGCCGCTATGGCCCCTGGCGCGCGCGGGCGGGGCATTCTGGAGGCTGAACAGAACCGTTATAGCCGGGCGGGACGTCCGGCCTCTATCACGTCCGGCCTCTATCGCGCCGGGCCTCTAGCAAGATACGGGCTATCTATGCAGGGCTTTGTTATGGTTGCACATGCTTCGAACTGTCTTGGCGCTGGTTATCGCTCTCTCGACCTTCGCTTTCGCTAAAGATAAATTTCAGCAGCCTGGGCCGATCCATCTGAATCGCGACGGCGAGAAGTGGGCCGAAAAGACTCTGCGCAAGATGTCCAGCGAGGAAAAAGTCGGACAGCTGTTCATGATCTGGGTGCGCGCGGAATTCCTGAACGTCAGCAGCCCGGAATACCTGGAGCTGCGCGACACCATGCAGAAGTATCACATCGGTTCGTTCGCCATGACGGTGCGCTGGGAGCCGCCGTTTCTTTACCGCAATCAGCCTTACGAGGCTGCCGAACTGCTGAACCGGCTGCAGAAAGACTCGAAGTTGCCGTTGCTGTTTGCGGCCGATTTCGAACGAGGAATCACCATGCGCCTGCATGGCGGAACGACTTTCCCGCACGCCATGGCTTTTGGTGCAGCCGGAAAAACAGAATACGCCGAGGCTTTCGGCCGGATCACTGGTGAGGAGGCACGCGCCGTCGGCATTCACTGGAACTTCTTTCCTGATGCCGACGTCAATTCGAATCCCGCGAATCCCATCATCAACACGCGTTCCTTCGGAGAAGATCCCAAGCAAGTCGGCGAACTGGTCGCCGCTTATATTCGCGGCGCGCACCAGTCCGGCATGATGACCACGGTCAAGCATTTTCCTGGTCACGGCGACACCGCCACCGATTCGCATCTCAGCGTTGCGCAGGTCACCGGAGACCGCTCGCGGCTGCAGTCGGTCGAGCTTCCGCCGTTTCAGAGCGGGATTTCCGCGGGGGTCGATTCGGTCATGGTTGCGCATGTCACCGTTCCGGCGCTCGATGCCACCCCGGACCGGGTTGCTACTACTTCGCCGGTGGTGGTTAACGATCTGCTGAAAAAGCAGCTTGGGTTTCAGGGAATCGTGGTGACCGACGCGCTCGACATGGCTGGACTCACGCGGCTATATGCTGCCGACATCGGGCGCGCTTCGGTCGACGCATTTAAAGCCGGCAACGATTTGCTATTGATCCCACCTGATCTGGACGCGTCGTATCAAGCCATGCTGAAGGCGGTACGGAGCGGCGAAATTTCAGAGGACCGCCTGAACGCATCGGTCCTCAAGTTGCTGAGGGCCAAAGCCGCTCTGGGGCTCCACAAAGCTCGCATCGTGGATACATCGAAGCTCGAAGCAAACGTCGGCAAGCCAGAGAACGTTGCGCAGGGACAGAAGATCGCCGACCAGGCGGTGACCCTGGTCCGCGATAACCGCAAGCTGCTGCCATTGAAACAAACTGGAACTGTTAAGTCGGGGCTTCCGTATCAGCGAGTGGAGGAAGTAAACAACCGGGTTACAGTGGTGATCTTCAGCGAAGACGTTCGCACCGAATCCGGGCGAATGCTTGAACGGCAGCTGCGGTCGCGCATCCCGGATGCGAATGTCATCTACATTGATCCGCGGATCGCGGCGGCGATGTCTGACCCGGTACTGGCTGCGGTGAATGAGGCGGAAGCGGTGATTGCGGCGGTTTACGTGGTGCCGACAGCGGGGAAGGCCATGAAGGGCACGCAGGGACTCACCAATTCCGTGGCGTTGAATGACGCGAATGGCGCTTTGCTGCAAGCCATCCTGCACCAGGCTGCAGAGAAAACCGCGGTAGTCGCAGTCGGTAATCCGTATCTCATTCAGGATTTTGCGGCCACGCAGACTTATCTCTGTACATTTTCGAACGCCTCAGTGTCTGAGATCAGCGCGGTGAAGGCGCTGTTTGGCGAAATCGAAATTCACGGCCATCTGCCGGTCACCATACCGGACATCGCGGCCCGCGGAAGCGGGATCGAAAGACCTGTACAACCTGCCGAGGAAGGAAAGAATGCGAATCCATACCCTGCAAACTAACCTGGCGCTGGCAGTCTTATTCGCCTGTGTCGCGCTGCCATCCTGCACCGTAAAGGTGAACAAGTCGGGCGAAGACGACAATGGCGGGAACAAGAATGTGGACATCCAGACGCCGGTAGGCAGTCTGCACGTGCGCAACGACGCCGATGTGCAGGATATCGGCATTCCCGTTTATCCGGGCGCGCGCCGCAAGGAAAAGACCTCAGATGCCGATCAGAAGAGCGCCAACGTCAACATTTCCCTGGGCGCATATGGCATTAAAGTTTTAGCGATTGAATATCTCTCCGATGATTCACCCGAAAAGGTAGCCGCCTACTACAAGGATCAGATGAAGAAGTTTGGCGATGTGCTGGAATGCCATACCGAACATCATAGCGCGGAGATGGGTGATCACGATGGGGAGAAAAGTTCAGACGCATTGAAGTGCGAGGGCAGCAACTCCGGCCGCATCATCGAGCTTAAGAGTGGCACGCGCCACAATCAGCACATAGTTTCGATTGAACCGGGGGAGAACGGAAAAGGCAGCGATTTCGGCTTGGTTTATATCCGGCTGAGGGGGAAGGGCACGATTTAGTGTCAATCGTGCCTTCGGACTTCATTGCTGGCGAGCTTCCTGCCGTAAATGCCGCAATCGCGCGATGATCTCGTTGTCGTCTCCGAAGAGGGCCCAGCCGATCCGCATACGATTTCACCAACCAGTACCCGGGTTGTCGCTGAGATTGCGAACGAAAAAATCTGCACTCTTGACAGTGGCAGCTTTGCGCCTCAATAATTGCTCGCCTTTAACAGTGAACCGCTTGCGGGCGCGAAACAACCTGCAGGACGGGCGTTTTCAAGGTTCTCGCCGCGCAGGGGCCGCTACACGGCAATGTTTCTCAATTCGCTGCTTCACTTAAACTTGGACGCTTCTCGAGGAGTCTTATGAAACGTGTTTATCTCCCGCTCAGTCTGTTGACATTGGTTCTGATTGGCCTTACGCCGGCATTCTCCGCTGGTTCACCTGACGTGGCAGCGAGCAAGAAAAAGGGGACGATCCCGCCGGATCTGCGACTAACGAAAGTTAAGGCCAAACAATCACAAGCCAAACAATCGCAAAAAGATCTGGCCGTAAAGATTGGCCGTGAGAATCATTCTGAAGGTGAGAACATGCCGCCCGCCCTGCGGCGACACTTCGAGAAACTGATGCAGAGCATCCCCGGTCGCGGGGGAGAAGGCCCCGCCGGATCAGCGGCGGCATGGCGTTTCGAAAGACGAGCCTATCCCGAAAAAGATATTTCGCTGGCAAAGATAGAAGGAGCCCGCGCGGCACATGCCGAGCACCAGGCCGCGGCAGTAAAAACATTCGCTGCGGCGTCGCTGGCCACGCCTGCGCCGACCTGGATTTCGCTGGGGCCGACCCAAGCGGTGTATCCTTTTTCTCCGTTTCGGACCTCGGGCGTTTATGTTCCCAATCGCTATCTGGCGGGTGGAAGGGCTACAGCGCTGGCTATTTCCCCAGTCTGTGTCCCCGGAAATTGCGTTCTGTTTGCGACCGCTGCGGGCGGCGGAGTGTGGCGCACTAAAGACGCGCTGAAGTCGCCACCGGTGTGGACCTATCTTTCGGGTTCGTTTGGGATTAACGCCGCGGGCGCCATCGCGCTTGATCCAAACAACAGTAAAGTTGTTTGGGTGGGAACAGGAGAAGCCAACGCGTCGAGCGACAGCGAAGCAGGCGTCGGTCTCTACAAATCAGAAGACGGCGGCGACACATGGAGCGGGCCGATTGGCAGGGGCTTTTTCGTTGCCCGCTCAATTGGTTCCATTGCAATTGATCCCACCGACTCCAACACCATGTACGTGGCGAGCACCCTGGGAGTGCGAGGCGTTTCATCGGTAGAAGGCGGCGAAACGGCTTCGATTATTCCGGGAGCCCCGCCGTGGGGCCTTTACAAAACTACGGACGGGGGAGTCACTTGGAGTTTCATCTTTAATGGAGCCCCATCCACCAACGGCTGCAGGAACACTCTGAATGTTGTGCTCAACCGAACACCGTGTTCGGTGGAGGGCGTGCGCCGGGTGGTACTGGATCCCAAGAATCCCAACATTGTGTACGCGGGCGTTTATGCGAAAGGCGTGTGGCGTTCCAGCGATGGGGGTAAAACCTGGCAACAGATATTCCTTCCCATTGCGGATGCAGTGGCCACCGGATTTGCCGAGCGGCCGGAGATTGCGGTAACGCAATTGCCCAACGGTAACACCCGAATGTACGTGGGCATCGGGCAGATCGGGGCTCCGCCGGCCCGGTTCTTCCGCAGCGACAATGTCGCCACCGGCACGCCGCGTTTTTCCTCTCTCAGCAGCGCGCAGCCCAGCAGTCCTGGATTTGCTACGTTCAATTTCTGTACCGGCCAGTGCTGGTACGACAACTTTGTGTACACCCCCGCAGGCAATCCGGATGTGGTTTATGTGGGCGGATCGTATCATTACAGCGAAACCGGCCGAATCTCCAACGGCCGGGGCGTCGTTCTTTCCACGGATGCGGGCAGGACCTTCACAGATATGACCATGGATGCCACCGATGTTATCCACCCCAATGGATTGCATCCGGACCAACACTCATTGGTGACAAATCCTGGTAACCCAATGCAATTCTTTGAAAGCAACGACGGCGGAATCATGCGCTCCAGCGGACAGTTCGCCGATATCTCAGCGAACTGCAGTAATCGCGGCTTGTCTGGGGCGGTATTAGACCGTTGTCAGCAGTTGCTGTCGCGAGTGCCTACAACCTTGACCGGAATCAACCAGGGGATGAGCACGTTGCAGTTCTACAGCTTGTCCGTAAGCCCGTTTGATTCCACGCTGCTGCAGGGTGGAACGCAGGACAATGGCACCTGGCAATCTACCAGCACTCCCAATCTGTTTCGCCAAACGATTTTTGGCGACGGGGGGCAATCGGGATTTGATGTATCGAACCCGAGGTTCCGGTTCCATACGTTTTTTGTGGCGCAGGTGGATGTGAATTTTGCCGATGGCGCTACCCAGGATTGGAACTGGATCGGCGATCCGATTGTGGGCACGGGTGAGGAATTCTATGTCCCCATCATCAGCGATCCCAAGGTGAGCGGGACCATGTTCGTGGGAACCCGGACTGTATTTCGCACCAAAACACACGGAATGGGGACAATGAACCTCGCTACTTTCCGTTTCCAATGCAACGAATTCACAGGACACTTTCAGGTGCAATGTGGCGATTGGGTTCCGATCGGGACGACCAATCTGATCGATAAGACTCTCGGAACGCGAGCCGGGGGCGCGGTGGCTGCCGTGCGCAGGGCTGAGTCAGACACTTCGACCTTGTGGTCGGCTACCAGTACAGGACGTGTGTTCATTTCCAAGAATGCTGATGCGGATCCTGCAGACTCGGTAACGTTTACCCGACTGGACACAACAGCCTCGGTTGCTCCGAACCGGTTCATCACTGGAATAGCGGTTGATCCGGCCAACCCCAACCACGCTTGGATCTCCTATAGCGGTTACAACGCGTCAACCCCAAGTACACCTGGGCACGTTTTTGAAGTGACCTTCAATCCGCAGTCTCTAACTGCAACTTTTGTGGATCGGAGCTTGAACTTAAGAGACCTGCCGATCACGGATGTTGCTTTCGACAAAGTGACCGGTGACCTGTACACCGCCAGTGACTTCGGCGTTTACCGCTTGAGGAGTGGCGGGACAGCGTGGGCCCTTGCCGCTCAGGGGATGCCAAACGTGGAAGTCGCGGGTCTGACTCTGGTACCGAATGCGCGGTTATTGTATGCAGCGTCACACGGGCGTGGTGCGTGGGTACTACACCTGAAGTGAAAGAGAGAAGCGAGCTTATTTTCGCGGGAGGCTGCAAAGCCTCCCGTTTTTTGTGCTCGGGGCGCGCCAGCTAAGCAGCCGAACCAAAACCCTGTCAGTTGATCGCAAGCTGCAGCGAGCGAGCAGCTTGCCTCCACTAGTTGAGTTTCTCCTCCACCCTGCTGTAAGTTCAGTGGCGGATGGAAATTCAGTGCTACAAATGCGGGGCTGCGCTCGAGGAGGGCATTCCTTTTTGCGAACACTGCAGAGCTCCCCAGATCAGGGTGATTAGTTCTGAGCCTGAACATTCATCCCCGTCGCCGCAAATATTTTCCCCGGCACACCAGAGCGACCGCATCGATTGGCCGGTCGCGTTTCGCGCGGCTTCCATTGCGGGATCGATCGGCGCTTTCCTGATGCTGACGCCCCTGGGCCTGCTTGGGCTGGGGATGGTGACATCGGGTTTGCTGACCATAATTATCTATCGCAGCCGCGCCCCGGAGTTTGGTCTATCGGTGGGAGCGGGAACGCGGCTGGGCGCGCTCAGCGGACTTATTGGGTCGGCAGTCTTCGCAGTCTTAGCTACCGTTGGAGTGGCAGTTTTTCATTTAAGCGCCATGCTGCGGGAGAAAATGCTGGAGAGCATTCAGCAAGCCGCGGCGCGCAGCTCCGATCCGCAGGCCCAGCAGGCAGTTGAGTTCTTCAAGACGCCGCAAGGGCTAGTCACTTCGCTGATCGTGGCAGCAATTTTTATGTTCGTCGCCTTTATTGTGCTCTCGGCCGCGGGAGGCGCTGTTGGCGCGCTGTTGATGAGAAAAAAGGACAGTGCCTAGAGGCGGTCAGGGGCGCCCAAGAAGATGTATTTTGGCCATCTTGCCCGCTGGCCATCCCCTTGCGTATGATGCAGCGTTCATGACTCCCAAAGCCGCTAGCCGCCCGCCGACCTTACGCCAGAAAGCGCAGCTCATGTCCGCTTCGGAAATCGAGCGCACGCTGATTCGCCTGGCGCACGAGATTATCGAAAAGAATAATGGAGCAGAGAACCTGGGGCTGGTGGGGATCCGCCGGCGTGGCGTTCCATTGGCTCAGCGCCTGGGACAGATGATTCAGAGGATCGAGAAGACGCAGGTGCCGGTAGGAACTCTGGACATCACTCTGTATCGTGATGATCTTTCCACTCTGGGACCGAAACCGGTGGTGCAGAAGTCTGAGATCGGTTTTGATATCAACGACAAGAACATCATTCTGGCCGATGATGTGCTCTACACCGGACGCACCACGCGCGCCGCGCTCGATGCGCTGTTTGATCACGGGCGTCCGAAGCGCGTCCAGTTACTGGTGCTGATCGATCGCGGACATCGTGAGCTGCCGCTGGAAGCGACGTTTGTCGGCCGCAATGTGCAAACGACGGATCGCGAAATTATCGAAGTGAAGCTGCGCGAGATCGACGACGACGAGAAAGTCCTGCTGGTTGAAAGGGAGGGCTGACGACCCGCCCACCACAGCCGATGCGCAACGCTGCGCGTGGTTCTCTGCTTGACATCGAACACCTGAAAGCGGAGGAGATTGTCGGCTTACTGAATTCGGCCCGGCGCATGAACCCGCAAAAGCCGCGTCCTATCCTGAAGGGCGCGCGTGTTCTGCTGCTGTTCTACGAACCTTCCACCCGCACCCGCAGTTCCTTTGAGATCGCCGCCAAGTCGCTGGGCGCCATGACAACGCTGGTGCAAGCCAGCGGATCGAGCATCGAGAAGGGTGAGTCGCTGCTCGACACCTCTTATACTTTGCGCTCGCTGGGCGCGGACGTGATCGTGGCAAGGCATCCCAATGCCGGCGCGCCCGCGCTGATGGCGCGCCACCTGGATATTCCGGTCATCAACGCGGGAGACGGCATGCACGAGCATCCGTCACAGGCGCTGCTCGATGCATACACCATCCTTCGCCATAAAAGGAATTTGAAGAACCTGCAGGTGGCGATTATCGGCGACATTTATCACAGCCGGGTGGCGCGCTCGGCGATCCACCTGCTGAGCAAGTTCGGATCACGAATCACGCTTTGCGGGCCTGCAGAATTTTTGCCGGAAGTGGCCATGACGCTCGCGCCCGATCTGCACATAACCCGCACCGTTGAAGATGCGATCCGCGGCGCGGATGTCATCATGCTGCTGCGGGTGCAGAAAGAACGGCTGGCAGGAATGAAGACCAGCCTGCCGGATTACGTTTCGCGATACCAGATCACCGCCTCACGCCTGAAACTGGCAAAGAAAGACGCCATCCTGATGCATCCGGGTCCGATTATTCGTGGGCTGGAGCTGGCGGGCGAGGTCGCCGACTCGCCACAATCCGTGATTCTGGAAGAAGTACGGAATGGTGTGCCAGTCAGGATGGCGATTCTGGCGCGCGCTTTCACCGGGCGAGCAGGTTAGACGAGCAGGTTAGAGGAGACACTTGCGACAGGGCACCCACAGTTTGAGCCGGGTCAAAACTACAAAGAGACGATTGCCACCGGAACCGCCGCCGCCACGGCCGGGGGATTTACATCGGTTTGTTGCATGCCTAACACGCAACCGGTGGTCGATTCGCCAGACTGGGTGGCATGGCTGCAGAAGCCGGAGCGCGGGGCGGTGGTCAATGTGTTCCCGGTCGCTGCCGCCACCAAGGCCAGCAAAGGGGCGGTGCTCACGGATTACCGCGCCTTGCAGCGAGCCGGTGCAGTCGCAGTGACCGACGATGGCAAACCCATCCTGGGTGACGACATTATGCGGGACGCGCTTCGCCTGGGCGCGGAGCTGAGTTTTCCGATTATCCAGCACGCTGAAGACACACGGGCCACCGAGCATTGCTCGATGAACGAAGGCGCGACCTCATTCCGGCTTGGCCTGCGTGGGATGAAAGCTTCTGCCGAGGCCTCAATCGTGGAGCGTGACGTAAGCCTTGCCCAGCAGTTCAACGGTGCGCGGTTGCATGTTGCTCATCTCTCGACATCTGACGCGCTGAAGGCAGTGCGACGGGCGAAGCGCAACAAAACGCGTGTCACCTGTGAGGTTACGCCGCATCACTTTGCTCTCAGCGACTCCGACATAACGGGATATGACACGAACTTCAAAATGAACCCGCCGCTGCGATCAGCTTCGGATCGCGAAGCGTTGTTGGTTGCCCTGGCTGACGGGACGGTGGACGCCATCGCCACCGACCATGCGCCGCATGCCTCACACGAAAAAGAGGTGGAATTCGAGCGCGCTGCTTTCGGAGTTACCGGACTCGAAACCGCCCTGGGCATCGCCATCAGCAAGTTGCATCGCGAACAGCGCGTCCCGCTCAGCCGAATTATTGAGCTGTTCACGGCCGGCCCAGCACGCGTACTCGATCTTCGGGGCCGGGGAACTCTGGTTCGGGGCAGTCATGCCGATGTGACCATCTTCGATCCTAAGAAGCGCTGGACATTCGAAGCTGCCCGGTCGCGCTCTAAATCCCGGAACACACCGTTTGATGGGTGGCAGCTGACCGGGAAGGCGATCGCGACCATTGTGGGTGGGCGGATTGCCTTCCGAGCGGATTAGCCTCGGCGTACATTGCGGGAGTGCTCTGGCAACTCCGCGATTCACAAGTTGCCTGCTAAAACTGTAAATCGCAGAGTTCCCATAGAAAAACCTCGCACAGTACGCGGAGAACTGCCTTTTAATCACCTAAACTACTGATTCTATTATGCTTGAATCCAGCCCTCCCCGAACCGCCGGTTTTCTGGGAAAATAGTATGTAGCTTGGGTACGGATTGTTTCTGCCCGCCGTCCAGGTCCCAGCCGGAAGGAAGTTGAATGACCCCCGAGACCGCAGACACTTTGACTCTGAATCCCAGTCCAACCCAGGCTGAGAGTTCGGCTTCGGAAATCGCGCTGAAGGGATCGGTCCTGGTACTGATCCAGTTTGATGTGTGTGAGGAGATCCGGCTCGACCAGCTGCGCGAGATATTTGGCGCCCGCAGAGTCCAGCAGCCCGCCCTGAAACATCCTGCGCCGAGCTACATCCGTTACCAGCGTCCTCCGGTGGTCGAAAATATCGAACCGCTGGTGCTTGAGAGTGGCGAAAGCCTGCAAGGCCAGATCAAGTTTTACGACTACGGGGTAGTCAGCGTCGTTCTGGAGCTACCGTTTTCGGGCGACTGGGACACGCTGATCCGGCTGGGCAGCCGCTGGGTGTGGGACGTGGATTTCGAACGCTACGCCTCCCGACTGGCCCGCGAAAAGCTGAGCCGGGCGGCATCCGCCCTGGTCAAGCCATACGAGAATTGGCTGAGTGAGGATTATTTCATCTTTCACGTCTGCCAGATCGCCGGTAACCCGAGCGCTTCGGAACTGGTGTCATCGCGAGGAGAACGCATCGCCCAGATCGTGAGGGGTGAAATCGCCCAGCTTTCCGAGGGCGAGCGCCAGGAGATTCTGCAGTCTCGTATCTCATACTACCCCAGCGATTTAGCCGTGATCGGCTGGAACGCGGCCTTTTTGTATGACAGCGAGAGCGGAGCGGAAGCCGCCATTCAGCTGCTGGAATACGCTAACTCACAGCTGCTCGAATTCCGTCACTATGACGAGCTTTTGACGCGCGAGCTGGCGGGTGTTTATGCCTCGCTCGATAAAGGCACCGGCATGCTGGCCCGCTGGCGGATGGCCCGGGACGCACGCAAGCTGCATACGGTTTTTCTGGACGTGACCGAGCTGACGGAGCACGCGGACAATGCGATTAAGTTTCTGTCGGACATGTTTTCCGCCCGCTTGTACAAGTTGGCGGCAGCCAAAGTTGGGGTCCCTGATTACAAAGACCTGGTCACACAGAAACTGCGGACCGCGGAAGAGCTCTACCGGTTTATGGTGGACCAGTTCAACCAGAGCCGGGCGTTCGTTCTGGAATTGATGGTTGTCATCATTCTGATCATCGAACTGCTTTTCCTGTTTGGCGGCAAGAGCATCTAGCACTCGCAAACCAGCCTTGCAGCATTTATCCTGACATGCCGTTTTGTGCGGCGGACTCCTGTTCAACACTATGCGTGGGCTTCATGGAAAGCGTGTCTTGGTTACGGGCGGTGCCAGCGGAATTGGCGCGGCCACGGCGGGGCGCTTCCTTGAAGAAGGCGCGGCGGTGGTGGTGCTTGACCGCGATACCGAAGGTCGCCGGAAAATTCACGCTGAGCTTCCTGAGCTGGCAGGCACAGTCGATGCTGACGTTTCCAACCTCGCACAGGTGACGGCCGCCTTCGATGATGCCTGCAAAATCATGGGCGGAGTGGATGTGCTGATCAATAATGCAGGAATCAGCATTCGCCACAACTTTCTCGATATCACGCCCGCGGAGTGGGACAAAGTTATGGCTGTGAACCTGACGGGCGTATTCTATGTGGCCCAGACCGCGGCAAAGCATATGTGGAAGCAGGGCAGCGGAGTGATCCTGCAGACTGCGTCAACCAACGGGATCGTTGGCCAGCCTTTTTATGCCGACTATAACGCGACCAAGGCGGGAGTAATTGAACTGACGAAGACCATGGCTCTAGAGCTGGCTCCCAAGGTTCGGGTGTGCGCGGTCGCGCCCGGGTACGTGCTGACGCCCATGCAGCGCGCCGAGTACACCGACGAGATGCTGGAGGAGGTAAACCGCAAAGTTCCTCTTCGGCGGCATGCCAAGCCGGAGGAAATTGCTGCGCTGTTTGCGTATCTCGCGTCCGAGGACGCAGCCTACGCGACCGGCCAGGTGTTCACGCTGGATGGCGGCGAGACGGCCGGAGGGTTGGCGGGGCGGTAGCTTGTCGAGCTTTGCTCTTAGAAGAGAAATGCGCCTGGGAAACAAGACTGCGCTGATCACCGGCGCTGGATCCGGCATCGGGCGGGCTACGGCTCTGCTCTTTGCGCGTGAAGGCGCCGCCGTTGCCATTGCGGACATCAACCAAGAAGCCGGAAACAATACCGCGGCCGCGATCACAACCAATGGTGGCCGGGCCCTTTTTGAGCGCACCGATGTCAGTTCGGCGGCGGATTGCAAGCGAGTGGTCGAACGAAGTATTCGCGAGTTCGGGCGCATAGACATTCTCTTCAACAACGCCGGAATAATCCGCCGCGCGACCGTACTCGAGCTCACTGAAGAAGATTGGGACCTTACGATGCGAGTCAATCTTCGGTCTATGTACCTGATGTGCCGCGAAGTAATCCCGCACATGCTGAAGTCGGGAAGCGGTTCGATTATCAACATGGCCTCGGGCTGGGGGCTGGCAGGAGGCCCGAAGGCCGCGGCCTATTGCGCTTCCAAGGGAGCGGTTGTCCTGATAACGAAAGCACTCGCGGTTGATCACGGAAGGCAGAACATTCGTGTGAACTGCCTGTGCCCTGGCGACACTGACACCGGCATGTTGCGCAGCGAGGCACAGCAGTTGGGCGTTCCTGAAACAGAGTTTCTTGCCGATTCCGGCCGTCGCCCGCTGGGCCGGATGGGGACTCCAGAAGACATTGCGAAAGCTGCTTTATATCTGGCGAGCGATG
>QHZY01000207.1 GCA_003224855.1 Acidobacteriota bacterium | reverse complement strand
CATTCGAGCCCAACGTCGTGCCCGGCTTTGCCAATCGCATAGTGGCACGTTGGGTGAGCGCCGCCGCAGTGCACTTTCAAGAGACAGCGGAGTATTTCCCTCGCGTCGAAGTCACCGGAGTTCCGGTACGGCAGGCCTTTTTCAGTGTTCCTGAAAAACGCAGTGGGCCACCAACTCTGCTGGTGTTTGGCGGAAGCCAGGGAGCACGGGCCGTCAATCAAGCTGTCATCCAGTGTCTGCCCGATCTCATCCAGCGCGTGCCGGCGGTCCACATCATCCATCAAACCGGAGAGCGCGACTATAATCAGGTGCAAGCCGCCTATCAGCGGACCGCCGCCTCGTCTGAAGTACAAGCCTTTATAAATGACATGCCGGGTGCGTTTGCCCGCGCTGATCTGATCTTGTGCCGCTCGGGAGCGAGCACAGTGGCGGAAATTGCTGCGGCCGGAAAGCCGGCGGTGTTCGTGCCTTTTCCGCTGGCTGCCGATGATCACCAGCGCGTGAATGCCCAGGCGCTCGAAAAGATCGGAGCAGCAGTGGTGGTTGAGGAAACTCGGCTGGACAGCCTGTGGCTGGTGGACACGCTGGCCGCATTGCTGCAAGATCAAGGCCGCCTCCAACGCATGGGCGAAGCGGCAAGGAGTTTGTCGCATCCCAATGCAGCCGGCGAAATTGCTGCCATTGCGGCGCGAGTTGCTGTGCTGGCCGGCTAGCATATTCGATCCACATTCAATGTTTGCCAAGTTACAACGCGTGCACTTTGTGGGAATCGGCGGGATCGGCATGAGTGGCATCGCCGAGGTATTGCTGAACCTCGGCTACACCATCTCAGGCTCTGACCTCAAATCTTCGCCGGTGACGGAACGTCTGGCTTCTATGGGCGCCGTGATCAGCGAAGGCCATCGCGCGGAAAACGTAGTCGGGGCAGACGTGGTTGTGATCAGTTCAGCAGTTTCATCGGAGAATCCGGAAGTGCTGGAAGCCAAAGATCAGCATATTCCCGTAATTCCGAGGGCAGAGATGCTGGCCGAGCTGATGCGATTGAAATACGGAATCGCGATCGCCGGGATGCACGGAAAGACCACGACCACGTCGATGGTGGCGGCGGTGCTGGCGCAAGCCGGCCTTGATCCGACGGTGGTCGTGGGCGGGCGCGTCGGCGCCATGGGATCCAACGCCAGGTTGGGCAAGTCTCATTATCTGGTTGCCGAAGCGGACGAAAGTGATCGCTCATTCCTGAAGCTGTCGCCGATTCTCGCTGTCATCACTAATATCGATCGCGAGCATATGGATTGTTACCGCAACATGCGGGACGTTAAAAAAGCCTTTCTGGACTTTATAGATCGTATTCCTTTTTATGGCATGGCTGTTCTGTGTAATGACGATCCGACCCTGCGCCGCCTGGCTTCGCAGATCAAGCGAAGGACGCTCACTTACGGCACCAGGCGCGGGTCAGACTTCCTCATTAAAGTGGATAGACTATCGTTTCGCGACGGTCAGCCACTGAGCACCTTCCAGGTCAGCTATCGGGGAAGCACTCTGGGCGATTTCACATTGCGAGTGCCTGGCGCCCACAACGTGTTAAATGCGACGGCTGCCATTGCGGTTGCAGTCGGCTTGGACATATCTACCGATCAGATTCGTGCGGCTATGGACGACTTTGCCTCCGCTTTCGAGGGGGCGGATTCGCTGACTGTGCTCGATGTCTACGCAGCGAACGAGCAGCCTGTCGAAGGCATTACCGCGGAATTGCTGGCACAGAAAATCCGTGATGCGGGCATGCTCTCAGTTAACTATGCTGGATCTTTCGAAGACGCGGTTAAGGCAGTTGCTGACCGGGCCCGGCCCGGTGACATGGTACTTACCTTAGGGGCCGGCAGCGTATCTCAGCTCGGGCCGATGCTATTGCACAGTCTCTCCGAGCAGGAAAACGCCGCGGCATCGACTCGCGCGGAGTAGCCAATTTTTCCGGCTCACCGATTTTTCCATCAACCGTCTATCCAACAGCGAGGTTGATTGTTATGTCTGAACAGGGCTGGTATTGGATCGCGGCGGCTGTACTTACCTTGGGAATCAGCTCGGAAGTAGCCAACAGTCCCAACACCTTCAAAGATTTAGCCTGTAACCTTCTGACAAGAATCGAGCATGCACCTGGTCCCGTAGGCCGGACGGTGGCCCTGGCAGAAGCATCACTGGGCAGTGGCGATTTCGGAGTTCAGGATGGCCAGCTGGCGATAGTACGAGTTCAGTCGAGACTCTCACAGGCCCAGGCGCGACTCGACCGGAAACAGGCCGAGATAATCCGCCGTAAAGCTGAGCGTGCCGCGTTTGTGGCGCGCCATCAAGCTGATCGCGCAGGTGTCTGGTCGACGGAGTGCCTGGAAAAAGAGATGCGGGAAATTCCAACCGACGAGGCGGATCTTTTCTAATCCGACCTAAGAACTGATTTCAGCATCTTCTGCTGTGCAAAACTCCTGAAATTTTGTTGTCTCAAAACGCGAAAAGCGTTTATATTGAAATCGCTCTCGATTCCCTGTCGACAACTGACCTGATTTGATGGCGAGGAAAAACGCTCCTACCATCTTGCAGGAAGAGTTGTACCCACCGTCAGAACAGGTGGCGCGCGAAGAGGTTGATGACGCGCGGCTGCGTGATCTGGACGCGGAGCAGGAATCGCCCTTCCTTCGAGGCCAGAAACGCGTCTCCGCCCGGCGCGGCACACTCCCCAAGAAAACTGCTAATCGGCTGGCCTGGATTGCTGCCTCCGCCATCGTGGTCTTTCTCTGCATAGTCGGGGTCGCAGCTCTCTATCATTATGGCGAACGTTCCTGGCGCTTTCGCATCGATTCCAGCGATGACATTGAAGTGAACGGAATGCAGAATGTCACTCGCGCGCAGATCATGGAAGCGATGGGCGGCGACATCGGACGCAACATCTTCTTTATCCCGCTCGCCCAACGCAAGGCTCAGCTTGAGCAGATTCCCTGGGTTGAGAGCGCGAGCGTGATGCGGTTTGTGCCCAACCATCTGCGTATAGAAATTCACGAGCGTACGCCCGTGGCCTTTGCGCGGATCGGTTCGAAGATCCTGCTGGTGGATGGTGTCGGCACGCTCATGGAGCTTCCGCCGAAGAAGAAATATTCGTTTCCGGTGGTGATCGGAATGAATCCTGGCGAGCCGCTCTCGACCCGGCTGGCGCGCATGAAGATTTATAACGAAGTCGTCCACCAGTTGGATTCAGGGGGCGCGCGCTACTCGCAGGATTTAAGCGAGATCGATCTCTCTGATCCGGAAGATATCAAAGTCCTGGCCAACAATACGGAAGGTGAAGTGCTTATACACCTGGGCGCTTCCAATTATCTTGAGCGCTACAAGATCTACGTTTCGCATGTGCAGCAATGGCGGCAGCAATTCCAGAAGCTGGAATCAGTGGATCTGCGCTACGAACGTCAGATCATTGTGAATCCCGATACCGAGGGAGCACCGAAGCAGCCTCCTCTCAGCGTTGCTGCAGCGAAAAAAGCCATGGCGGCCGGTGTTAAGCCGGCAGCCCTGATCACCGGCAGAGTTTACGGACCCAAGCCGCTCCCGCCCGGGAAGCCTCTTGAAGCCAGGAAGCCGGCAAAATCGGCCAAGCTGCACCGCGCCAGATCCAGACCCAGGGCGAGGGTTGTCACGCACCTGGCCACCAAGCAGTCGGAACCTGCTCAGGTCAGCAAGAAACCCAGTCCCTCCATCGCGAGGCAGCAGAACTAAATATGGCCCATCCAAACGAGCACCTGCTGACAGCGATCGATGTAGGCAGCTCCAAGACCTGCGCGCTGGTTGCTGAAGTCACCGATACCGGGCTTCGTTACCGCGGACACGGCATCGCGGAATCGCGCGGCTCACGCAAGGGAATCATCGTCGATCTCGATAAGGCGGTGGGAGCCATCCAGAAAGCGGTGGAGCAGGCGGAAGATGCCGCCGGCGCCCCGGTCGAACATGCATCGGTAGGGGTTGCGGGTTCGCATATTCGCGGGGTGAACAGCCACGGCGGCATCAGCTTCGGAACCCGCTCGCGTGAGATTGGCCGTGAAGAAATCCGCTCCGCCGTCGACAAAGCCAGGGCCATCCCGCTGCCCAGTGACCGCGAAATTCTTCATTTGTTGCCGCAGGAATTCATTCTCGACGAACAGGATGGCATTCACGATCCGCTGGGAATGATGGCCACCCGGCTCGAAACCCGCGTCCACATCGTCACAGCATCATCCAGCGCTATTCAGAACGTGGTTACGGCAGTGAACCGCGCTGGCGTCCACGTGGATGACACGGTATTTGAACCGCTTGCCGGAGCGGATGCTGTGCTGCGCGCTGATGAACGCGAATTGGGGGTTTGTTTCGCCGACCTGGGCGCGGGTTCCAGCAATCTGATCGTTTTCAAAGACAGTGCCGTGGCGCATACCGCAGCGATCCCGGTCGGAGGAGACCACTTCACCAGTGATCTTTCGGTGGGTTTGTGTACTCCGCTGGCCGAGGCGGAAAAAGTAAAGAAGTTTTACGGGCATGCGATCGTCACCATGATTCCGGAAGGGAACGAAGTCGAGGTCCCGTTCGTGGGCGATCGTCCGTCACACATGGTGTCGCAGCGAACCGTAGGGGAAATTCTTGAGCCCCGGGCGCGTGAGCTCTTTGAGATGCTGCGCGACAACCTGCGCCATGCCGGCATGTTTGAGGCGTGTAGCGCGGGTATTGTGCTTAGCGGGGGTGCGTCACGGCTGCCGGGAATTATTGACGTAGCCGACTCCGTCCTCAGGCGCCCGGTGCGTCTTTCCTGGCCTGCGCCTTTATCGAAGATGCCGGCGTTGCTGGCGGAGCCGGAGTATGCCACCGCAATCGGCATGATTTTCTACGCGCACCGTGCGCGCATGGCGCGTGGAATTCAGAACGACGGCTGGAGTTCCAGATTGAAAGCAATGCTGGTGGGCAAGGGAGCATAGGTAACCGCACCAGTCGCAAAGCGATTAAGCACCAAGGGCACAAAGTACACGAAGGAAAAATTCAGCAGAAGGGCGGCAGCATGAAAAAGGAAAACGACATTCGCATCAGCTTCAATGAGGAGGCGCGTAACGACGCCAAGATAAAGGTCATCGGAGTGGGTGGGGGCGGTAACAATGCCGTGAATCGGATGATTGATTCAGGCATGGAAG
>QHZY01000083.1 GCA_003224855.1 Acidobacteriota bacterium | reverse complement strand
TTGCTGCTCCCGCGTAGCCGCCGATCAAGGCATGGGATGAGGATGTCGGCAAACCCCACCACCAGGTAAGAAGATCCCATGCGATTGCTCCCATTAACCCCGAAATCACGACATACTGGGTGATCGCCGAGACTTCAATCATTCCATGTCCAATGGTTTTTGCGACCGCAGTTCCCAGGAAAAATGCAGCGACGAAATTGAAGAACGCAGCCCAAACAACTGCCAGCTTTGGAGATAGCACACGGGTAGATACAACAGTTGCGATACTGTTGGCTGCGTCATGAAATCCGTTCAGGAAGTCAAACGACAGGGCGATTAAGATCGTGATAATCAGGAGCGAAGTGTCAATGGTCACCGATGCACGCCTGCGTCATCAATCAGGTATTTTTTAGTACGACGGTTTCTAGGACGTTCGCTGCATCTTCCGCCTTATCCGTTGCGGTTTCCAAAACTTCGAGAAGCTCCTTGCACTTGATCAGGGTGATCGGGTCTTTTTCACGATCAAAAAGACTTGCGATGGCCTCGCGCGACTTGGTGTCAGCTTCATTCTCAAAACGTTTGATCTCAACGCAGCGAGCCAGCACATCCCCGTTCTTCCGGAGGTGAGAAACGGCGCGTCCAAGTTCCTCGCATTGCAAAAGAATTAACTTTGATAATCCGGCGGCTGCAGCCGGCGGTTCAGTAATTTTGTACATCGTGATCCTCTCAGCAGCCGCGTTCATCAAGTCAAGCACGTCATCGAGAGAGGAAGCCAGACGATGTATGTCTTCACGATCAAAGGGAGTGATAAACGTCTGGTTTAATTTCGTCAGCACTGAATGGGTTAACTGATCGCCAACATGCTCAATTCTTTTAATCTCCGCTGCCTTTTGGTCAATACGTTCATAATGGTCGAATAGATCGACGAGAATACGAGCCCCTAGGATAAGATTATTGGCGATCTCCGAAAACATCGTAAAGAACGTTTCGTCTTTTGGAATGAACCTGATCATTTGGAGTCAAGAACCCGCCCAATTCCGCGATGTTGAGCACGACTTCCAGGAAGCGCACCAATATTTCATGCATTATCATGGGAGTCAATGCCTGAGGCTACTACTCCAGTCCTAATCGTTTTGGTGGAAGATGATGAGGATATTGCTCGGCTGATCTGTTTCCACCTCACGAAAGCTGGGTTTACGCTTCGGTGGCGAAGAAGAGCTGAAAACGTGGTAGTAGAGGCCGAGCAGCATCGGCCTGCTCTGTTCCTGCTGGACTTGATGCTGCCGGGCATCGATGGATTTCAGCTCTGCCGCATTCTTAAGAGACATCCCGTTTTAAGAACACGGCCCGTTCTTGTGCTTACCGCCAAAACCGGACAGTCTGATCGCAAACTAGCTTTTCAGAATGGCGCAGACGACTATCTGACAAAGCCGTTTAGCCCCAAACATCTAGTTTCAAGAGTGCGACGCCTGACGGGAACGGACGCGACTTGACCTCCGGACTAGTCCTTATCCAGGAGCAGTCGGGGAGCAACCGTTGAACGCGGCGGAATGACGAGACTTGTTACGAGAATAAGCGCTAGCACTGCCACGCTGCCAAACATTGTCCATCGCAGGAAGGTTACCAAACCGGGTGCAAGATCCATCTGAGCAGTTTCGTTCGGATTCAGACGAATCGCAATGTTACTTTGATACCTTTGCTTGACCCTTTCGGGTCTATGGCCATTAGGCGTCTTCAGGCAAGGGCGCTGGAAGGAAACGGTAACCTGGACAAAAGCCTTATTTACATCAGCTCTCGTTCGAGCAGGTCAGCTTGATTCGGAATTCTCACTGGCGTTCTCCTGAGGCGGACTGAGGGATATTGCACCCTTCCTGGGCTGGTGCCGGGAGGGGGGAGTTGAATCCCGACCGTGCTAAGCACGGCGGATTTTGAGGGAACGAATCCAATTGCGGTGGGACTGCTGCGAATCGTGGTGCAGCTTAGCTCTACTGTAGCTTCGCATATTCTGCCTTCGCTTGCTTCAGGATAGGAATTTCGGGATCGGCATCTTTCCAGAGCGCAAGAAAGTGTTCGTAGGCAGTGCGAGCCTTAGCAGGTTCGTTAGCAAGCGCATACCCACGGGCGAGTCCCAGATGGGCGAGTGCTCCCAATGGATAATTGATGCTCACCCCTGTGTGATCGAAAAATTTCCGAAATTGTGCCACGGCTCCAGCACCGTTGTGCGCTGCCAGTTCGGCTTCCCCGTTGACATAAACTGGGTACATGGTTCCAACCTGAAATTGGGGGGGTTGTCCGAGCTCGTAGGGCGCGGCAGGTTCAAGCAGCACCAGGGCTTGGGCCGGGTTGCTCTTGTCCAATTCGATGGCAGCGCGAATCGTGGGTAGCCAGTAGACCTTCACCAGGGTCTGCGATCCATAATTCTTTTCCAATTCGTTAACCAAGGCACGAGCGCGAGCTTCCTCGTTTGCGCGGGCCAGGGCCAAAGCGCAAAGAATTTTCACGTCCCGGCCCTGAGACAGAGCCATAGCTGCTGTCACTCCCTGCTTCGCTATTCCCGGGTTCCCAAATTCCGCTTCCCGCAAAGCCGCATTTGCCTGCCACAGGGCCGCGGTCTCCTTCGAATCAGAACGAACTGCTGCATCCACAGCCCGTCGGGAAAAGTCCCGGGCCTTAAACAACTGTCCGTAATAGGCTTTGGTATCCGATTGAAACGACAGCAAGAGGTCTTCGGTTCCAGGTTTGCCCGATGCCCAGCTTACTTGGCTATCCATCTCCGCCGTGTTCTTCTTCATAAACGAGAGGAGGTAAATTGCCAGGTGCAAGAAATCACCCTCGAACTTGTTGGCTCTTGCTTCGTCCACTTGCTTCTGGGCGTCATCAATGCGATTGAGCGCCAGGTAAGTGCCCGCGTTGTTGAAATAACCCAGTACATCTCTTTGGAGAAGCTGGCTTTCTTCGTTCGCAACTAGCGCTTTCTCGTATTGCCCAAGCTGGGCGTAAATGTAACCTAGGTTTCCCGGGGGAATGGAATCTTTCGGGTAGCTCTTGGCCCACAACTCGTAGACCTGACTCGCTTGCTCCAGTTCGCCAGTGACATTCTGATAATACAGAGCCGAGATCCGGTATTTTTCGCGCTCGCTTACTCGCTCGCGTAAATCATAAGCTCTCTTGATGTTTTGGGCGGAAAGATTGGCTTGTCCAAGATTGCCATAAACAAGTCCTAGGCTGGCGTAGGCCACGGCGAAGTTCGGGTCCAGTTCAATAGCGCGTTTATAGAAAGGGATAGCCTCGGCGTTTCCCTTATTGCGGAAAGTCGTGATTCCCATGCTGAAAGCCTTCAGCGCTTCGAGCGAAGGCGTGGTGGCCTCAACCGGCACATCAAACTTTTGGACCGTAACCAGAGATTCACCGAGCTTGGTGCGCAGATTCGACGCTGCCTGGCCCAGCGCTTTCAGTACATCCTGCTTGGTCGAAGCTTCTACTTGTTCCTTAGCCAGCGTGTCTCCAGTGCTGCAACCAATTGCGTCCGCCCCCAGAACATACTGATTCCCCAAGTTGGAAATCGAGCCTACCAAGAAAGCCTTGCTACCTGTTCTGATACAAAGCTCACGCGCCATTTCACGGGTAATCCGCTCAGCAGAGGCCCTCCCCATAAGGTGGAGTGTCTCCTCTATTTTGCGATCCGACAGAATATTGAGAAACGGCGACTGTCCCAGCTGCACCGCTAGCGCCTGCTTCAATGCATCATCAAACACTGGGTCGCCGGTTTTGTTGTCGAAGTCTGCAAGGACAATGCTGTCTCTCTCGGTCAGCAGGGCAGCTGGACGCGAACGGAAATAAAGACTGCCTCCAACCAGAACCGCAACGGCCAGTGCTGCAGTTGAAATCAAAATTTTCGAAAACTTTCTAGCGCCAGTTGCAGAAACCGGTGTAGTTACAATTGCGGAGGATATTTGATCCCTAACCACTGAACTGGAAACGGAGGCATGGACGGTGTGCGAAGAGCTCGACTCAGAAACTCGTGAGCTCTCGACCGGCACGGTTCCCGAACCGGCTGCGCCCGGCCTTCCGGTTTCCGTCTCGCGTTTCAGACGCTTTAAGTCTGTCCGGATCTCTGAGGCGTTCTGGTACCGCATCTCGCGATCCTTTTCGATCGATTTACTAATGATGTCTTCCAACTTCGAGGGAAGTTCTGGATTCAGCCGTACCGGTGCCACAGGCTCGCGGTTCATTATCGCTTCAAAGACGACCCCGGAACTCTCCCCACGGAAGGGCATCTGACCTGTCGCCATCTCATACAGCACCACGCCAAAGGAGAACAAGTCAGTCCGGGAGTCCAACTCCTTAGCCCGCACCTGCTCGGGAGACATGTAAGCGACTGTGCCCAAAGCCGCACCCGGACTGGTCAGGTGTTCGGGGCTTACCCCGGCAGTCACCTCAATTCCCGCGCCTACCGTCTCCACTATCCTGCTGGACACCGGCATCACCTTCGCCAAGCCGAAGTCGAGAATTTTCGCGTGGCCTCGCTTGGTCATAAAAATATTGGCCGGTTTTATGTCACGGTGAACTATTCCTTCGGTGTGTGCGGCATCAAGTGCATCGGCTATCTCTATCGCCAGGGACAGCAGTGTATCTATCTCCAGTGCTCGTCCTGTGATGTGATGCTTCAGCGTCACCCCATCCAGAAACTCCATTGCGATAAATGCCCTGTCCTTCTGCTCGCCAATGTCATAAATGGTACAGATGTTCGGGTGGTTCAGTGCAGAAGCGGCTTGAGCTTCGCGCCGGAAGCGGGCGAGTGCCTGCGGGTCCGTGGCGACATCTGGGGGCAAGAATTTAAGTGCGACGAAGCGATGCAGGCGGGTGTCTTCAGCTTTATAGACCACACCCATGCCGCCACCACCCAGCTTCTCGATGATCCGGTAGTGAGAAACGGTTTCGCCAATCATGGGTCGCGGTATGTTAGGCGGGAAGTGACGAGCAAGTCAATGACAGGGGTGAAGGTTCAACCTCTTCGTAATTAAAAGTCGCGATTCGTGATCCGGAGCCGGATGTGCGGGGCATCTGCCCGCTACTACCCAGCGTTTGCTCGCAGATTACTTTTGTGGGATCTGCCCTGCGCGCGCCTCATACAAGAATGCCAGGGGAAGGCCGCCGCATCCCATGAGTCACCCGAGAGCTCAAAGTGTGGGGGAGCATGTCTTCCCCAAGGAGGTCTGGAGGATTTGCTGGCGGACTACCGCCTCGCTCGAACGACCGCCTCGATATTCTTTGATAAAGCGCGATCTTCGCCGGACCGTTGGTAAGTCGAAGATGCTCTTCTTCGCGGCTGGTACGGCGTGAAAATGCCGGAAGCAATCGCTTGCAGTACCCCTGCTGGGGGGAGGAAAGTTCGATGAGAATCGACGTTTATGTATCGGCTGCGAAATTCTTCCGGCAGCGACATCCAAAGCTTGTTCGTAACGAAGATAAAATCTTCGCGTTTCAGCATTCACCCACTAAATCAATAAAAGCTCAGGGTCACTCCGAGTAGCCTTCATTGTTCTCATCGTCGTCATCTTCATCCTCGTCGCGGCCTCCGCCTTCATCTTCCTCTTCGTCTTCCTCCTCTTGGTCTTCTTCCTCGTCTGGCTCTTCTCGAAGCCGGACACGATCAGGAAAACCTTCATCGGGATATTCTGAACCTATTCTGCTCATGCTCAATGTTACGCCTCGCGCACAGTCGCATGAAATGCCATCGGGCACATTTGTTCTGGCCGGCCGATCCAGGCTGCAACTCAGATACCGGCATACCAGGCATAGCCAAAGTTTGGAGACTTCGGCTCAACAGATGAGACAAAACCTTTCAGGGAGTCCGTGGCCATTACCCGGGTTACGAATTTCACACTTTTGTAGCCAAGTTGGCGGGGTACGCGTAACCGCAGTGGGCCGCCGAACGCGACTGGCAAATCTCCACCGTTCATCGCCCAGGCCACCAGCGTCTGCGGATGCTGAGCGTCGTTCATGTCGATGCTCTCCCACCAGTCGGGATCAATCGAAAAGTACACGATGTATCGAGCATGGCGCAGGAGCCCGCAGGCCTTTAGAATCTCCGATAAAGGCGTTCCGATCCACTCCGCCACGTAAGACCATCCTTCCTCGCAAACTACTTCGGTGATCTGGCTGCGGACGGGAAAGCTCTTGAGATCGGTCAGCGACAACGATGCGGGCCGCGCCACCATTCCTTGAATGGAGAGTTGCCAGCCCGCAAAACCTCCGGCTTCGAGGCGCTTGAATTCATCGCTCAAAGGAGCAATCGCGTTGGCGAAAGGAACTTTTGAAATCATGCTGCGAGGAAACTCGCGAGCCACTGAGTGCCTGGCCAGGAGCTGCTGTGCGGCGTAGGTCAGCGTTTCGCCCGGCCCGTAGATTCCACCACTGTCGGGCGGAACAAGACCATACTTCTTCGATAACCTGGAGGCCACGGCCAGACTCGAAACGCCCGCGGCTGCGGCGAGTCCGCCCGTCACAAACTTGCGACGCGAAATCGTGCTCATAGGCGCTCCTTGAATATCGCGGCACTACCAATGATCATCTCCCGCATGCGGTTTGCAAATCCCGTTAGAACAACCATGGCGATGTGGACCAGAAAAAAAAGCACGACGGAGATAGAGACAAAAAAATGTATGGTGCGCGCGGACTGCCGTCCTCCGAGGGAGGTAACCACCCAGGGCACAGCGGCATTAAACGCGGGAGACATTGCGAGGCCGCTCAAGATCACGAGCGGAAAGAGGACAAAGACGACGATTAAGTAAGTGACGCGCTGGAGCACGTTGTATGAGCGCGCGTCAGCTTCGTTTGCCGGTGCCAGGCGAAGGTGCTTCGAGATCACACTCAGGAATGCGCTCCAGGTCATGTCTTCGGGCGCTGGAAATACATTCTTTCGGAAATGACGCGACCACAAACCGGCGATCACGTAGACGAGGCCAGTCAACACCAATGCCCATGCCGCCTCAAAGTGCAGGTAGCGGCTCCATCCATTCTGGTCAGGAAGTACGTATCCGTAGCCGCTCGGGACTGTTGCTCGCGAGGAAGGGATCGGGATCTTGAACAGCGTGGCAGTTTGCGAATGGCCCACCTCGCCCCAGTAGAAACGCGGGTGGGAGATCACGATCTCAATCCCCGTGAGCAGCAGAGCAAGGAAAGAAATTACAGTAATCCAGTGCGTCACTCGCACGAGCAGACTGTGCCGAGGTCCCTGATTTGGGAGCGAGGGAGCGTGGGACACCGGGGTAGCATACCACGCGCAGCATCATCACTAGTGGTGGTCGCCTGAGTGCAACACCTATGACATGAGAGACAACCAGGACCGCCACGAAGGTTGACGATGTGTTCTTGAATAAACAGACCTGGCTCTAGGCATTGAAGCTGACAAGGCCAGTAGGGTAAGGTTTTTGTGAAACGTATGCATGATGCAAACCTGCAGCTCGATCCTGCGCCAATTCTGCAAACGGCGTTCGCCTTCTGGTCTTCCAAGGTTCTTCTCACGGCAGTCAGTTTCGGCGTGTTCACTAAACTGGGCAATCGCCAGTTCACCGGGGCTGAGCTCGGCGCCGAACTCGGGTTGCACCCGCGCGGCATTGGCGACTTCTTCGATGCCCTGGTTGCGATGAAGTTTCTGGATCGCCAAGGGGACGGTCCGGAAGCGAAGTATTCCAATACTCCCGCTAGCGCTCTTTATCTGGATAGCGGCAGTCCACGCTATGTCGGCGGGATTCTGGTGATGCTCAACGAACGTCTTTTCAAATTCTGGAATGACTTGCCGGAAGCCTTACGTACCGGCAGGCCGCAAAACGAAGCTAAGCACGGTCAGAAAGGAATGTTCGAGGAGCTTTACGAGGAGCTGCCCAGGCTTGAACAGTTTATGGGCGCCATGACCGGACTGTCGCGGATTAACTTCGAAGCTTTTGCGATGAGATTTGATTTCTCACCATTCAAGACTATGTGCGACGTCGGTGGCGCCACCGGCCTGCTCAGCATAGAGGTCGCCAGGAAACATCCCCATCTTCAATGCATTTCCTTTGATCTGCCGCCGGTAGAACCAATCGCCCGCAAGCACATCGCCGCGGCGGGGCTGAACGACCGCATCACGACCGCCTCAGGCGATTTCTTCAAGGACGCATTGCCGAAGGCGGATCTGATCACCATGGGTATGATTCTGCACGACTGGAATCTAGAAAAGAAGATGCACCTGATCCGTGCGGCCTACGATGCGCTGCCCCCGGGCGGCGCCTTGGTTGCCATCGAGGCCCTGATCGATGATGCTCGCCGTGAAAATGTTTTCGGTCTGCTCATGTCGTTGAACATGCTGATCGAATTCGGCGAGGCCTTCGACTATTCGGGGGTTGATTTCCGCAAGTGGTGTCAGGAGGTGGGCTTCAGGCGATTTGAGGTCATTCATCTCGCCGGACCATCCAGCGCGGCGGTGGCCTATAAATAGATGATCGTACTTCCCGGAAGGTTGGCGAGGGTCTTCGGGGCTGAAGTACAGCAGCGCGAACACCGCATGAGAACGATCGCCCATTGTGTTAGCGTATTGCGTTCATTCCGAAGGAGACCCCAATGACCACCAGCCTCCCACCACCATCACCAAAGAACGAGATGCAGCCGAGTCCCGCCAATATTCATCTAATGCAGCTCACTACTGCGTACTGGACCTCGCGCTGCCTCCATGTGGTGGCCGAACTAGGCTTGGCTGACCATCTCAGTGATGAACCGCAATCTACCGAATCTCTGGCGAAAGCCACTGGAACCAATGCGGGATCGCTTTATCGCGTGCTCCGCCTATTAGCATCAGTTGGAGTATTCGAATGGCACAATGGGACCTGGCGCCACACCGAGGCCTCTCGCTTTCTCAGGTCCGATAACCCCGGCTCTCTCCGCGATTACATTCGCATGCTCGGCTTACCCGTCTTCTGGAGCGCATTCGAAGATCTGTATCACTCATTGCGCACCGGCGAAGCCGCGTTTGCCAAAAAACATCTCGAGGGCGTTTTCGCGTACCTCGCTGCACACCCGGAGGAGAGCCGTATCTTCGACCAGCCATGACTTCGAAATCGCACCGCGACATCGCCGCCATCCTGCCCTCATACGATTTCTTCCGGTTTCCGGTCATTGCGGATATCGCGGGCGGACGAGGCCACTTATTGCGCGCTATCCTCAAGACCTCTCCTAAACTCCAAGGAATTCTCTTCGATCAGCCACACGTCGTCGCCACGGTCGTGCCGGATAAAGGTGAGAAACTCGTTGTGATGGGTGGAGATTTCTTCAACGACCCGCTACCTAGGGCAGATGCCTACCTGCTGATGAATATCATCCATGATTGGGCGGACGCGGAATCCATCAAGATCCTTTCTGGCATCCGGCGTGACATGCCGCGGCACGCCTGTGTGTTGATCATTGAGACCGTTGTCCCGGAAACACCCGGACCGCATCTTTCGAAGGAACTCGATATTGCGATGATGGCACTTCCTGGCGGTAAAGAGCGCACCCGGGAGGAGTATGCGGATTTGGCCGCAAAATGTGGCTTCCGATTGAAGCAAGTCGTGCAAACCATGAGCCCGTATTCGATTCTGGAACTAGTGGCCCTTTAGGCTGAGACTCACATCCTTGGTGCCAATATTGTCGGCCAATATCGTCGGCCAACCGCGAGTAATCTAAGCCGCCAAGCAATGGCCTCAACTTAGTGACGGCTCGAGAACAACCGCTCAGTTGGTTGCAAGTGCTGTCCCCTGATTTTGAGAAACATTTGAATCTATATTCTGTTCTGGGAATTGAGGCAAATAAGCTTATGACGTAAGACTTGGACTTGCTACAAGCGGGAGCGGTCAAATTGGAGTCCAGAACGCTTTTCTCATTGCGAGTTGCCCAAATACCCTAACCGGATCTAGAATGGCCGCCGTCAAGCTGGTGTGTGATCTGCTGTTAAATCAGGAGGCAACATGAAGGCACGAACTACAGTACTGATCTTGGCGCTGTGCTTTATGGTCATCGGAATATCCCGTGCCCAGGAATCATCCTTTATGGGAACGTGGAAACTGAACGAAGCCAAGTCGAAACTTGCGCCCGGGGCAGCCAAGAACAGCACGGTCGTATACGAGGCTGCGGGTGACAGTGTCAAAGTCACGATAGATGGAACAGATGCTGCGGGTAAACCCACGCACAATGAGTGGACAGGCAAGTTCGACGGCAAAGACTATGCCGTTACCGGCGACCCCAATTCTGACATGCGCTCCTACGAAGGAAGGACCAAACACAAGACCGGTTTTACCGTGAAAAAGAACGGCAAGGTTACGGCTACCGGTACGATTATCTTGTCCAACGACGGCAAAAGCCGCACGGTTCTCTCCAGCGGAACAGATGCCCAAGGAAACAAGTACCGGAGCACCGCTGTTTACGACAAGCAATGACCAGACTCGCGCAACGCAAGCTGGAGGGCTAAGGCCATGCCTCTCGTTTTCAGGAGGCGCTGGATGTATGTACGTATCCGCCACGGGCGCGGATTGACTGTCGTCACTCTGCTTTGCCTGGCCTTCGCCAATGTTGCTCATGCCAGCGATGAAAGCAACCTC
>QHZY01000007.1 GCA_003224855.1 Acidobacteriota bacterium | reverse complement strand
GCCCCGCACCCTCGCGGGCGATCTGATCCTTTAACGTGTGCGCGATTTCCGGCGGTTCCGGTAGTTCGGCATCAAACTTTAGATTCCCGCTCACTTGAATGCGCTCTTCAGGAGCGCCAATCTGTTTCAGGCGGAGTGCATCTTCCGCAGTTTGTGCGAGGAACAAGTCAATCTCATTCAGCACCTGCGACAGCAGACGCTCAAATCTGATGTAGCCGTTCAGCGACTTATCCGAAATTCGGGCATTCACGACCGCAATCTTTGCCTCGGCTCGTTTTCCCGCGCGCAGCGTATTCGGCCAGAATTCGGTCTCGGCAATCACCATCATTTCCGGGCGCAACAAAGCCAGATAAGGCTGAACGGCGAACGGAAGATCAACCGGAAAATAGAATACGTTTTCTGGCCCGAATTTCTGTCGTGCCAGTTTCTGTCCGGTATCGGTTGTGGTGGAGACAACGATTCTTCTTCCCGAATGTGCACGCAACTGTTCGATCAGACCGGTTACCGCGATCACTTCACCCACTGAAACTGCATGCACCCATATGACCGGTAGATTGCTCCCTACTCGCAACCGGTCGGGAACGCACCCCAGGCGTTCACCCAGACCCTGCCGATATTTTCCGTGGCGCAGCATCTGGTAAAGCCAATACGGAAGGCCCAGTATCAGCCCGAGTGCCAGGGCAACACTCCACAAAAAGTACATAGGCGAGGTGGTCATTTTAACTGCACTGCCATTGGCCGGACAGCATAAGAGATATATGCTCGCATCCTATAATCGTTCCCATGCCCGATCTCCGCACCCAATCGCTCACGAATCTGAATGTATGCGTGCTGATATTCGCTGCTACCGCGGTTTGCTTTGCCGCCAAGCAGTTCTCCATGCCGCATGCCGAGCCCGCAGCCAATTATCCGGCGCACGACGCGCACCCGGCCGAACACGTCACCGTCGCAGTCGACCCATACGATATGGACGACAAGGCGAAAATTTTCAGCGTCCGTTACACCGATATCGGTTTCATGCCGGTCTTTTTCGTGATCACGAATGACGGCGACCAGCCGGTCCAATTGTCGGATATGAAAGCGCAGCTGGTTACCGTCGGTCGAGCAAAGTTGTCGCCTGCCATTGAAGACGATATAGAACGGCGCCTGGCCAGGCCTACTGCCAAGACCCGTCCCTCGCCTCTGCCCATCCCGTCCCGAAACAAGGTGAAAGGAGCCGTCAGCATGCAGACGCGGGAAGAGATACAGAACTCCATGTTCAGCGCCCGTGCGGTGGAACCCCACAGTTCACAAGCCGGATTCCTGTTCTTCGACGTGGCGGGCATCTCAGCCCCTTTGGCCGGAGCGCATTTCTATCTGACCGGTGTTCGCGATTCCAAAGACAATGAGCTTATGTATTTTGAGGTTCCGCTCGAGAAGTATCTCAGCGCGCCCGTGAAATGAGGTGCCGGGGTTTGCTGAATCCAGTTTAAGTCCGGTAGAATCTAATGTCTTCGGAATCGAGGTTATCATCATGAAAGCAGCCATTCATCCCGCTTATAACGAAATTCGTGTCATGTGCGCCTGTGGAAATAGCTTTAGCACGCGATCTACCCACAAGGGCGACATCCACGTGGAAGAAGTAATCGATTCAGTGATTTGCAAGCATCAGCCCTCGCATCGGCGGGGGCTTAGCTTTTGCCGTCTTTTAATCCGTGGCCTCCCTGGTAGCAGATTGTGAGCGTGCAGCAAATTCGTCCTGGCTACGGGGCGGTTGGTACGCTGCGCAACGCATCCCAGCCCTATTTCCTTATCGCCAGGAAAATGTCGGTTTTGGGGATGTGGCCAAGTGGCGTATAATGGATAGCCAAAGGGCTAACGCCATGACCAGCGCAGCAGCGGCTATTGCGGAGATTTTAGGAGGCCGGAAGATGCTCGGCAGATCGGTCAAGAAGGCTGACGATTTGGCCGAACTGGTCCGAGAGGGCCTGCCTGCCGGCTCGGTGAAGTTGCTGGCAGAGAAGCTCGACATGGGCAGCACGGCGCTGTCCCGCAAGCTGCGAATCCCGCAGCGTACGCTCACCCGCCGGTTGAGTCATCGTTCCAGACTCACGGCCGCTGAATCGGACCGGACAGTCCGTTTGGCTCGGGTTTATGCCAGCGCGGTCGAGATGATCGGGGATGAGCATAAGGCTGTAGAGTGGCTCCAGACCCCGAATCGGGCGCTGGGCGGTGAGCAGCCACTCGAGAAACTGGATACCGACATCGGAGCTCGGGAAGTGGAAGACATCCTCGGCCGGATTGCTTACGGCGTTTACAGCTGATGCGTTTCTGGCGTATCTGCCGGCGTCGCTACGCCGGGGAAGCGGCAACTGGCGAGGGTGCGCGCCTGTTTGGCGGACGATGGAACAGCCGGGGCGTATGCGTTGTGTATGCCTCAACTTCTTTGGCTCTGGCAGCCGTCGAGACCTTTGTGAACCTTGAACCGAATCTACAGCCGGCTGACCTGGTATCCATTGAAGGCGAAATCCCCGACCAGCTTCAAATTGGACGACTGGAAATTAAACAACTCTCAGCGCGCTGGTACCGCACGCGCGATGAATCGTTGCGCCGGTTCGGAGATGAATGGATTCGTGCTGCCCGGGAGGTGGCTCTGCTGGTCCCATCAGCGGCTATTCGCGGCGAATGGAACATTCTGCTGAACCCGCGGCACGCGGATTTCCCAAAACTCAGATTTGGAGAGCCCCGGCCCTTCCAGTTCGACGCACGCATGTTCCGCTGAAACACAGGTATGGACCGCGGGCTTCGCTTTCCACTCGCGCGTGGCGCGACGACAATAACTGGTTAGAATAGATCTGTGCGTAAGTTTTGGGATAATTCGGTCCCGCCTCGTCCGGAGCAGAAAAGGTTGACCGTTGTTCCTGCGAGCTTGCAGATTGGAGCCGTGAATATTGCTCCCGCAACCGTGCTCGCGCCCATGGCGGGCGTTACGGATACGGTCTTCCGCCGCTTCATCCGCAATCTCGGCGGATGCGGCCTGATCATGACCGAGTTCACGTCCGCCGATGGCGTGCTGCGCGCTAAAGATAAGAAAGCCAAGCGATATCTCCATTTCTACGAAGACGAGCATCCCATTTCTGCGCAGTTGTTTGGCAGCGATCCTCAGGTCATGGCTGAGGCTGCCCGCATTGTCGAAGACCTGGGCTTCGATCTTGTAGATCTGAATCTCGGATGTCCCGCCAAAAAAGTGGTTAAGTGCAACGGTGGATCGGGGCTGCTGCGCGATCTGCCGCACATCAGCCGGATCTTCGAAGCGGTTCGGGCTGCAGTAAAAATCCCCTTCACCGTGAAGTTTCGCGCCGGCTGGAATGACGAAGAGATCGTGTGCGTGGAACTGGCGAAAATCGCTGAAGCCAGCGGCTTGTGCGCGGTCGCATTGCACGCACGAACGCGGGAGCAAGGCTATAGCGGCAATGCGCGATGGGAGTGGATTGCTGCGGTAAAAAATGCGGTGAAGATACCGGTCATCGGCAACGGCGATATACGCTCTCCGGAAGACGCCTGCGCGATGGTTGCAATGGCTGGATGCGACGCAGTCATGATCGGGCGCACTGCCCCTTCGAATCCCTGGATCTTTCGCCAGATCGAGCAATATTGCGCTTTCCTCCGCGATGACGCAGGGACGGGTCTTCAGACGCTTGCGCCTTTCTACGACGAGCCGACAGAGGCTGATCGTTACCAGATGATCCGGACATACTTCCGCATGCTGATCGAAGAAGAACTGCCGGATGCGAGCGGCAAAATGAAACAATTTGCTTCCTGGTTCACTCATGGAGTGCCCGGCGGCGCTGGCCTCCGCAAAGCCATTTATGAATCGAAATCCGCGCCTGAGATACTGGGCCGGGTCGAAGATTTTTTCAATTCCCGCCTGCTGGACGGTGTTAAAGCCGAGGCGGATACATTGCAGGTGGCAGACCCGCAATTCTGCAGCTGATCAAGCCCACAACATGCGTATCCCTGTCATGAGAAGAAGCGCGCAGAGCATGCGCCTGAGCCATAGCATTGGAACCCGCGTACTGAGATAAGACCCGACGAGGCCTCCGGGAATGGAGCCCACCAGAAGCATAGTTACCAATTTGAGATCAATGTTGTGGATGCGCCAGTGCATCGCGCTGGTTACGCCAGTAAGGATCACTGCGTGAACAATGTCGGTCCCCACCATCACTTTGGGCGGGAAACTGTAGAACAGAAGGAGCAGCATCATGATGATGCTGCCGGAACCGACTGACGTCATGCCCACCAGAAATCCTGCCACTAACCCTATGAAAACCATGCCCACGAAACCTTTCATGGTGGGCGGCCGATTCACAATGCGGGACTCGATCTGCTGCTGAAAAAGTAATAACAATGGAATTCCAATCAGCAGGATCCCAACCGCCGTGGTTATGAAGTGATTAACTCCACTGCCGTAACTCGCACGCAAGTGCGCCAGATAGCTGACCCCAGTGATCGAACCCGGAATACTGCCCACCGCCAGTGCCAGCACTACTTTTCGGCGGACTGTTCCTTTGCGCAGGTGGACCCAACTGGATCCGATTTTAGTCAGAAAATTGAACAGTGCGTCCGAGCCAACTGCAAGCATCGCAGGCACTTTGAGGCCGGGAGGCGCTTTTTTGGAATGGATGTGAGCTGGCAGGTAATCGGATTGTCATCAGTTGACTCCTTATGCCCCCGAAAGTGCTACACTGCACCGGCTTATTATGAGGATCGGTATCAGAGTGCTGCTTCTGGTTACGGTGACACTGCTCATGCTGGGATTGTTTTCAAGGTCACAGTCTGCGCCCGCGAACGGCGGGTCGGCGCCTGACTTTACCTTGGCATCGCAAGACGGCACTACCGTGAGTCTGAAGGACTTTCGCGGCAAATGGGTAGTGCTCTATTTCTATCCCAAGGACTTCACCAGCGGCTGCACGCGCGAAGCACGTAACTTCCAGCGCGACCTCGCGGAATATGAGCGCCGGAACGCGGTCGTTCTGGGAGTAAGTACGGATAGTGCGAGTTCGCACAAGAATTTCTGCGCCAAGGAAGGCTTAAATTTCAAACTACTTTCCGATTCGAAACGTGAAGTATCGCGCGCTTACGGCTCAATGACCGACCTGGGAATCGTAAAGTTTTCCTCGCGCCATACCTTTGTGATTGACCCGCAAGGCAAGGTGGTTCGGAATTTCACCCGCATAAATCCCAATCACCACAGCCAAGAAGTTCTCACGGTCCTGGATACGCTCGCAGCAGCTGACCGTAATGTGAAGACGGGTTCGTAACCTATTTCAGAGCAAGACGGTTTCCCGGTACTCGCCGAAAACACGGCGCAGGGTATCGGAAATCTCTCCCACAGTCGCAAACGACTCGACCGCCTGCAATATAAGTGGCATCAGATTTTGGGCCGACCGCGCGCCGGTTTCTATTTCTTCTAACGCTGCCAGCGACTTCTGTTGATCTCTTCGCGCTCGCAAGTCACGAACTCGCTCCACCTGCTTTCTTTCGAGCGTTTCGTCAATGCGCTGAATCGGGATTGCATCCCCAGCCTCCATGGTGAACTGATTGACGCCCACCACAATGGCTTCAACCTGGTCCACTCTGCGCTGATGCTCGTACGCGGCGTTTTGTATTTCCTGCTGCACGTATCCATGTTCAAGCGCGCGAACCATGCCGCCGAGGGCCTCAATCTTATCCAGGTATTGGATTGCCCTCGCCTCGATTTCGTTGGTCAGACTCTCGATGAAGTATGACCCGGCAAGCGGGTCAACGGTGTTTGCCACGCCGGATTCATAAGCGATGACCTGTTGCGTGCGCAATGCAACGCGAGCCGCCTGTTCGGTCGGTAAAGCAAGCGCCTCGTCATAGGAATTGGTATGTAGGGACTGCGTTCCGCCCAGCACCGCCGCCATAGCCTGCATCGCGGTACGAGCGATATTGTTCTCCGGTTGCTGAGCGGTAAGCGTGGAACCGGCGGTTTGAGTGTGGAAGCGCAGCATCCAGGAACGAGGATTTTTGGCTTTGAAACGCTGGCGCATAATTCGTGCCCACATCCTTCGCGCAGCTCGGAATTTGGAAATTTCCTCAAGAAAATCCGAATGGGCGTTGAAAAAAAATGAGAGGCGTGGCGCGAACGTATCCACCTCAAGCCCGGCCTTAATGGCGCCTTCCGAGTAGGCAATCCCATTCCCCAGGGTGAACGCCACTTCCTGCACCGCGGTCGAGCCCGCTTCACGCATGTGGTACCCGGAGATCGAAATCGGGTTCCATTCCGGCAGGTTTTCATTCGCCCAGGCAAACATGTCGGTGATGATCCGCATGGCTGCCTGCGGCGGATAGATGTAGGTCCCCCGGGCGATGTACTCTTTCAAAACGTCATTCTGCACTGTGCCGGAAAGTCGGCGTACGTCTGCACCCTTCTTCTTCGCGACCGCAACATAGAGTGCCAGTAGGATGGCAGCGGTGGCATTGATGGTCATCGAAGTCGAAATCCTGGTGAGATCAATGCCCGCGAACAGACGCTCCATGTCTTCTATTGAGTCGATGGCCACGCCTACTTTGCCGACCTCGCCAAGCGCCAGTGGATTATCAGAGTCCAGGCCGATCTGGGTGGGCAAATCGAATGCGACCGACAAGCCGGTGGTGCCGTGCGCAAGCAAGTATTTGTAACGCTTGTTGGATTCTTCCGCGTCACCCATGCCGGCGTACTGACGCATCGTCCAGAGCCGGCCGCGATACATCGTCGGCTGAATGCCGCGAGTGAAGGGAAACTGGCCGGGATAGCCGACCTGCTCATCGGTGCCGTGCTCAAGGTCGGCGGGTGTGTACAGCGGATTGACTGGAATTTGAGAGGAAGTGTGCCGGCCCGGGACGGATTTGGTCTTCTCGCTCAACGTTGCTTTTTGCGCACTCGCCAGAACGAACTTACTCCGAACCAGGCGAACGCGAGCGTAAATACTGACGCGAGCACGACCCGGCCGGGGGTCGTTTGTCCGGCCTGATACTTGTGATACTCCCGCACCCAGGCACTGGCTCCAATCACAGAAATTACTATAAAAACGAACCCAGTGACCTCCAGCCAGAGCTGGTGAGCAACGCCGCTGAGGTGAGAAGCAGTGGCCTGCGCGGCGTTTTTCACCGCGCCGAAAGTGCGGGTCTGGCCGGCATGACGGGCGGCGATGTTTGCCAGGATGCTGATTTTACGGGCGATTGAGATGCTCGCCATTATCCGTCGATTTTACCAAGCTTCGGGGTTACAATATCGGCTGTTCATGGCACGAAACGTAGTTATCTCGATCAGCATCTAAAGTGACAGGAACGGTGCTTAACGCGGCACCAGGGGGCTGAGTGGACCAGGAACTTAAGCAGTTGATGAAAGAGCTGGGGGAAGCGATCAACGAATCTTTAGCCGACTCTGAAGCCATTGCTGATGTGGTCTCCAAAATCAAAGAAGGCGGCTACGACATTTTCCTGGTATTGGAAGCGACCATCGGCGTAAGTAAGCCGGGCGACAAATCTGCCGACAAAACCTCCATGGTCACAACCCTCACCAGCAATCCTGAACTTAAAGTGAGCGATCAAGACCTGAAATTCCTGAAGTCACTGCGTATCAAGATCGAGGACGACGCGGCTTAAGGGTCGCGACCTTCTTTTAGCTTAGCCTCGCGCTCCCGGCGCAAAATCATCTCATCGAAAGCATGTGGAAGCGATTCCTGCATGGAATACGGCCCCGGGCTGTAGGCCCGCGACTTAATTCCCGCCTGCGACAGCTCTGAGATCCGCCAGTCCTCGCGGTTGGTCACATCCCAGAACTCAACCGCGTCGTCTGCAGTGAACTCGCTCTTTGACATCTCGGCCGGATGGAAGTGCCATTCACAAATGATCTCCGTCCGGTCCACCGCGCGCGGCCACAAGGTGTGCGTCATCATGTAGTCGGGATGAAGGCTCAGCAGAAGATTCGGGTAAACGGCATAGTAGAGCACCTCGTGGTGCTGCTCAGGTGCAAGTCCAGGCAGAAAGTCGCGGCGGCGCTTGCCATCCAGACTCATAGTCTCTACACCTTCTTTGAAATTCATTGATCCACCGATGAAATTCTGGTGCGGGTCTGCATTTTCACCGCTTAAATAACTGGTCATTTTGTTGAGCAGCGGATGCAGCACCGGGCAGTGCAGGCATTCGTTGTAGTTGAGCAGAATCAGCTTCCAATTAGCCTGCACCGCGTAACCAATGCGCTTGTGCAGGCGAAGCTCCTGCATGCGCCAATTCGAAAATTTGGTGGGCAACGTATCGAGCTGCTCACGCAAAGTTGGGGCGTTGGGATCAAGATTGACGAACACATGACCGTCCCAGACATCGCACGAAACGGAGTGCAGCGGATACTCCTCGCGCCGAAACCCATGGTTCATGTGCGGTGCGCCCATGAGTTTTCCGTCCAGCCCGTAGGTCCACCCGTGGTAAGGACACTGAATACGCCCAGAGAATCTGCCCGCAGCCTCAGCACAAATCCGAGTCCCGCGATGGCGGCAGACATTGTAGAAGGCGTTCACCGATCCGCCTTCGTTGCGAGTGACGATGATGCTCTCATCGGCAATTTCGCGGACCAGGAACTCTCCGGTATTGGCAACTTGCTCTTCGCGTCCGACACAGACCCACATGCGGCAGAAGAACCGCTCCAGTTCGTCGCGAAAGATAGCGGGATCTGTGTAATAACGCCCGGGCAGTGTTTTAGGCGGATTGTCGCTTGCAGTAAGCATAGGAGTTCCTCGCGTTCACGAATTTTAAGCCATGCCTATGCCGCGAACTATTCGGAATGGTTTGGTCGAACTCCGGTTTCATAAAGATGCGCCAGCAAATCGGCGGGGTCGCGGTAAACGCGGTAAGCGCCGGCCCGGGTGAGTTCGTCTTCGCCGTATCCGCCGGAGAGCAGGCCCACTCCCAGGGCACGCGCCCGCTGCGCCGCCAGTAGGTCCCAGATGCTGTCGCCCACCACCACGCAGTTCTCGATATTCGCGGAAAGCTTATCTGCGGCAGCTAAAAATAAATCCGGATCCGGCTTGGCGTGTTGAACTTCAGCGTGCGTGATAAGAATTGTGTCTTGCTCAACTGGAATCAGTTTGAGCAGTTTCTCGGCCGGTCCACGATTCCCGCTGGTAGCTATCGCCCAGCTCACGCCGGCCTTAGTGAGCGTGTGCAGCAGCTCACATGAGCCCGGAAGCGCTTTTACTTCATTAAGGCGCTTCAGGAAGCACTTTCCATGCAGCTCTTGTACTTTCGCGATCTCCTGTTTGCTGAGAATGCGCCCGGTTTCCTGCTGGAAGGAACTAACTACCAGGCCTCCGCTCATTCCTACGCGGCGATGGATAAACCAGTTCGGTAGTTTTACCCCGATCCCTTCGAGCGCCTCCTGCCAGGCAAGCACGTGTTGATAAACACTGTCCACCAGCGTACCGTCGAGATCGAAAAGAAAAGCCGGCTTGGGGCCTGATTTCATCCTGCACCTCAAAAATTCAGAGCTGATCGGACCGCAAACGCAGCAAGCTATCAAGCCGCTCTGTTCATTTCACCGGACACAAATGGACGTTGTGCTAGTATCTACGTTTTTAAGGCCGTCCCAGAAGCTTAGAGCCGGAACGGAATGAAAGATACCCTGGGAGTTTTGCTGGCGGGCGGAGCGGGCGAACGGCTCTATCCGCTGACTCGCGATCGCGCCAAACCTGCCGTAACCTTCGGCGGCATCTATCGCATTATAGATGTCACGCTTTCCAATTGCGTTAACTCCGATCTCCGCCGAGTCTACATTCTCACCCAATACAAGGCCCTGTCGCTGAACCGCCACATACGCGAAGGGTGGACGATCATGGCGCGCGAGATGGGAGAGTTTGTTGAAGTTCTGCCGCCCATGAAGCGCGTCAGCGAGAGCTGGTATCAGGGCACTGCCGATGCGGTGTACCAGAACATTTATTCCATCGGTTCGGAGCAGCCTCGGCATGTGTTGATTCTTTCGGGCGACCATATTTACAAGATGAACTATGGCCTGATGCTGCAGCAGCACAACGATTCAGCCGCCGACGTCACCCTGGCGACCATCCAGATCGATCCTGCTGAAGTCTTTCGTTTCGGGGTGGTGGATGTGGATCGCGAGCATCGCGTGGTCGGATTTGAAGAGAAGCCGAAGGAAACCAGGCTGCGTTCGCCCTCAAATCCGGACAAGTGTTCTGCCTCGATGGGCATTTATCTGTTCAACACCGATGTGCTCATACCGGTTTTGTTAAAGGACGCAGAGGACCCGAATTCCAGTCACGATTTCGGTAAGGATATTTTGCCGAAGATGATGGGCGACTACCGCGTCTACGCCTACGACTTCGTGGATGAAAACAAAAAGGAAGCGCTCTACTGGCGCGATGTCGGAACCCTGGAAGCCTACTACGAGGCCAACATGGATATCGTTTCCGTGTCGCCAGTGTTCAACCTGTATGACGAAAACTGGCCGATCCGCACCCACCAGCGACAATATCCTCCGGCCAAATTCGTGTTCGCGGAACAGGGCCGCACCGGCACTGCAGTCGATTCCATCGTTTCCGCCGGATGCATCGTATCCGGCAGCATAGTGAAGGGTTGTGTGATCTCGCCCGACGTGCGGGTGAATTCCTACAGCGAAGTGGATGACAGCATTCTTTTCTCGCACGTGAATATCGGGCGCCACTGCCGCATTCGGAAGGCAATCATCGATCGCGACGTTCACATTCCGGAAGGAACGACGATCGGCTATGACGCCGAAGCCGACCGGCAACGCTATTTCGTTACCGAGAGCGGTATCACAGTGGTGACGCGCGATTACTCTCTGTTTGAGAACCCGGTTGCGGTCGATTACTTCACCACCGAATAGCGGAACCGCGCTGCCTTGCTGTGCGTAATGCTGAGTGCATGAACGGCGCTGCCATTCAACCTTCGTCCGCCACTCGCGGAAGAAAAAACTGGTTCTCTGACGGCATGCTGCTGGTCGTGCTGATAGCACTGGCCAAGTTCCTGCTGCATTGCTATTTCAACAATCGCTATGGGTATTTCCGCGACGAATTCAATTACATCGCCTGTGGCGACCATCTGGCATGGGGATATGTCGACCAGCCGCCCCTGATTCCTTTTCTGATTCATATTGGTCGGGCCGTCCTGGGGGATTCGCTGCGGAGCATTCGCTTTATTCCTGCACTCGCCTCCTCGCTGCTGGTGATCCAGGCGGCGGTAATCACGCGCCAACTTGGAGGGCGGAAGTTTGCCCTGCTGCTCACGGCTGTGACCACCCTGATTGCGCCACAGTATCTTTCGAATGGAAGTTTGCTGACCACCGACTGCCTGGAGCCAAACCTGTGGATGGGATGCGCCTACTTCGCGATTCTGGCGATCAAGCGAAACAATCCGCGCTTTTGGCTGTGGTTCGGAGTAGTCGCCGGTCTCGGGCTCGAAGAAAAGTATTCCATCGCGCTATTCGGGTTCGCAGTCGTGGTTGGCCTGCTGCTCACTGAGCACCGGCGTGTATTTGCCGGTAAATGGATTTGGCTTGGAGGCCTGGCTGCATTCCTGATTTTTCTGCCTAATCTGCTGTGGAACATTCATTACCAATGGCCATTCCTGCAGCTGATGCGAAACATCAAGGCAGATGGCCGCGACGTCGTGCTGCCGGCCGGCCAGTTCTTTCTGCAACAGGCATTGCTGCTGAATCCATTGACCGCGCCGGTTTGGATCGCGGGTCTGGGTGCATTTCTTGTCTGGCCCCGCTTGCGGCCGTACCGTTTCTTCGGCTACAGCTATATCGTCTGCTACACAGTAATTTTCCTGCTGCACGGGAAAAATTACTATCTCGCTCCGATTTATCCCATGCTGCTGGCCTCCGGCGCTATCGCGATCGAATCCGCATTCGCGCCCCCACGCCTGGCTTGGTTGAAGCCGGCTATTGTCGTCCTGCTGCTGGTTGTCGGTATTTACCTTGCTCCGATTGTCATCCCGGTTCTCTCTCCTGATCGCTTCATCGCTTACATGCGCACTCTGCCTTTCAAACTGCCGGTAATGGAGCATGCGCACGCACGCGCCGTTCTGCCGCAATGGTACTCAGATCAGTTTGGATGGGATGAGATTGTGGCCGCAACTGCGAATGCCTGGAATCAGCTATCGCCTCAGGAACGCCCGGATTGTGGAATCTTTGCGCAGGATTACGGCCAGGCTGGAGCTATCGATTTCCTGGGCCGCCGTGATGGACTTCCGCCGGCCCTCAGCGGACATCAGACTTATTTTCTATGGGGGCCGCGCGGATATTCTGGAAACTGCCTGATCATTCTGGATGACCGCAAACAACGCCTGGATCAGTTGTTCGAGCAGGTCGATTTCGTTGCGACTTCGCCTGACAATCCATATGCGCTCGAACGCGGGGTCCCGGTGTTCATCTGCCGCAACGCGAAATTTGGTTCCCTCAGTGAGCTGTGGCCACGACTCAAGAAGTGGCGCTGAATTTAATATCGATGGGACGTTTAAATTAGCATTCGCCTTTCTTTCGCTATCAGCTTGTTTGCCCTGATACAATGCCGTCCTTCTGAAGTGCGATTGAACTTTTGGGACCACAAAAACGTATCTCTGTTGTGGTGTTGAGGTCGGCGTGATCTGCTGAACCGGCCGTCCTGAAACCAGGAGTTCCAGGGAGTGCGGGTTGGTAGACGCCCAGGTCGTAGCAGTGCTGGTCCGCCGCTGTCTGGCTGGCGACGCCGTAGCCTGGGAAGACATCGTGCAGCTCTATCATCGCCGTATCTACAATATCTGCTATCGTTTCGCCGGATCGGCAGATGACGCCCAGGATCTGACGCAGGAGGTTTTCATCAGGATGTACCGTACTCTGGCATCGTACGAGGCCGACAGGGGCGCATTCATGACGTGGGTGACCACCATGACCCGCAACTTGCTGGTCGACCATTTCCGCAAATCCAAGCACGATCGCATGACCGACTCACTGGATACGCCCATCTCTGAGCACGAAGATGCCATGCCTTTGGGCGAACAGATCCCGGATAAAGGGTTGCCGCCCGACGCCCGGGTGCAAACCCTGGAAACCAAAGATGTGGTGCACCGCTCATTACAGAAGCTTTCGCCGGAACTGCGCGAAGCAGTGATCCTGCGCGACCTGCAGGATATGGATTACAAAGAGATTGCGGCTGTTCTGAAGGTTCCGGAAGGCACTGTGAAATCGAGAATTAACCGCGGCCGGGCGGAACTTGCACGCCTTCTGCAACGTACATATAAGCAGGTAATGTAATGACAGGCGAGAGCAATAACGGCATGCAGTGCGCAGAGTTCGACGCTCTGCTGGTCGACGCTCTGGATGAAAACCTGAGCGGCGAAAAGCTGCAGAGCTTCCGGGCGCATGCGCGTGTTTGTGCCAACTGTGGTCCATTGTTTGCCGAGGTGGAAGGCGGCAGGCGGTGGATGAAGTCACTGGCGCAAGTGGAGGCGCCTGTCAACCTGGTGCACAACATTCTGGTGGCGACCACCGGTCAGGAGAGCACCGGACGTACACGGGTTCCCGCCAGCTCATTCAAAGATGCGGTGCTGGGCTGGTTGCGCCCCGCCTTCGGCATAGTCCGCCAGCCGCGTTTCGCCATGTCGTTCGGCATGGCATTTTTCTCGCTCTCGATGACTCTGAGCATTGCCGGAGTCAAGCTAAGCGATTTGCGTCATGTGGATCTGAGGCCTAATGCAATCCGCCGGGAATATTTCGAAACCCAGGGCCGGGTTGTGAAGTATTACGAGAACATCCGCTTTGTCTATGAAATCGAGTCAAGAGTGCGCGATCTGAAGCGGGCCACCACGCCTGCTCAGCCTGCGCCGGAGCCGAACAAGGAAAGGAAGAACCACGACAACACCAGTGGACAACCTGAACCGCGCCAACAACGCAACTACAGCCAATGGGAAAACCAGCCGGTGCTGGCTGCTCTTCCCGGCGATTCGCCTGTAGCTATGGGGACCACTTACAGGAGGATCGTATGAACTGCGCCAATCATGGCGAGGTTGCAGCATCGGCTTTTTGCCGGACATGCGGAAAGGCTTTGTGCGCGAACTGCTCGCGCTCGGTACAGGGCGTTGTCTATTGCGAAGATTGTCTGGCTGCCAAGCTGGGGACGGTTCATCCCCCGGTGTCAGCCCCTCCGCCTGCAAACAGCGCGCCACGGCCCGCTCGCGTTCCGGGCGCACCCAGCCCTGGACTGGCCATCGCCCTTGGATTTATCCCCGGGGTGGGGGCCATGTATAACGGGCAGTTTATGAAGGGCATCATCCACGTCCTCGCATTTGTGTGCCTGATCTGGATGACTACCCGCGCCGGACTGCTGGGAATCTTTATTCCTTTTCTGATTTTTTACATGGTGTTTGACGCCTACAAAACAGCGCACGCGCTGGAATTGGGGCAGCCGGTGCCGGATCCTTTTGGACTGGAGCAGTTTTTTGGAGAGACTCGAAGGGTAGTGCCTCCCGTTTCGTACACGACTGCTGATCCGGCAGGCGGCGTGAATCCGCCGCTGCAGGAGGATTTAGGACCGCCGCGGCATTCGCTGCCCATGGGCGCGATTGTGCTCATCATTCTCGGTTCGCTGTTTCTGCTGCAGAACATTGGTTTGTTCGAATTTCATTGGATACATCGCCTGTGGCCACTGATGCTGATCGGCATTGGAGCATGGCTGTTGGCCAAGCGGGTGCGGAGCTAGCGCTGCCATGAATGGATACGTATTTAACCGCGACTGTGGTTGCCGGCGCTGCCGGTGCAAAGGGTTAATGGGCCCGGCCATCATGATCACGGTTGGGGTGCTTTTCCTGCTGGACAATTTAGGAGTCCACGGAGCCGATTTTGGCCACACCTGGCCGGTGATTCTCCTGGTGATCGGCATGGTGAAAATTCTGCAGAGCGCTGACACGCGTGGCGAACATATTGGCCCAATGCCGGGTGCCCGTCCGCCGGATGCTGTAATTCCACCCGCTGCCGGGAACACCGTATCTCCGCCTCCGCCCACCAATGAGGTAACGCATGGCTAGCCCGACCCAGATGGGGCCGCGATTTCGGCGCAGGTCCTTTGCCGGACCGGTCATATTGATTCTGATCGGTGTCGTGGCCCTGCTTTCTACCAATCACGTGGTCTCGGAAAAGACTCTGCTGTTCTGGTTCGGACAATACTGGCCGGCGCTCATCATTCTTTGGGGCGTCATCAAGCTGATCGAATATCGGCAGGACCAGGCACAGGGAGTGCGTCCGCGGGGAATTGGAGCAGGAGGAGTGTTTCTGCTCATATTTCTTATTGGCACCGGGGTGACTGCGACGCAGGCGACCCGACACTGGAATGAGATTACAGACAATCTCGATTGGGACGAAGGTGGCTGGAATCCTTTTGGCGAGAGCTACAGCTACGATGACCAGATGACCGCGAACTTCCCGCTGGACGCGAATTTGCACGTAGTGAACGATCACGGGGCGGTCAACATCACCACTTCCGACGACGCGCAACTGCATGTTACGGTCCGTAAACGAGTGTTTGCCGAGAAAAAGGACGATGCCGACCAATGGAACGCGGGCACCAAGCCCCTGATCAACACCAGCGGAAACACTGTGACCGTGAATGCGAACACTCATGGCGCCGGCGATCATCGTATCGCGACCGATCTCGATATCGCTTTGCCCCGCAAGGCGGCCGTGACCGTTTCCTCCCGAAGCGGCAACGTTGGAGTCAACGGCCGGGATGGGGATGCCGATATCTCTTGTCAGCACGGAGAGATTTCGCTGCAGGAGATCAATGGCAAGGTGAATATCAATCTCGATCATGGTTCGGCCAAGGCCTCCAACATCTCCGGCGAGTTGACGGCCCAGGGCCGTGGGGAAGAAATTTCGATCGAAGATGCCAAACGAAGCGTGCGGATCAGCGGCGAATTTGACAACGTACGATTGGCGCGCATCACCGGCCAGTTGAGTTTCAAGTCTGCCCGTACCGACATGGAGTTAGCTTCTCTCAGCGGTGATCTGGACATGGATTCGGGCGATCTGAGGGCCAGCGGTGTGGCAGGCCCGCTTCGCCTGGTTACGCGGTCGAAAGACATCCGCCTGACCGGTGTTTCCGGCGATGTGCGGCTTGAGAACGAGAATGGCGGGATCGAGCTGCGTTTCGCGAAACTTGGAAGCGTCCAGGTGAGCAACCGAAACAGCGAGGTGCAGGTTTACCTGCCGGAAAAGGCCACCTTCCAGCTTGACGCGCGGGCACGCGGAGCGGAAGTGGAGAGCGATTTTAGCGAGCTGAAGATCCAGAACAATGACGACCAGGGGATCGGCAGCGGCTCAGTAGGAACCGGCGGCCCCCACATGGTGATCAATAACGAACACGGCTCGATTGAGATTCGCCGCAGCTCTGCGGTAGCGGAAGCGCCGCCTGCTCCGCCGAAACCGCCCAAAGCACCTAAAGCCACTTCTCACAACCAGCCGGAAGAAACCGAAAACTGATCAGGCTCACCAGGCCCTGCAGTCGCTCACCTCAGTTCGGTCATGGTATGTTCGTAATTTCGTCGGCAAACATGATCCGATCCTATAAGGGAGTTTCCCCGAAAGTTCCCGCTTCCTGCTTCGTGGATGATTCGGCGCAGATTATCGGCGACGTGGAACTGGGCGAGCACGCCAGCATCTGGATGAACGCCGTCTTACGCGGCGATGTGCATTCGATCCGGGTAGGCGCGCACTCGAATGTTCAGGACTGCAGCGTGCTGCACGGCATGAAGCAGCAGTACGGCGTGACGCTCGGTGAATTCGTTACCGTCGGGCACTCGGTTACATTGCATGGCTGCACCATTGAAGACCGTTGCCTGATCGGCATGGGCTCAATCATTCTCAATGGGGCAATAATCGGCGCCGGTTCAATCATTGCTGCCGGCACCATCATCCCCGAACGGACTATTGTTGAACCGGGTTCGCTGTGGATGGGATCACCCGGCAAGTTTCGCCGCAAGCTGGATGAAAAAGATCAGGAAACCATCATGAGGTACGCCCGGAACTATCTGGAATATAAACAGTCGTATTTGGCGGAGAGATAGCGGTTAGCCGTCAGCTTTCAGCTATCCGAAAGCCAAAGCTGATAGCCGACCGCCGCTAGCCGAAGTTTTTTTATGATCAAAGCTGTCCGAGGAACGCGCGACCTGCTGCCGCCCGACACGGCCTTATGGAGTTTCGTGGACGAGACCGCACGTGCCGTGTTTCGCGCTTACAACTTTCAGGAAATCCGCACCCCGATTTTTGAAGATACGCAATTGTTCTCGCGTGGAGTGGGCGAAGAGACCGATATTGTCTCGAAGGAAATGTTCACCTGGGAAGATCGAGGCCGCGCTCAGAGTGAAAAGGGTCAACTTATCACCCTCCGTCCCGAGAACACTGCGGGCGTTGTGCGCGCCTACATCGAACACAACCTGCAGACGCGCGGCCTGAACAAGCTCTACTATATCGGGCCGCAGTTCCGGCGCGAGCGTCCGCAGAAAGGCCGCTACCGTCAGTTCTACCAGATTGGCGCGGAAATGATCGGCCCACCCACCTCGGGAAGCGAGTCTCCCGCGCGAGATGCGGAGATTCTCGAACTGCTCGCCACTTTCCTTGACCGGCTGGGAATCAGCGGCTGGACGCTGCAGCTCAATTCGATCGGCTGCGCCCAAGACCGCGCAAACTATAACGAGGCGCTGCGCAACGCGCTGGATCCGGTCAAAAGCAGAATGGACCCGGACTGCCAGCGCCGCGCCGTGACCAATCCCTTGCGGGTGTTTGATTGCAAAGTTCCCGAGGACCAGCCGATTATCGAGCAACTGCCGCGCATCAGCGAATTTCTTGATGAGCCTTGCCGCAAGCACTTTGAGCAGGTGCAGGAAATTCTGAAATCGGTGGGCGTGCCGTTCACGCTGAACGACCGCCTGGTGCGCGGGCTTGACTACTACAGTCGCACCGCATTTGAGTTCACCCATGGTGCGCTGGGCGCGCAAAATGCCATTCTTGGCGGTGGCCGCTACGACGGCTTGTCCGAGCAACTGGGTGGGCCCAAAGCGCCGGGCATCGGTTTCGCGATCGGCGAAGATCGCCTGGTGCTCGCGTTAAACCGATCTGCGGAAGAAATGCAGTCTAAGCCAGACGTTTATATCGCGCCGCTCGGTGCTGGCATGGACCGCGAAAGTGCGCGGCTGGCGCGCGAGTTGCGGCATCAGGACCTGATGGTCGAACTCGGGGATGAGACTTTTCGTCTCAAGAAATCCCTCGAGACCGCAAGCAAACTGGGCGCGCGCTTCGCGCTGATCGTGGGCGAGAACGAAATCAAAGCTGACTCGTTCGCGCTGAAAAATCTTGCTACCGGCGAGCAGGTCTCGGTGCCCCACTCTGAACTGGTGGAACGCATTCGACCGAACTCATAAAAGGCGAAGTTTTGCGGAGCATACTCATGAAAACCATCGTGCTGTTTCTGATCTGTGTTGTTGCCTCACTGGCGCTGGCTGAGGACTCGCCAGCTTCTCCTCTGGTCGATAAAAGCAAGGCCGTGCTGCAGGCGCGCAAAGGCAAAGACGCATCGCAGTTGAACCAGACGTTGACCGGAGATTTCATCAGCGTAGGAAGTGAAGGGAAGTTGCACGACCGCTCAGAAATGATCGACAGCGCCCGAGAAGGCGAGCTGCAGGATTTTCAGGCCTACAATTTCCGCGTGATCCGGATTGACGACGCAGCGGTGATGGTCACCTATGATTGCATCATAAAGATGCCGGAAGGCGATGCTCCTAACATGGCGCCGCGTTACCAGCGAATTTCCGACCTCTGGGTAAATGATGGAGGCGATTGGAAGCTGAAATTCCAGCAGGCGACCGCGGCGCGTCCGATCGATTAAGCGCAGTATTCCGCGTTTTGCAAGCTGATGCTGCCAGAGAAGTTAGAGTTCTCAGCAGTGCAATTGCAGCCAATCGGCTGGTTGACGCATCTATGTGTAGCGCATATCATTTCACGTTAACCAAGCACGATGGGCATCAAGGACGCGGCCTGCGGGCCGCGCAGTTATTAGCATGGACAAAAAAAAGCTAGACTATTTCCGAAAAAGACTGGAATCCCGGCAACAGGACCTTCGCCGCATGGTCACGCGGACCGAGCAGGACGGTCGGGCCGCGGACGAAGACACAGCCCAGGACATTGCGGATCGCGCCGCCAGTTCCTACAACAAAGAATTCCTGTTCCACCAGAGCAACAACGATCGTCAACTGCTGCAGATGGTCGAAGGCGCGCTCTCGCGCATCCGCGAAGGCAGTTTTGGGGAATGCATTTCCTGCGGTAAAGATATCAACCCCAAGCGCCTGGAAGCGGTTCCCTGGACGCGGCACTGCATCGAGTGCCAGGAGAAGCTTGAACAGGGGATTCTCGAAGAGACTTCCAAGTAGCAGGCATTTTGACCGACTCCGGCTTTGGCCTGTAAACTGAGAGTTCCGATTATTTTTCCTGATAAAAGTAGAAGGGATCTCAGTGCGCGCAGAAACCCGCCACCAGCTCAAGCAGGATAAATTCAGCCGGGCGACCATCGGGGCCGCCGAGGCCACGGTCCATTGGACGGTGGAGCACCAGTCCAAGCTGATCGTAGCCGCCATCGCCGCGCTGGTGCTGATTGCCATCGCCACCGGCGGCTGGTACTACCTGAGCCAGCAGGATGCCAAGGCCAGCGCCGATCTCGGGCAGGCGGTGAGGACCATGGACGCTCCGGTGGTGCCTGCAGGGACGCCCGCCGAGCCGGGAGTGCTGACTTTTAGTTCATCGAAAGAGCGCGCTACGGCGGCCCGCAAACAGCTGCAGTCCATCGTCGAAAAATATCCGCACACCCATTCTGCCGATTTTGCCCGTTACTTTCTTGGATTGACAGCTGCCGAGCTGGCAGATAACCCGGTTGCCGAGAGCGATCTGCAGAAGGTGGCATCCTCAAGCAATGGCGATTTGTCGGCGCTGGCCAAGCTGGCGCTGGCCTCGCTTTACCGCAGCACTAACCGCAACCAGCAGGCGATTGATCTCTACCACCAGCTGATCGCCAAACCCACGCTTACGGTCGGAAAGACTACCGCGCAACTTGAGCTGGCCGCCACTTACCAGGCCAGCCAGCAGCCGCTGGATGCCAAGCGCACCTATGAGCAGATTCAGAAGGAAAATCCCGCCACCGAAGTAGCCCAGATTGCCACTCAGAAGCTGCAAGCGCTCAAGTAGATCGCGATCGCGAGCGAAAGATTGAAAGGTTAAGGTTAAGGACAGACCTTGCGGTGGGCAGGCTCGAACTGGTCCTGCTGGGCATCGCGCTGGGTGGTGAACTTTCCACCCGGAGTCTTGCCATATTGCCCGGCGCCTTCGCAGTAGTAGAGTGCGGTGCGCGTGTCCACCCAAACCCGGGCTTGCGGATTTCCGGCGTAGGAGGAGACCGCGGGTGGCGCTTCTGCCAGGCCCATGCTGACCATCAGGCCCTCGAAGAACGTCAATTGAGGCGCGGCAACTTTACTGCTGGTGTCCGCGACCGGCGCAGGCGTGCCTGGCGACGCAAAAAACTGGACAATGGCAAACAACAGAATCAGTGCGGCCGCACCCAGCCAGACGTTCGCCCGTTGCGACTCCCAGAAATCTTCTAGCCTGGTGAATGCCGGATGCTGCTGCTCACGCAAGCCATCAAACCATTCGCGGGCTTTCTGCGCGGAGCTCCAGGGATAAGCTGGCTCAATGGCCGCAGAACCTTCGCCGCCTGCGGGTTCAGCAGGAACGATGCGGACCGGCTCGGCTAAAGCCAATGCCTCTGGCGGGTGCTGCTCACGCCGAGCCTGGTCGAGCGCTGCACCGGTGATCAGGGCAGAGTCCTCCCCAATCTCTGAGACGTCGTTGTAGTTGCGATCGTTATTGCCATCCCCATTCGAGGAGCCCAGTTCCGCGCTAAATTGTGAGGGTACAGAGTCTTCCTCAGCACCAAACGGGGTGAGCGGCGGAGCGCTTGCGCGGTCCTCTTTCCTGGTCCCGCAGCGTGCGCAAATTGATTCCCAGGAAAAAAGAACTCTTCCGCAACTGGCGCAGAGAGTTTCGATCGGTTCTGAATCTGTTTCTGAATCGGTTTCCAGATCTGCGGCAGCTTCCGTTGCACCATGCAGCGCGATAGTTTCGGCAAGCGGTACTTCCGGCAGCGGCTGGACCGGAGAGCTCAGCGGCACAGCCGGCGCTCGCGAACCCTGAAGATCGGCGGAACTGACCGGCACAGCGGGGGCTGGCGAATCGCCGAAATCGGCAGCATGCTTCCTGGCGGCGGTGGTGATGGCGAGATTCACTGATCCGGCAAACAGCTCGGCGGCGCGTATTTCTTCAGCAGAAAAAGCGCGAGTCGCGGAAAAGCGCAGCTCCAAAACCCCGAGCACAGTCCCTTTCTGCATGACGGGGGCAGCGAGCAGTGACTGCAGGTCGTTTCTGCCTGCAAACCCGCGCGCCAGACTCTGGGAGTTTGAGTACTGCAGCGGTTCACCTTTCAGAATGCAGTGGGCGGGCAGGGATTGAGGAACCGCGAATTTTCGTCCGCTATCACCAGCCGCAGTACCTGCTGCCCCGATGTAGGTCAGGAATTCATCCACCACAATGCCGACCGCCGCTCCCTGCGCGTGCATCACTTGTAATGCGCGCTCCGCAATCACGCGGGCGGCGGCGGGCAGATCCAGGGTTCCCGCAGCAATCTCTTCTTGCAATGCCGCCGCCGCTGAAACCGCTCGCGTGAAATCAAAAGCGGCACGCGGTGCTGGTTGGTCGATCCGCTTATCGGTTCTTTTATTGTGCTCCTGAATGACAAAGGCGGCCGCCAGTAATTGTTCGAACGAGCGTTCATCAAGCGGCGTGGTATGCGCCGGGCTGGTGTAGGTTTGCGGCATCGGCGAGAGTTCTTGCCTCAATGAGGACACTGATCCGCCTATTTTAGTGCAATCGGGCGTCCAAATCTGTGCCACCAACGTGCCATTCACTGCAATAAAGGCAAGAACCCGCGGAACGATATGGCATCGCTTAGCAGCTCCTGAAGCAGGATGCAATCTTCTGCACACAATGGATTATGAAGCGACATCAGGTGTTTTCTCGCCGGGTGGCGCTACCGGATTGCGATCGGCAGGCAGAGTCACCGTCATGCGCGTTCCGTGACCCGGCCCGCTCTCGGCCCGGATCGTGCCTCCGTAGGCTTCTACCAGCGCCCGGGCGATTGCCAGACCCAGGCCGAAGCCGCCGCTCCCCCGGGTGCGCGAGCCGTCCCCCCGGTAAAAGCGCTCGAAAATATGAGGCAAGTCCTTGGCGGGAACGCCGGCCCCGTGATCACTGACTTGCACTTCCAGGCGGTCCGCTTCGCGACCCAGTTTGAGCTCGATGGTCGATCCTTCTGGACTGTAGCGGATGGCATTCTCGAGCAGGTTGGACCACACCGTCTGCAAATCTTCCGGGTCGGCGCGAAAAATCAACCCGCCCGCCTCGGCTAAATCGATGCGGACATGGTGGGCTTCGGCCAGCGGCTGCGCACGCTCCATCGCCTCCAGCAAAGTGGAAGCAATATCGATTTCTTCAAGATCGCGCCGCAGAGCGCCTTCCGCCCATTGCTCGGCACGGGCCAGCCGCAGCATGGAGAGCAGTAACTGTTCGAGGCGTCCCAGGTCCTCTAAAGAATGTTCCAGCGCCAGCTGGTACTCTTCATTGTTTCGCGGACGTTGCAGGGTCTGCTGCAGGGTCGATTTGAGCACTGCCACCGGAGTTTTCAGTTCGTGGGCGGCGCTGGCCAGGAACTGTCGCTGCAATTCAAATGACCGCCGTAAGCGATCGAGCATCTGGGTCATGGCTTCGACCAGTGGACGCAATTCTTCGACCTGTTCGACCTGCGAGGGTATGCGCAGTTCCCAGTTGCGGGCCGACACCAGGCCGGCCTGTGAGGCCAGCGTCTGTAGCGGACGCAGACCGCTGCGCACTCCCGCAAATGCCAGCCCCAGGGTTAAAAGCATCAGGCCCAGGCTGATGAGCGCGATATAGGCCCCGGCTGCCTTTACCTGCTGCCGCAGATGGCTGGTCGGTGAAGCGTAGATGATGGTCAGGGTCTGCGGCCGGAAGGCGCGGCCCTCACCTCGATCGAGAATTTTTACCCTGGTCAGCCGCAATGCGTGGTAAGGCGTGCCCGCATATTCCAGATTCCAGTGCAGGTCTTCTCCCGGCTGTAGCTCGAGTCCTTCCGGCCAGCCCGGGGAGCGAAAGAGCAGGCCCGATCGGCTGGCCCAAACTACAAACAGGTCCGGGCGCTCGGGATCGAGTGGAGGCGGCAGCAGGCTGTCATCGAAGTAGACTTTGCCGTTGCTGTTGTCCACATAGCGCACCAGCGCCCCGATCCGCAGCGCGTGCGACTGCATTCCGCTGTCGAGCGTGGAGAGCAGCCGCCAATAAGTGTAAGCCACCCCGGTGACCGCCAGTCCTATGGTCAGCAAGGCTTGCGATAGCAGCACGCTGGCGATCAGGCGGTTTTGAATCGAGTTGCGACGCATTATTCCTGCAGCGTGTATCCCTGGTTGCGCAGCGTGTGGATCAGCTGCCGCTGCTTGCCGTCATTCAGCTTCCGGCGCAGTCCGGAGATATAGACTTCGATGACGTTGCTGAATTTCTCCCAGTTGTAATCGTAGAGATGCTCGAGCAGTTCCGACTTTGAGACCACCGCGCCTGATCGATGGGCCAGGTACTCGAGCACCCGGTACTCCATCGCAGTAAGCGTAATCGCACGCTCACCGCGCCGTACGGTGTGGTCCACGGTGTTGATTTGTAGATCGCCTACGGTTAACAGTGGAGAGGGTTGTCCTTTGCCGCGCCGGATCAGGACCTTGGCCCGGGCCAGCAATTCGCCCAGGTCGAAGGGCTTGGTCAGGTAGTCGTCAGCCCCGGAGTTGAGCAGGGCGACCAGCGACTCCTTGTCATCGCGGGCGGTAAGGATCAGAACCGGAGTCTGCTGGCCGGCCTCGCGCAGCTGTACCAGCAGTTGGCGGCCGTCAAAGCCGGGAAGCATCAGATCGAGGATGATCAGGTCATAAGCATTGCGGGAAGCCAGCTGCAAGCCCTGCGGGCCGTCGGCCGCAAGATCCACCGCGTAGCCGGCGATTTCGCGCAGGCTGCGCGCGATGTTTTCCGCCAAGCGGCTCTCGTCTTCCACGATCAGAACTCGCATAAGCGCCCGTCAACTGCGATCCGCTGATCTTTTTCCACCTTAATACGCGGACCAAATTGGAACAAGCGGTTCCGCTTGCGGACAAATCGTCTGCCCGGGATGCCGCAGCGGGGAGTGAAAATGGTGCAACCACGGAAGTTTCGCGGGCTGGTCACGATGGCGAAGGTATGGCGAAAGAATTGCTTTTCGGCAAGTGAGGCCGCGAAGGAAAAGGTGAGGGCAAATCATGTTGAACTTGAGTCAGATCAAAATCACGCCGCGGGATGAGCAGGTGTTAAGGCTGTTGGTGCAAGGATGCAGCAACAAGGAAATTGCCAGCCAGTTAAGCATCAGCCCGCGCACCGTGAAGCAGCATTTGCGCACCCTGTTCCTGCGCGCCGGAATTCGCGATGGACGGAAGCGGGTTAAGCTGGCAACCGCCATGTTCCTGAAGGAGCAGAGCGCATTATGCAACCGTGTGAGCGGCTGACAGTAAAAGAAGTTCAGGTGGCCACGCTGGTGTGGAAGGGCATGACCAACCGTGAAATTGGGGAAGCGCTGGGGACCACCGAGCAGGTGGTCAAGAATTACCTGCGCAATACCTTCGACAAACTGGGAGTATGGAGCCGGCTGGAGCTGGCCATGTATGTGGCCAGTCACGGGGTGAGGAATGGAAGGTGGCGGTCGGATTGACGGTCACGGCAGGCGGGCAGGCGGCGCTGGCGGCTTTTTAAGCGCTACCAGCGTTTCCGGGCGATGCCGCTCAGAAATTCGCGCAGCTTGTCGGCGTCAGCGCCTGCGGCGGGCAGGAATTCAATGCCGATCCCGAATCCGGGCCGGCTGCTCGCGACCTTGCCCTCCAGCCACAACTTCTCTTGACCAAGCCACAGGCCGATCTTGAGCCGGGTGTCTTTTTTGAGCGGCATCGGCATCTCGACGAAGCAGCCACCCGCACTCAGGTCAGAGGCTTTGCCCCAGATGGGAGCTCCTTGCGAGTCAGCATGCAATTCGACCGAGTTGACCGATTTCATCCGCGCATGCCGGCGGCGATCACTGCCGCTTGCGGACCTATAGTTATCGGGCGCGGGCGGCGGCAAGGAGAAGTCCCACAATGGCTTTTCGGGAGCGACATTCTGCAGCCCGAGGGTTCGTTGTCCTTCGGCGCCCGCCATCCATTTCACCTGGAAGCGGCCGCGGTTTGACTGATAGCTCAAGCCGAGGGTCTCTCCAACCGCAACCTCCACCGGAACCGACTCCAGCCTGGCGCCCGAACGGCTCACATCCGAGGTATACACGTTTTGCGAGAAGGTGCGGCCGTTGTGGTCGGTACCGAAGATGCGCACCGCCACGCGCATGCGCGTACGTGGCTCGCGGCGCAGGCCCATGGAGAGAGTGTCGATTCCTTCCGCTGAAATTAGGGGAGTTTCGAGATGTTACTGCAACCCAGATGCAAGCGCCAAGTGACTATTCCGTGAAGGCCCATACCAAGCGCGGGAGCGCCTGAAAGAGAAGAGGGAAAGCACGGCAACTGAAAAAGCTTGCAGCCGACCGCTTGCGAACAGTTTGTGCCACTTGTAAGTCGATGAAAATACATTCAGTTAGACCGGCTGAAGCGGCGGTGCGATTGCACTGTGGTTGGTCCAAGTCCCCCACGGCCTCGGCCCCACCGTCGAGCCTTCGCGAAATTGAGGACTGATGGCTTACAAAGAAACTTTCTGGATGGCTTGCGACTCGACTGAGCAGTTGCGGGCCGAATATGGACCCTTTCAAAGCAGGAATGAAGCCGAGCAGGAAGCACGAAAATTAGGCTTCGGCTACCTGCTGCGCTACGAACACATTATTGGGGAGAACGATGAGATACAGGAGGTGCGCTGCATTTTTCTGGAATTAGCGCCTTCCACCGCTCCCCCGCGGGTCAATCGCCGGCTGCATACCCGCTGCGCCACCTGCGGAGAATCCGCGGCCCACGATGAGGCATGGCGAGCCGAAGTATGGGCCGACATCCACGAGTTTGAGCACGCGCGACACCGGGTGCGATTGTTCGAACAGACCCGCGCCGAAGGCTTGCGCGAAATCGGGGACTGGCGCGATACCTGCGCCTGAGCGGATGCACCAGCGCGATTCTTAACAGCCAGCGCGGTTTTTGCTAATCTGTTGCTCGTCGCTCCGCAGCCTGCGCGCGCGGGCACCCGGTTACTTATGCTGCTGATTGCTATTTCGCTTCTGCTTGCCCTGGTTCCGCTAGCGGGAATCGGCTGGATTCTGGTTTCTGGAACACTGTTCACGGTCGATGGTCTGTTCATGTCGCTGATACTGCTGACCATGTCCGGTATCGTGGGGACCACTGCGCTGTTTGAAGTATGGCAGTGGCGTAAAGGCGGAGGGCCCAGTTTCTCCCCCTCATTGGGGGCCGGCAAAGCTTCTTCCGGCTCGGGGGTCGAACGCGGAGTGGTTGAAAGCGTGGAGTTTTACGAGTCAGGGGTTGGCCAGCCCAACAAATCGATTGTTAAGTTTCAGGGCAAGCCGCCCGCCGCTCCTTTTCTGGTATTCGAAGGGGACATGCGTAACGCGCTTCCGGTTGGACAGCGCGTCGAAGTCACCTTCCGCCGCGCCGCAGGCTACAACGTGTTAGTGGATGTTAGTTACAGTTAATCTTCCCAGTTTCTTCGCGCGCGCCATTACGAAGGTAATTCAGCGGAGAACGATTCACCGCCTGCGCTTTCTGCTTTGCGATATGGTCTAACTTGCCCGGGCTTTCCTCGGGCAGGCCGTGGGATGAATCTGCAACTCACAAGTGAGCGCAAAGTGCAGCCTTCGATGCTGGCTCGCGCGGAGGAAATCCAGGGCGAGATCAACCAGCTCTCGGGCCGCGATCTTCAGCTCTGGTCGATCGGGATACTGCTGATCCTGGTGCTGACTTCCGGGCTGCTGGCGCTGGTCTGGCCCAACCTGATGTGGTCCGAACACCTGGTGCGCATAGAACATGCATACCTGCCGCAACTCTTCTTTGGCCTGATCTCGCTGGTGGTGCTGGGGAACATTTATCTGATTGCGCAGAAGCGGGCCCTGAATGCCACCCGCCATGCTCTGATTCGCGAACTGGTCCTGAACGAGCGCCTGGAGAGCTTATCGCTGATCGACCCCTTGACCCAGCTGCTGAATCGCCGCGCGGTGAATGAACTGATTCCGCGGGAAACCTCGCGTTGCAACCGTACCGGGGCCACGCTGGTGCTGATTTCGATGGACATTGATCGCTTTCACGAACTCAACCGCAAATTTGGCGCGCTGGAGGGAGACCGCCTGCTGGTGGAATTTGCGGCCATCCTCAAAAAGGTCTTCCGAGGTGGCGATCTCGTCTTCCGGCAGGGAAGCGATGAATTTCTGGCGTTGCTGCCCGATACCAATGAAGAGCAGGCCAACTACCCCATGCAGCGGCTGCTGAGAGACGTTGAGCAGTGGAACCTGAACAGCCGAAAAGAGTACGAACTATCGTTCGCCTGGGCGGTCACGGCTTACATCACCGGCAGCGATGGCGAAGAACTGTTGCGGACAATCGATCGCAAGCTGTATCAGAAGAGACACAGCTTGGCGCCGGTGTTCTGAGACAAGTTCTGGAACCAGCTCTGAAACCAGGAATCCGTTCCCATCAGGCAGCATTGGCGACCGCGTAACGGGCCGCTCCCAGCAGTGCAAGCTTTTCATTCTTGATCACTTTGACGGGAATTGATTCGAGCAACGTCTGCATGCGCCCTTTGCCGGTGAACGATTGCATAAACAGCGGTCCGGCCAGTTTGGGAAGCATTTTGGGAGCAATGCCACCGCCCACATAAACTCCGCCGGTGGCCATGATCTTGAGCGCCAGATTTCCCGCCTCGGCACCATACAAAGACACAAATAGATCAACGGCATGCTCGCACAGGCCGCACTTTCCGGCCAGGGCAGCCATTGAGATGGAGGCGGCGGGATCGCTGGAGGCCATTTGTTCGGTGAGCCAGGAAGGCTCAGCGCCACGGCCGGTGTCGCGCAGAAAATGAAAGACGTTTACCAGTCCCGGTCCGGAAACAATTCGTTCATAGCTGACGTGGCCGAAGCGAGCGCGAAGATAGTTGAGCAGGTCAACTTCAAGCTCGTTGCGGGGAGCGAAATCGGTGTGTCCGCCTTCGGAGGCAAACACGTGGTGCTTGCTTCCGTCCCAGTACATGCCGGCCTCGCCCAGGCCGGTGCCGGCGGCGATAACGGCCTTGTTTCCTACCGGAGCGTCTTTGACCTGGTTCAGAACGACGACATCATCGGGCTGGAGCGCGGCGATCCCCCAGGCATTGGCTTCCAGATCGTTGATCAGGATCGCGCTGGGAAGTCTGAGCTCGCTGGCCAGGCGTTTGGAATCGACCACCCACGGAAGATTGGAGGTTTCAACTTTCCCATTGCGCACCGGGCCGGCCACTCCGAAGCAGGCCAGGTTGGGATGAAGTTCACCGTCCGAGACGAATTTAGTCACAATTTCATCCAGCCCACGGTATTGCCGGCTGGGAAAAACCGAGCCCGAGACCAGCTTGTAGGCGCCATTCTGGACATCAAACAGAGCCAGCCGCGCGTTGGTGCCTCCAATGTCGCCAGCCAGTATCATTTCTCGAAATCCCTCCAGTGGCGCCCATCCCGTTCGAGCAGATCCTCGGCATCCCTTGGCCCCCAGGTGCCGGCTGCGTAATTCGGAAAGTTGCGCGGCGGCAGAGCCTTCCACACATCCAGCACCGGACTTACCACGCACCAGCCCGCCTCCACCATGTCCGCACGCTGGAACAGGGTGGCATCGCCAATCATGCAATCATGCAGCAGGCGCTCATAGCCGGTGCTGGGCTGGCTGCCGAAATAATCCGCGTACTCGAAATTCATGTCGACCGCTCCCAGCCGCATCGCCGGTCCGGGGACTTTGGCCGCGAAGCGCAGCGAGATCCCTTCTTCCGGCTGGATGTGCATGACCAGCTGATTGGGCATGAGGTTTTCAACCGGGGTATCGCGGAACAGGACAAAGGGAGCGCGCCGAAATTGAATGACCACGGCGGTGCTGCGGCTGGGCAATCGCTTACCGGTGCGCAGGTAAAACGGCACATCTGCCCATCGCCAGTTGTCGATCTGCAGCTTCATGGCTACAAAGGTTTCATTCTTCGAGTCGTGCGGCACGCCCTCTTCTTCACGGTAGCCAGGAACCCGTTCCCCATTGATGAGTCCTGAGCCATATTGGCCGCGCACGGTTTTGCTCAGCACGTCTTCCGCGCTCAAGGGCTGGATGGCATGCAGGATTTTGGCCTGTTCATCGCGCACCGCATCCGCCCGGAAAGAAACCGGAGGTTCCATGGCAGTGAGGCTGATCAGCTGCATGATGTGGTTGGGCACCATGTCGCGCAGCGCACCCGCCTGATCGTAGTAGCTGCCGCGTGATTCAACGCCCACGGTTTCCGCCACCGAGATCTGAATGTGATCGATGTAGCGGCGGTTCCAGATGGGCTCAAAAATTCCGTTGGCGAAACGAAAAGCCAAAATGTTTTGAACGGTTTCTTTGCCAAGATAATGGTCGATCCGATAAATCTGTCTTTCGTCGGCAACCTTCAGCAGTTGCTGGTTCAGATTTTTCGCGCTTTCGAGGTCATGCCCGAAGGGTTTCTCGACAATCACTCTCCGCCAGTGTTCGCCCCCTTCATGCATCAGTCCCACCCCCGCCAGTTGTTCGACGATCGGCCCGAAGTAGTCGGCGGCGGTGGCCAGATAGTACAGATGATTACCGTGGGTGGAGTGCTCGGCGTCCACTTTGTCGAGGGTTTCTTTCAAGCGCGGATAAAGATTGGAGTCTTTGAAATCGCCGTGCACATAATGCAGCCGGCGCAAGAACCACTCCCAAAGATCGCGGTCCACACCGTTGCTGGCAAACTGCTGGATATCATTAGTGATCCGCTTGCGGAATTCGTCTTCCGAGATCTGAGTGCGCGCCACCCCGACCACCGCGAATTCGCGCGACAGCAACTGATTGGTGGCCAGATTGTAGAGCGCAGGAATCAGCTTGCGGCGGGTGAGGTCTCCGGCCGCGCCGAAAATCACCATGGTGCAGGGATCAGCAGGTCTGCCGATTCGTTGCTGCGGCATTGCCGACAGAACATCCGCTTGGGCCATTTGCATCCATCCTTGAAATTTTAACTACGAGGGTGACAGTCCAGACCAGATAGCGAGTCGTTCGAACCTGCTCAAGCCGATTTGCCGGCTGGAGCCTTTGCTCCGATGTGACCACGAAACCTACGGACAGAACAGAAAGGATCTTCTTGGGAAGCCTGTCTTTTTCAGGGCCGCCATTTTTGATCTCATCGTGCTCTCCTCGCTGCTATTAAATCGTTTCTCTACGGTTTAGGCAATGCAGGATTCGTGATTGATTAACTCAGCGGCTCACTTAGGGCTTTACAGAGGTTCAGCCATGCAGGCTTCGAAATTGGCCGCGCCCTTGCAGATTTATTGTGCCGATGATGTCGAGGGAACACTCCGCTATTTGGTTGCCTTCGAAGGTGCTGGCGACCCTGTATTCTTCTCGACCGCCTGCAACAGCTTGTCAAATGCTTCGTCAAATGAACGTACCCCGTCGTCGGTCAATTTATCGGTGATCTGGTCGATCGAGATACTCAACTGGGCCAAGGTCCTCATGGTGGCCTGAGCCCCGGCGATGTCTTCGGTCAGGCTGGCGCGGCATTTTCCGTGGTTACGAAAAGCCTCAAGCGTGGCCGGCGGAATGGTATTGACAGTATCTTTACCGATCATTTCCTCGACGTACATCACGTCGCGATATGCGGGATTTTTGGTGCTGGTGCTGGCCCAGAGAACGCGCTGCGTTTGTGCGCCCTTGGCAGCCAGGTCCTTCCACCGGTCGCTTGCAAAGACCTTCAGGTAGCTCTGATAGGCGAGTTTTCCGTTGGCGATGGCAACTTTTCCGAGCAGGCTTTTCAGCTGGCCAGCCTCGGTTTCATCTTTCGCCGACTTGGAAGGCGGGTAAGCCTTCGGCAGTCCCGGGTACCTTAATCATCACGTTCTTGCGGCTGACGGCCTTCCACAGCGCGCGTGCTTCCTGAATGGTCCCTTGGGTGTCGCGCGCCAGGTAGGGTGAGACCTCCAGGCTGACATAGCCGTCGCGCGTTTTGGTCTGCTCGTACACCGGCTGCAGAAGATCAGCTGCGTCCTGGATGTCGCGTATCGCCAGCTTTTCATAACGGGCCTTTGCATCCAGGTCAGTACGACCGCGCAGCGATTGCAGGATGTCGTCATAGTCGGTGCTTCCCGCGATGGCTTTTTCGAAAATTGTCGGATTAGAGGTCATGCCCCGCAGCCCGTCTTCGGCGATCAGTCGCTTAAGGTCACCGCTTGAAATCAGGTTGCGCCGGATGTAATCGAGCCAAATCGATTGACCATATTTCTGCAGTTCTTTGAGGGAGTTAGTCTTAACTGTTTCGAGTGTTTCGACTGGATTCATAAAAACCTCACGGCTGAAATTATTTTACTTCTTCGCTCGCGCCATGCTCTCTCGCGCGGCGCTCACCACATGCTCGGTGGTAAAGCCAAATTTTTTGAGCAAGTCTTTAAGCGGGGCAGATGCGCCGAAACCGGTCATCCCGATAGAGACTCCATAGGCGCCGACGTATCGTTCCCATCCCAGCGTAGCCGCCTGTTCCACTGATACGCGAGCCTTCACCGTTTCCGGAAGAACTTGGTTGCGATATTCGGCGGTTTGCGCCTCGAACAAATCCCACGACGGCATACTGACGACCCGGGCGTTGATGCCCTCCGATTTCAACTGTTCGTAGGCACTGACACACCACTGCACCTCGCTTCCGGTGCCCATCAGAATCACATCCGGCCTGCCGTTTGGCGCGTCCGCTAAAACATATGCGCCCTGTGCGACACCCGACGCTGGTTTGTACCTGGTGCGATCAAAAGTGGGAAGATTCTGCCGGCTGAGGACCAGTGCGGCAGGACGGTGCTTCAGCTTTATGATTACCTTCCACGCCTCCACCACTTCGTTTGCGTCAGCCGGGCGAAACAGCACAAGTCCAGGAACCGCACGCAGGCCAGCCAATTGCTCGATCGGCTGATGAGTAGGACCATCTTCCCCCAAGCCAATCGAATCGTGGGTGTAGATGAAAATGGATGGCACTTCCATGATGGCGGAGAGCCGCACCGCCGGCTTCATGTAATCGGAAAAATTGAAGAACGTGCCGCCAAAGGGCCGCAGCTTGGAAACGGCCATGCCGTTCAGGGCGGCCGCCATTCCATGTTCGCGCACCCCGAAATGCAGATTACGTCCGCCGTAATGACCGGCCTCAAAGTCTCCCGCTCCATCGAATTTCAGTCTGGTGCGGTCGGAAGTTGCCAGATCAGCGGAGCCGCCGATCATCCAGGGAATTTTTTCGGCAATTGCGTTCAGAACTTTGCCGGAGCTGTCCCGCGTCGCCATTCCTTTTGGATCAGCTGGGAAGGTAGGAAGGTTGGAATCCCAGCCGTCCGGCAGCTGGCGTTCCTGCATGCGTTGAATCTGATCAGCCAGATCGGGAAATTTCGCTGCATACTCTTCGAACATCAACTCCCAGCGCTGGCGTAGTTCGCGTCCGCGCCGGCCGATACCGTTGCTGAAATTCTCCCGAATTTCCGGCGGAACCAGAAAGTGTTGGTCTTCCGGCCAGCCGTAGAATTTTTTGACCAGCTTGACTTCGTCTTCTCCCAGCGGTTCTCCGTGGGCAGCGTTGGTGTCCTGCTTGTGGGGCGAGCCATATCCGATATGGCTATTCAGAACGATCAGCGTCGGACGGTCCTTGGTCTGAGCGGCACTGTCCAGGGCGCGCGAGAATGCATCCAGATCGTTGGCATCGGTGACATGCGTGACGTGCCAGCCATAACCATGAAAGCGATCTTCGACATTTTCGCTGAAGGAATCGCTGGCCGGGCCGTCGAGCGTCACATGATTGTTGTCGTAAATCCAGGTAAGGTTCGGCAACTTGAGATGGCCGGCGAGCGACGCAGCTTCGCTGCCAACTCCTTCCATCAGATCACCGTCCCCACAAAATGCATAAATGCGATAGTTGAAGATCTCGAATCCCGGGCGGTTGTAGTGGGCGGCCAGCCAGGCCGAGGCCATTGCCATTCCCACGCTATTGGCGATCCCCTGGCCGAGCGGGCCAGTGGTGGTTTCGACGCCTGCCGTAATGCGGTATTCAGGATGTCCTGGAGTTTTACTGTCAATCTGGCGGAACCTCTTAATGTCATCGAGCGTGACAGCAAAGTCACCGCGAGACTCGCCTTCGGGATTGATTCCCCGAACGCCTGAGAGATACAGCATGGCGTACAGCAGCATGGACGCATGTCCATTCGACAGCACGAAGCGGTCGCGGTTCGGCCAGGTGGGATTTTCAGGGTCGTAGCGAAGAAACTGCTGCCACAAACAATAAGCTGCCGGAGCCAATGCCATGGGGGCGCCTGGATGCCCGGAGTTGGCCTGTTGGACGGCGTCCATTGCCAGGGTGCGAATTGTGTTGATGGAGAGAGTTTCCAGCTGCTTGCTGGTAAGAACAGCTTGATCGCTTGCCACCATGAATAGGTCTCCTCGGGAGCTTGCGCCGTCAGGGCACGAGTAGAAGCGAGCTACAAGGGCCAGCCTGATGCAAGCCCTTGTAAAAGTTTATCAACTTCCAGAACAGTCTGCTTCGGAGCCTGTCTGTGCGTTTAGATGACCAAGCCCAGGAAGGGATTCGGTGCACGAATAATTTCAATCTGCGTCTAGCGCTGGAGTTTAGCCAGGTAGGATTGCTCGCTGCGGTCGCTTCTGGTGGTACTCTCGACAAACTTCAGGAAGTGCCTCAGGTTCTCACGCTCAGTTGTGCCCAAGTCTCCAAACCGGACACGGACCCCGAACGAAGGACTGCTCCGAGTGACTACGCCGGTGAGGATGATGCCTTTGATCCAGATCTTCCCGTTAGCCAGCCAAAGCCCAATTTCCACATCGGCGCCCGAAGGTACGGGGGATGCGGTCTCCACAAAGCATCCGCCCAGACCGGTATTGGAGAGATTTCCCCAGATTGGGTTGGGGGAATTGTTGACCCTCAGTTCGACCGCGACGAAGCATTTCATGCGCGGAAACTGTCGCCGATCCTGGCCCCAGTTGGGCGTGAAGATGTCGGGCTGAAACGGGGGGAGCTCGGAGGGAACGGCTGGTGCAGGCCTTACTTCCGGTATGTTTGCCACGGAAGTGTCCAGAAATTCTTCTCGGGACTCCTCGACCGCCGCACCCGCGGCAGGCTTGCTTTTGATGCGCCGCATGGCTTCCATCAGCGCCTGCTCGCGTTTCTCAGGCAAAGCTTCGCGATAGGTTTGAAGTAACTCTCCCAGATGCTTTACCAAATCAGGGTCGGTCAGCAGTTGGGTCCAGTCCGCTGCCCCGGAGGGCATATTTCCTTTAGCCATAGAATTCGGGCGCGTGGCGCAGTGAGACACCTCTAGAGTGGAACACGGAAGGAAGCCCGGCAAGATGACCTTGGTCACCAATCAGGGCGGTTGCCGATCAGAAAATGAAAACCCGCCGGTCGTTTGCTTGGGGCGTGCTCGGGTCAACGACCGGCGGGTACCGTTTCTCCTTACTCACCCTGTTGTTTTCAGGAGTTATTCAACACTTTAAACCCGGGAATCGTAAAAAGTCTCTAAAGATTTCGTAAAATTTCGTAACGCCGCATCATTCAGGGATGCCAAGAGGGCGTGCCGCCATCAACTCGGTAAATCGGCCATCTTTTCGCAGACTGGCGAATTCCGCATCCTTGAATACATTGCCAATTCCCTTGTATCCCTCTTCCATGGCACGCCGCAGATATAGCAGGGAATGCTCGGCGTCGCCGATTTTCGCGTACAGTTACTGTAGAAGGATGCCGAGTCGTTGCGGGCTTTGATGGCCTTTTCGTATTCCTTGATCGCCTTCCCGTACTTCTTCTGCAGATAATGAATGACGCCAAGATTGTTGTGAGCGTCTGCGTAGTCGTGATCGTACTTTATCGCACGCTCGAAATCCTTCGCCGCCTCACGAAACCGATGCAGCAAAAGCTCGGTAATGCCGGCCTTGTTGAAAAGCTGAGAGGCCCCCGGCTTTTTCGCCAATGCCGCGCGGTAGTAATCCAAAGCATCCAGGTATGCTTTCTCGCCTCGTAGCGTGTCGCCACGCCCCTCCAATTCGTCGGCCGACGCGCTAACAGAAGGCGGTTCGGTCCGCCGAACTTCGGGCGGGCTGATCTGGACTTGTTCACCGGAATGTGGACGGGCGGAAACTGCTGAAGCAGCACAGGCTGCGCTGCTCATAATCACAGCTGCGGCTACGATCAGGTGCCGTGACTGCATATTCGACTCCTGCCCGCCAGCCGAATTCGGATCAGTGGGGAGGTTCGCTGTTGTCCGCGGGCTTCGACGGCGGATTGTTAGACGGTTTGTCCTCTTTAAAGATACCCGCTAATTTGCCAAAAAAACCCTTTTTCTTTTTGCCATCCTGGCTCGCGGCCACCGGTTCCGCGCCGGCCGGAGGCGGGGGCAAGGGCTTTTGGTCGCCCAGGCCGAAGATCTTTGAGAAGAAACCCTTAACGCCGGTGTCCTGATCACAGGTCTGGCTGGGCTCGGTGCCGGCGATGAATGCGGACGTGTAAGTATCTGGACACGCTGGAGTTGCCAGTAGATTGGTCTGTTTATCGAGCTGAACGTCAACAATACCGCTGGGCTGTGTAAAGGGCTTGGTATCAGAGTATTGCGGCAGGGCGACTGCCTTTTTCATGAATTCGGCCCAGATGGGAGCGGCAGTCTGGGCGCCGCTCAAATGAAGATCGCTGTAGTCGTCATATCCAACCCACACCACGCACAGTAAATTGCTGGTATAACCGGCAAACCAGCCATCGTGCGAACTTCCGGTTTTTCCGGCCGCCGGGGCTAAGAATCCTCGCCCGCGCACTGCGCTGAAGGCCAGTCCATTGTTGACCACGCTCTCCATCATGTTGGTGGCGACGAACGCCACACGCGGATCAAGCACCTGACGTTCTTCCGGCTTGAAGTCCATGATCACATCGCCCTTGCTGTTGCGGACCGAGTTGACCACGGTGGGCGAGAGCCTGGTTCCTGCGTTTGCGAAGACCGTGTAAGCCGCCGCCATATCCAGCGGAGTTGCGTCGTAGGAGCCCAAGGCCATCGCAGGTGTCGGTTTCACCGATGTAATGCCCGCAGCTTTTGCAAGCTCAGCTACTTTGTCGTATCCCACCTCTTCTGCCAGCTTCACCGTGGCATTGTTCAACGACATCGCAAGCGCGTAACGAAGCGTGACCTGGCCGTGATATTCCTCTTTGTAATTTCGTGGCTCGTAGATCTGGTCACCGTAACTGAAGGTCGTGGGCTGATCCTCAACCGTTGACGCTGCCGTGATAACCGGGCTCGAACCATCCAGCCCGGTATTGATTGCGGCGGCATAGACGAAAGGCTTGAAAATTGATCCGGTGGGACGCTTGGCGATGGCGTGATTCAGCTGACTGAAACCGTAGTTGCGGCCACCAACCAAAGCCAAAACTTCTCCGGTGTGGGGATCGAGAGCGACCAGCGCCACCTGCGCCTGCGGTCCCGGTTGCACCTTGGTCTCGTACTTGTTCTTCGCAATCTTAACTTTCTTCGTCCGCAGCTTGGTCACCTGCTCATCGATCAGCTTCAGGCCCGATTCCACGGCCTGAGCTGCCGCCTTCTGCAACTGCGGATCGACTGTGGTGTAGATGCGGTATGCCTGATCATTCATCTGGCGTTCATCCATCTTGCTGATCAGGGTTTCGCGTACCAGATCAATAAAGTAAGGGGCATCGCTGGCCTCAACATTGGGCGGCGCAAGTTTCAACGGAGTGGCCTTGGCCTTGTCGGCCTGGTCTCGGGTTATCGCTCGCGTGTCGACCATGGCATCCAGCACCAGGTTGCGGCGATCGAGCGCACGCTCGGGGTGGCGATAGGGAGACAGGTAGCTGGGCGCCTGAATCAAGCCCGCGATCAGTGCGGCTTCTGGCAATGTGATGTCTTTCAAATCTTTGTTGAAATAAGCGCGGGCTGCTTCAGCGAACCCACTCACGGTGAACGAGCCCCGCTGTCCCAGGTCAACCCGGTTCGCGTAAAACTCAAAAATCTGCTGTTTGTTGAATTTCTGTTCCAGCTCGGTTGCAATAAGAATTTCGGTCAGCTTTCTCCGGACAGTCTTTTCCGGAGTCAGAAAAAAAGCTCGCGAGAGTTGCATGGTGATGGTCGATCCACCCTGTTCGTGCCGTTGATGAGTAAGATCAACCCAGGTGGCCTCGGCCAGACGGAGGAAATTGACTCCGTTGTGCTGGAAGAATCGACGATCTTCAATCGCCAACACGGCATCCACCAGGATATTGGGAATGTCCTGGTACTTCACCAGCTGGCGTTTAGAACGCTGCTCGGCGTCGAACAGCGAGGTGATCATCTGCGGTTCCAGTTCGTAGGCCGCGAGATCGCCCGATTTTCCTTTTATGCTCTCAACCTTGCCTGCCCGAAGTCGAATAAGTGCCGGTTCCGGGCTGTGGTAGGAATCCGGTCCGGGAGAGACCTCGATTCCATCCGAGCTCAGCCGGTAGCTGCCCATTCCCGATTGCCCGTTCCGGTCGGAATATCCGGCGCGACGAAGTTCGGCAGCGACCTCCTTAGCGTCAAGCTTTTGACCCACTCGAACCGTTTCAGGGATGGCATAGACACGGGCAGAGTTGCTGAACACCTGGCCCTTGAAGCGTTCGTCGATGACGCGGCCGAATTTGACGTAGTAATAAGTGAAGGCGCCGCCCAGCGCGATCGCGGACACCAGAAACACGATCAGCGCGGCCCTTACGAACGGGTCAGCGGGAATGAACTTTCCTGATCTAGCGCTCCCCAGGATCTTCAGCTTTATGGCCAAGGTGGTCTGATACTCCTCAACGCTTCCGCCCGCGACGGTTACTCTCTTTGAGATGTGCGCGCAAACAGATTCGTTAGCCGCACCCGTGCCCGACATTGCAACTGCCGGAAGGTGCGGAAACTCTATCTTAATGCAGGCCAGAGCGAGTGAGCGCCTTAGAAGACACTCCGGTTCCTGGTGGAGGGATCGAAACGCAGATCCAGAGGATATCCGGGAAGATCCACATGCACCAGATAGGGCGCGTCAATTGAGACCGAACCGCTGCCTTGCAAGCCGGTGCGCTGCACCTTGATCTGCTCCCGGTTCATGGGAATCTCAAGTTCCTGGGCTTTCTTGTAGATAGTGTCACGAATCTGTTCTTCCGATTTGGTGCTGTAGGTGCTCATCTGTGCTTCTGTCTTGATGGCATCTTCGAACTGGTAGTTCGAGAAGAAGGGAGGAATCAGAGTTGCGCACAGATAAACTGCCGCGACAATGGCCACAATGCCTACGATCGCCTTCATGGTACCCATAATTGCGCTCCGTCAGTGGCACGCATCGTGAGTACGTTTCAGCGCGCCGGCCGAAGATTTTGTTCGAAATACTCGATTATCGCGGCGATGCTAACATCCTGAATTTCGCGAGTCGAGCGCCGAACCACCTCTACAGTATCGTCGGTAACCTTCTTTCCCACATTGACACGAAAGGGTATGCCCACCAGGTCAGCGTCTTTGAACTTGACCCCTGGCCGTTCGTCCCTGTCATCCAGTAACACGTCGTAACCTTTCTCCAGCAGGCGGCAGGCGAGGTTCTCCGCTGCGCTCCTGATCTTCTCGTCGCTGACGTTGGTGGGCGTTACAACAATGTCGAAGGGCGCGATCTGCAGCGGCAGGGAAAAACCATTTTCATCATTACTCTGTTCAACTGCGGCGGTCAGAATGCGCTCAATGCCGATGCCGTAACTGCCCATAATCGGGATAACTTCTTTGCCGTTTTTGTCGAGCACACGAGCGCCCATGGATTCCGAATACTTGTAGCCCAGTTTGAAGATGTGTCCGATTTCCACCGCGGTATCGATCCGCAGAGGAGCGCCACATTTGGGGCAAGGTTCGCCAGCCGACACACTCCGAAGATCGGCATAAGCACTGGGCTGAAAGTCGCGTCCAGGCGTGACATTCTTCAAGTGATAATCTTCTTTATTCGCACCGCTGATCAGGTTGGTGCGGCCCTTTAGCGCGCTATCAACCAGCAGAATTGGCTTGTCAGCCTCATTCGTATTGCTGGCCCATTCCACTCCAAGCGGTCCGAGGAACCCTGCGGGAGACTTAAACAGCTGAACTATCTCTTCTTCCTGCATCAAGCGGGTTTGTTTTCCCGCCAATGCGGTCAGCAGCTTGGTCTCGTTGAGCTGATGATCTCCACGCATCAGAGCAATCACGGGCCGCGTGCTCGCCTTACCCGATTTCTTGTCCTTTTCTTCCATCACGTAAGCGAGCGTCTTTATTTTGTTATTGGGTGCAACGCCAAGAAATTTGGCCACTTCTTCAATGGTTTTCATCCCTGGGGTGTGGACCAGCAAAGGCTTGCCGTCACCTTCTGCTGCGAGATCGGAAACCGGTTCAAGTCGCGAAATAGCCTTTTCCATGTTCGCTGCATAGTCGCATTTCTCGCAGCTCACGATCTGGTCTTCGCCCGCCGGAGTGCGCACCATGAATTCTTCCGACTGCGATCCACCCATCGCGCCCGAATGCGCCTCGATCACCATGTACTTCAGCCCGCACCGGTCGAAGATATTTTTGTAGGCCTGGCGATGCTTCAGATACGAAGCATCGAGACCGGCGGCGTCGATATCGAAGGAATACGAATCCTTCATGATGAACTGCCGGACGCGCAGCAAACCGGATTTCGGCCGCGGCTCGTCACGAAATTTCGTCTGGATCTGATACCAGATCTGCGGTAACTGCTTGTAGCTGCGCAGCTCTTTACGCGCGATCTCAGTCATCACTTCTTCGTGGGTAAAGCCCAGGCACAAATCGGCTCCCTTGCGGTCCTTCAAGCGGAACATGTTTTCGCCGATTAAGGACCAGCGTCCGCTGGCTTCCCAGAGTTCGCGAGGATGCAGCGCCGGCAGGTAGAACTCCTGGCCAATCTTGTCCATCTCCTCGCGCACGATGGCCATGATTTTATTAAACGAACGATTGCCTAAGAAAAGATACGAATAGATTCCCGCCGCGAGCTGACGGATATAGCCGGCACGCACCAGGAACTTGTGGCTGGCGACCTCGGCATCGGCCGGCGCCTCGCGCAGAGTAGGGATAAACAGTTGTGACCAGCGGTGCATAGTTTGTCCTCTGAATGTGCGGGAAAGTTGATTGTAAACGATGAAGTGAATTGATTTTTCTGGGTCTGGATCAACCGTACCTGACGTCAACCCCCTAAACCATTTCAGTTCCCCACAAATCGTGCAGGTGCACAATGCCCTGTAATTCGCGATTGCCGTTCACGACAATAAGGGATGTGATTTTTTTCTCTTCCATCATCGCCAGGGCGGTGGCGGCGAATTCGCTGCCGGAAATCGTCTTGGGCTCCCGTGACATGCAATCCGCGGCTGTAAGGTCGAGAACGTCCTTGCCCCGCTTTTCGAGCAGGCGACGCAAATCGCCGTCGCTGATTACGCCCACCAGTTTCTGGCCTTCCACTACGGTTGTAATCCCCAGCTTCTTGCGGGACATTTCGTAAATTACATCCGGCATTTTCGCTTTGGGCGTGACCCGCGGAACTGCATCGCCGCTGTGCATCATCGATTCAACCCGTGCCAGTCGCTTGCCCAGCTTGCCTCCGGGATGCAGGTTGGCAAAATCTTCTTCTTTAAAGCCGCGTTTTTCCGAGAGCGCGACCGCCACTGCGTCACCGAGCGCCAGCATGGTGGTGGTCGAAGCCGTCGGAGCTAATCCCAGCGAGCAGGCTTCTTTATCGATCGAGCAGTCAAGGGCCACTTCTGCCGCGGAGGCGAGCGTCGAAGTTTCCGCAGGGGAAGGCTCGCTTGCCGAATTTTCATCACAGGTCATCGCGATGAGCGGGATTTGCAGCCGCTTCAAGGTCGCCAGCAGCTGCAGAATTTCTTCGGTTTCCCCACTCGCGGAAAGCGCCAATACAATGTCGCCTTTGACGATCATTCCCAGATCACCGTGAACAGCCTCGACCGGGTGCATAAACAGGGAAGGAGTCCCTGTCGAGTTCAGCGTAGCCGCGATCTTGCGCGCGATGATGCCACTCTTGCCCATTCCTGTAACTACCACCCGGCCCGTGCACCCGAATATGAGTTCCACGGCACGGTCAAAAGCCGGAGCCATGGATCCGGCGATGCGGTCTGCCAGCCTTTGCAAGGCTTCAGCCTCAATCCGCACCACGTTTTCTCCAACTTTATTCATTGCGGCAGGAGCTCTTTTTTATGCGGAACACTTCCATACTTCGATTCAGAAGTGATCTTCCACCCGCAGGATCTTCTGCGCGTGTTCGCCGAGTCCGCGGGCCTGGATCAAACGGTCCCATGGTCCCGCTTCCCAGTTATCTTTTCGCTTCAGCGCGTTTACCCAGGGCGGCAACATGATCACGAGGCGCTGCGCTAAACCGTAAGCATACGCTTCGTACATCGATCGCAAGTGGGCCAGTTTTTCCAGAAACTCCGGATCGTCGTGAATCTTCAGGTCTTCGTCCGCCAGCATTTGGCGCAGTCGCGCGAATTCCGCTTCCGGCAATCGATCCGGATAATCCGGACGATCTTGCGCGCGATGATGCCACTCTTGCCCATTCCTGTAACTACCACCCGGCCCGTGCACCCGAATATGAGTTCCACGGCACGGTCAAAAGCCGGAGCCATGGATCCGGCGATGCGGTCTGCCAGCCTTTGCAAGGCTTCAGCCTCAATCCGCACCACGTTTTCTCCAACTTTATTCATTGCGGCAGGAGCTCTTTTTTATGCGGAACACTTCCATACTTCGATTCAGAAGTGATCTTCCACCCGCAGGATCTTCTGCGCGTGTTCGCCGAGTCCGCGGGCCTGGATCAAACGGTCCCATGGTCCCGCTTCCCAGTTATCTTTTCGCTTCAGCGCGTTTACCCAGGGCGGCAACATGATCACGAGGCGCTGCGCTAAACCGTAAGCATACGCTTCGTACATCGATCGCAAGTGGGCCAGTTTTTCCAGAAACTCCGGATCGTCGTGAATCTTCAGGTCTTCGTCCGCCAGCATTTGGCGCAGTCGCGCGAATTCCGCTTCCGGCAATCGATCCGGATAATCCGGATTGTATTGCGCGCGATAGACCTGAGCCAGGTCGACTACCGCATGTCTGGCCATGGAAAAAGTGAGGCTGGCCTGTTCGTCTTTAATGTCGCCAATGCCGGCCATCACCAGAGCGGTAGCATCCAGAATCGTTGTGAGCGCGCCCAGCCACGATTGATTGATGTGTTGCGACCGGAAATAACCCAAGACTCCGTAAGAGAGATGGCTTTCCAGAACTTCCGCAGACCACCGCTCCCAATCACGAAAAATCTCATCAAGAACACTTTGCTGCGGGCACTTGCCGAACCGGAGCAACAATTCGGCAGCCGTGGGAGGCGAGCCGGCACGTGCATCCAGCCGCGAAATCTCTATCTCACGGCGCGAAAAGCCCGAATAGATGGTTGGCAGATAGCCGATCACAATGGCCAGGAAGCCGAAGCCTGTACCGGCTTCGGTTACGGCCAGAGCGCGGGCAAACGGTGACTCCGGAATGATGTCTCCATAACCCAGGGTAAAAAATGTCTCACCGCTGTGGTAGAGCAACAATCCGAACGTGATCGGCTCACCGCTCAGCTTCAGGTGCCTTCCAGCGCCGAATTGCAACAGGGCGAAGCCGAAAATCAAGCTGCCGGCCCATAGCACCAGTAGAAGAATGAGTGAAAGCGGGCCAAAATAGCCGAGGAACGATTCTCTGCGCGCATCCTTCTTGATGCGGCGCGCCAGGGCAGCCCACGGACGCCATGCTCGGCGATAAAACCAGGCGGTCAGGCGAAACTGACGCGTGACGCGCCGTGGCAGAACTACCGTCTCAAACGCATCGGACAGGACCAGAACAATGATAACGATCCCGCAAATTGCCCAAAATGTGTTCATCGATCTGACGGATGGTAGCAGATACGCTGCTTACGGGGTGCGGTGCGCGTTGTCGGTCGCGGCATGAACGGCCTGCAGTTCTTTCAATAGCCCGCGCAGCTTGGTTGATTCGAGCGCATTGGCTCCGTCGGACTTAGCTTCTTTCGGATTGTCATGAACTTCCATGAACACGCCATCAACCCCTGCGGCTACAGCGGCACGTGCAAGCACGGGAATGAACTCAGGCTGGCCGCCGCTGACTGCGTGCTCTCCCTCTGCCCCGGCCGATGGCAGCTGCACCGAGTGAGTTGCGTCGAACACCACGGGAACGAACTTGCGCATGATGGCCAGCGAGCGCATATCGACCACCAGGTTGTTGTATCCAAAACTCGCGCCCCGTTCAGTCACGAAAACCTTTTCGTTTCCCGCGGCCCGGCACTTTTCAACCACGTGCTTCATATCCCAGGGAGAGACGAACTGGCCTTTTTTGATATTGATCACCCGGTCGGTCATGGCGGCCGCCACGACCAGGTCGGTTTGCCGGCAGAGAAACGCCGGTATCTGAATCACATCGGCCACTTCTGCAACTTTCGCGACGTCTTCCTTCTCGTGCACGTCGGTGAGAATCGGTACGTGAACTTCGTCTTTCACTTTCTTCAGAATTCGTAAGCCCTCAGCCAATCCCGGCCCGCGAAAGCTGCGAATGGAAGTGCGATTGGCTTTATCGTAAGACGCCTTGAAGATGAAAGGAAAGTTCAGCGATCGGGTGACGCCCTTGATGACCTCAGCCATGAAGAGTGCATGCCGAGGCGGCAATAAAGCTCTTGAACAAGGGATGCGGCTCAAGCGGCTTGGACTTGAACTCGGGATGGAACTGGCAGCCGATGAAGTGCGGATGGTCAGGCAGTTCAATGATTTCTACGTAGGTTCCATCGGGCGTAGCGCCGGAAATGCGCAGCCCGCCCGCCACCAATGGCTCCTCATACTCACGGTTGAATTCGTAACGGTGGCGGTGCCGCTCGCTGATTTCGAGCAATCCGTAGATCTTGTGTGCCAGCGTTCCGGGCTCGACCTTGCAGGTCCAGGCGCCCAGCCGCATGGTGCCGCCCAGCTCTTCAACGCCCCGCAATTCGCGCAGCTTGTATATCACTCGATGAGGCGTAGCGGGATCGAACTCGCTGGAGTTGGCGTCTGCCAGTCCGCATACGTTACGCGCAAACTCAACGCAGGCAGTCTGCATTCCTAAACAGATTCCGAAGTAGGGCACTTTATTTTCGCGAGCGTAGCGGATGGCAACCAGCATGCCCTCGATGCCGCGCTTCCCGAAGCCTCCCGGCACCAGAATGCCGTCATAGTGGCTGAGTTGCTCTTCGGCGGCGCGGCCGCCGCCTTCCAGTCCCTCGGCCTCGACCCAGTTCACCTTCAAACGCAAATTGTGCGCCAGCGCTCCGTGAACCAGCGCTTCCTTAAGCGATTTGTATGAATCTTCGTACTCAACGTACTTGCCAACAATCCCGATTGAAACTTCCGCTTTGGGGTTGTAGACGCGGTGGACCAGTTCCGCCCACTGCTTTAGATCATGATCTTTTGCCTGCAGGTGGAGATAGCGCAGCACCAGCGTATCCACCCCTTCATGCGAAAAGACCAGCGGCACTTCGTAAATGGAAGCCACGTCTTTGGCAGTAATTACGGCTTCTTCTTCCACGTTGCAGAACAGCGCGATCTTCGATTTGATCTCTTTCGAAAGAAAGCGATCGGTGCGGCACAGCAAAATATCTGGCTGGATTCCGATACTGAGCAGCTCTTTCACCGAGTGTTGTGTCGGCTTGGTCTTCAATTCCTGAGCGGCCGCGATGAACGGCACCAAAGTTACATGGACGAACAGTGTATTCTCGCGTCCCAGTTCCTGGCGCATCTGCCGGATCGCTTCCATGAAGGGCAGAGACTCGATGTCGCCAACCGTGCCGCCAATCTCGACGATGGCCAGGTCAACGTCCTGCGCTACCTTCTTCATCGCCGACTTGATCTCGTTGGTGACGTGCGGGATTACCTGCACGGTCTTGCCCAGGTAATCCCCCCGGCGCTCCTTGGCGATGATCTGCTCGTAAATTCGGCCAGTGGTCCAGTTGTTGTCGCGGGAGAGTCTGGCGTGGGTGAAGCGTTCGTAGTGGCCTAAATCTAAATCGGTTTCCGCGCCGTCGTCAGTGACGAACACCTCTCCATGCTGAAACGGCGACATCGTTCCCGGGTCAACATTCAGATATGGATCAAACTTCATCAGGTTGACCTTCAGCCCGCGGCTCTCCAGCAGGCAGCCGATCGAAGCCGCTGCCAGGCCTTTGCCCAGTGAAGACACGACACCGCCCGTCACAAAGATGTACTTTGCCGACATCGCTTCCTCGTCATAAGTTGTTTTGGAATTTTGTGCAGGCTGGGGTGCACGATCAATTATGACAGAAACTCTGCGGGGAGACTAGGCGCTTATTTGTGGTGTACTTGAGGCCGGAAAACGTGAGTAGAGGCTGTTTTTGGGCCGCTTGCACCATCAATTTCCGGTTTAGACTGAGGTTAGCTTCTGCATCTAACTAAAAGGGTTCTTATGCGGCCTCGGAATCTGCTCACCACCGCACTGCTTTTTGCAGCACTTACCCTTACCGGCGCTGCCCATGCCCAGCAGCTTGCCAAGCGCCTGATTTTGAAAGACGGCTCCTACCAACTGGCCACGCAATGGGAAGTCAAAGGCGACCGCGTTCGCTACTACAGCGCGGAGCGTGGCGAGTGGGAAGACGTGCCCAATTCCATGGTGGACTGGGACGCGACTGACAAGTTTACCAGGGAGCGCGAAGCGGGGAAGCCCGCCCCCGAGGCGGTACAACTCGACAAAGAACTTGAGGCCGAGAAGAAGCAGGATGAGGCGCGGTCGCCTCACGTCGTCCCTGGGCTGCAACTGCCGGAAGATGGAGGGGTGGTAATTCTGGACACTTTTGAGAACCAGCCTCAGTTGGTGGAACTGCAGCAAAGCGGAGGCGAAGTAAATAAGAACACCAAGGGGAACATCCTGCGCGCCGCCATTAATCCCATCGCGAGCTCCCGCCAGAATATCGAGATCCCCGGGCTGCACGCCAAGGTGCAAGCGCACGCCACCCTGCCCTCCATCTACGTGCGCGATGACCAGCGAGACCAGCCCATCGCCACCGCAGCGCCTTCTTCCAGCCCTGCTTCCAAGACGCGTGACGAAGAGCTACCCTGGGATCGTTTCAGAATTGTGCGCATGCAGACCAAGCAGGGCAAGCGGATCGCGGGCGATATTAAGATCGCCCTCTACGGCAAGGTAAGCCAGGAGCAAAAGCTGGTTCCAACCAAGTCTTCTCAGTTGAGCGGCAACTGGATCAAGCTCACTCCCGCAGCGCCGCTCGAGCCCGGAGAATATGCAGTCGTGGAGATGCTCGGTAAGGAAGGAATGAATCTTTACGTGTGGGATTTCGGGGTGAATCCCACAGCGCCGGCCAATCCGATGGCCTGGAAACCAGACCCTTCAGCTGGCCAAGCCAAGCCTGAGCAACCGAAAGACCTGGAAAGGCGAAATTAGCATTTCAGATTTTTGCTGCTTCTTCCTTAACCCGTGCCCAGACCTTAACCAAATGACGCTCTTCCGTATTTGCCTGGCCGACGCACAGCCGAAGCGTGAGCTTGTCAGCCAGCTTGGTGTGGGTCAGGTAAAGATCGCCGCTTCGATTGAGCCGCTCCATCAATTCCTGACTGGCCGTGTCTCCAGCCTTAAGCCGGAAGCATACGAGATTCAGAGGAACCGGCGCAGCCAATTCAAAACGCGGGTCGGCCCGGATCCACTTTGCGAACTCCTGCGCCAGCCGGACGTGCTCGCGGATATGATGGCGCAGGCCTTCGATTCCGTAATGCCGGATCACGAACCACAGTTTCAGTGATCGGAACCTTCGCCCGAGCGGAATCTGCCAGTCACGGTAGTCGATAACGGCTCCGGCTTCGGTCGCCTTATTGCGCAGATATTCCGGCAGCACGCTCAAGGCCTGCACCAACGATTTGCGATCGGCGACATAGAAACAATCGCAGTCGAAGTTGGTAAACATCCACTTATGCGGATTGAAACAGTAACTGTCCGCCCGCTCGAGACCCTGGTGAATGAAACGAAACTCGGGGCACAGCGCGGCTGTACCGCTCATGGCTGCATCCACATGCAGCCAGAGGCCTTCATTCCGGCAAATCTCGCCGATGGCTTTCACCGGATCGATTGCGTTGGAAGAAGTTGTGCCCACCGTGGCGCACACAAAGAATGGCAGCTTGCCGGCCCGCCTGTCTTGCTCGATCTGCGATGCCAGCGCTTCGGGTCTCATCCCGAAGTCAGCATCGACTTCGACCGCTCTCAAATTTTCTGATCCGATCCCAGCGATGCGGACTGCTTTCTCAATCGATGAATGCGCCTGCGAGGAGCAGTAAGCCACCAGCTTGCCGTCACATCCTTGCTTGTTACTAAGGAAGTTGGTGGCTCGTTCGCGAGCAGCCAGCAAAGCGCAAAGAGAAGCACTGGAAGCGGTATCCTGAATCACTCCTCCGCCGGTGCCGCTGGACAAAAACTTCTGGGGAAGCGCGAGCATTTCCCCGAGCCAGTCGAGAACATGCGCTTCCAGTTCCGTACACGCCGGGCTGGTCGCCCACAACATTCCCTGCACACCCAATCCGGAAGAAAGCAGGTCGCCCAGAATCGCCGGTCCGGAAGCATTGCAAGGGAAGTAGGCGTAGAAATTCGGCGACTGCCAGTGCGTAACCCCAGGAAGAATCACGCGATCGACATCTGCCAGTAAATTTGCGAAGGGCTCTCCGGATTCAGGCGCATGCGGGGGAAGCGATGCCCTGACCTGGCCCGGTTCGACTTGCGACAGCACGGGGAAAGTCTCAATACGCTGCAAGTAATCTGCGATCCAATCAATCACCTGATATCCATGGCGCCGGAACTCTTCCGGCGACATGTGATACGAGCTAGCCTCAGCGATACCCTGCAGTTTTGCTTCACTCATGTCAGTTGTCCGTAAAAGACTTGCGTGTCGTATTCGAACATTACTCGCCCATTTACCTGGTATTTCTCAAATATAGAATGCAGTTTCTGCAGCATCGACTGGTGGCGGGGACTTCCTGCGCGCGGCGTATAGGAAGACGACAAGAGCCTGCCCTCCAGGCCTGCATAGTCGAACTCCTGAAAGTTTGCGAACCGCTTTTTTCTGAATGTCGAGGAGCCGAACAATGGCTCGACATTCCGGTTTTCATCCAGCCTTCGAACTTCAAGATAGTCCGTCCCGAACTCGACCAGCAGGGCTTCATACTTGCGTGCAAATTCTGTTTCCTGACGACGGTCGTTCCAGATCAATGCCACCCATCCGGCGGGTTTCAGAGTTCTCCTGAACTCACGCCGGGCTTGTTCGAGCCCAAACCAGTGTGCCGCCTGGGCTGCGGTCATTAAATCAATGCTGCTTTCGGCCAGTCCGGTCGCCTCTGCCGTTCCTGCGACACTTTGGAACCTGGGATAAGCAGCCAGAAACTCTTCACCCGCGTGGCGCATTTCCAGGTTCGGCTCAACTCCGATTACCTCAGCCCCGGTCTCAAGAAGAAGGCGCGAGAAGATCCCGGTACCGGAACCGATATCGGCCACTACGGACCTCTCGGTCAAGCCGCACTCATTGCGGAGCAGCTCGACTACTCCCGGCGGATAGCCTGGGCGGAACCGCTGATAGTCCTGCACCCGCGACGAAAATCTTCTGGTTGAGTCCTGGGCCAGCACGCCTAAAGTGTAGCGCGTTGCATCTCCATTCTTGTCATGTCCCTGCTCTAGTACAATCAGAACTTACTCATGCTGAGGGCAGGAGACCTCGCTCCCGATTTCGAACTGCCGGCTTTGATCGCCGGCGTCCGGCAACGGTTTCACCTCGCCGACCGCTTGTCAGAACACAAGCTTCTTCTCGCTTTCTATCCATCGAACTGGGAACCGCTTAGCGCCGAGCAGGTGATTGCTTATCAGGTAGAACGCGAGAGTCTGCTGGCGCGCCAGACGGAAGTCGTGACTATAAATGTGGATTCCATCATGAACACCGGCGTCTGGGAACGCCAGATCGGGCCGTTCGACTTTTGCATGTGCAGTGATTTCTGGCCGCATGGTGAGGTCAGCCGGCAATACGGCGTCCTGCAGGAGTCTGGTCCCCATGCCGGAACGAGTGAGCGAGCCATCTTCGTTGTCGGCAGGAATGGCAGGATCGAATTCAGGAAGCTGTATGGTTTCAACCAGCTTCCTGCGCTGCATGAAGTTGTCCAGCAGCTGGCCAGTTAAAACTCTTACTTCACGGGAGAGCGATGAGAGTAAATCTTGCCTGTGCTGTACTGATACCCTGTCTGGTTTTTGCCGCCGCCTCGAGTGCTGATCGCGAGAAGGAATCGCTGTTTGGATTTCGCGACTCAGCGCAGGAGATTGCGACCGAGAATCGATTCCTGGCGGTTCCTGACCCGCAACTCGCAGAGCAACATCTGCGTACGCTTACCCAGGCACCTCACATCGCCGGTTCCGCGGAAGATAAAGCCACCGCTGACTACGTCGCAGCCAAATTCCGGCAGGCGGGTCTTGAAACCGAAATCGTCGAATATCGCATCTGGATGAATTATCCCAAGGAAATCAGTGTCGATATTTCGGCTCCTGCCAGCATAACAATGCATGGGCCAACTCCTGAGCGTGTCAGCAGCGATCCA
>QHZY01000191.1 GCA_003224855.1 Acidobacteriota bacterium | reverse complement strand
CGCGCCTGTCTTCGCCCTGCCTCCTGAGCTGGTGTTGGCACTTTTCATCGCGCCGGTGTTACTGGATGCAGCCTACGACGCCTCGCCAAGGGATCTCAAGGATAACTGGGTGCCGCTTACAAGCCTGGTTGTCTTTGCGGTGGGATTGACAACCGCGGCGGTCGCGCTGGTGGTTCGCGCTCTGCTGCCCGAGATGCCATGGGCGGCCGCGATTGCGCTGGGTTCAATTGTCGCTCCGCCCGATGCTGCCGCGGCCACGGCCGTGCTGCGTCCGCTGCGGCCGCCGCAACGCATACTGACTATTCTCGAAGGCGAAAGCTTATTAAACGACGCGAGCGCGCTGTTGATCTACCGGCTGGCTGTAGGAGCGGTGGCAGCTCATAGTTTCTCAATCCGGGCGGTCGCGCCGAATTTTTTAGTTGCGGTGGCGGGAAGCCTGGTGGTGGGACCGGTGTTGGGCTGGATCGTGCTGCGATTACTGGGGCGGGTAGAGCACGTTCCGACCGCCATTATCCTTCAGTTTGTGACTACGTTCGGGGTGTGGATTCTGGCCGACCGGCTGGGCCTGTCGGGCGTATTGACCATGGTGTGCTATGCCATAACGGTGGCGCGCACCGCGCCCGCAGTCATGCCGGCGCGGATCCGCATACCTTCGTATGCAGTGTGGGAGGCGGTGGTATTTGCGCTGAACATCCTGGCCTTTATCTTCATCGGGCTGCAGATTCGGCCAATTCTCGCGAGCCTGGATCCAGGCGATCGCACAAGATACTTCGCGCTGGCCGGTGCGGTGCTGCTGACGGTGATCGTAGTGCGTTTCGCGTGGCAGATGTCATTCAATGCGTTGGTGCGATGGCGAGACCGGCGGTTCGGCTTCCATCCGCCACGGCCCATGCTGCGGCCAACAATAGGGAGCGGACTGATCGTTTCATGGGCCGGAATGCGAGGCATCGTTTCACTGGCAGCGGCAGTGGCATTGCCGGCGTCGTTTCCATTTCGCAACCTGATCGTGCTGACTGCATTTGCAGTTGTGCTGGGAACGCTGGTCATCCAGGGACTCACTCTCCAGCCTCTGCTGCGCGCGCTTAATCTGCAGGATGATGATCCGGTGGGCCGCGAGGTAATCGCGGCGCGCGAACGGGCTTTGTCTGCGGGGCTGGCACTCTTCGAGGGGGATGGGTCGGCCATTGCAGAGGCGGTAAAACATGAGTTCAGGGCGCATCTGTCGCATGAGGAAAACAAGAGTGATGAAGCTGCAAATGTCGCCCCGAGCGACGTTTACCGTGAAGCGCTGGAGGCGGCACGGCAGGCCGTTCTGGCAATGCGGGCCAACTACGAAATCGGCGACGATGCCTTTCACCGCATGGAGGAAGAGCTGGACTGGCTGGAGATGGCGGTCGGCAGAAAGCTGGAGTAGAAGCGAGGATTGCGTTTGGATAGCACTGCAGATCCCTCTGCGCTCGGGATGTAAGAGTTAAGAGTGTAGACGTCTGCCCGCGACTACGGATGTGCGACGCCGGGAGGATATGGGCGTTTCGAAGTGTCCCAGTAAATTGCGTAGCCGAGCGGACAGAGACGACTTACTTCGTCCTGGCTCAGCGGAGTTAAGGATTGTCCGAGCTTGACGCTAATCGCGCGCATGTATCGATCGAACCCGGGGCGCGAAAAGATTGCGGTCAAGTGAATCGGGGTGCTGGCGTTTGTTACAGCTTCTCGAAGAACAGGCAAATCGCTTCAATCCCACGGTAGAAATTTGGGATGTGAAATTTTTCGTTCGGGGCGTGCAGGTTGTCGTCGGGCAGGCCGAAGCCCATCATGACAGAGGGGATCTTCAAGACGTCCTGAAAATCGGTAACGATGGGAATGGAGCCGCCTGAACGGATGAAGACCGTGTCTTTCTGAAAGACGTCGCGCATCGCCTCGGTGGCGGCCTTTATGTATTTATTATCGGTGCCGACCACGCAGGCCGGGCCTTTGCTCCACACTTTGACGCTGGTCTGAATTCCCGTGGGAGTCAGTTTTTTCACGTAGGCTTTGAAGCGCTTCAGGATGTCACCGGGATTCTGATTGGGGACCAGACGCATGGAAACTTTCGCCGATGCCCTGGCGGGGATCACAGTCTTTGCTCCGGGAGCGGTGAATCCGCCGGGCATGCCGTGAACCTCGAGCGTAGGACGGGCCCAGGTGCGGTAGAGAACGGAAAATCCGGATTCACCGGTGAGGGCGGTGGATCCGACTTCGGTTTTGCGGAAGTGATCTTCATTGAAGGGAAGTTTTTTCCAGGCCTTCAGTTCCGCTGCATTTGGCGCCTTCACTTTTGAATAAAAACCCGGAATCAGCACGCGGCCTTTGGCGTCTTTTAATTTGCTGATGATTTCGATCAGGGCGAAAAACGGGTTGGGAGCAACCCCTCCGTACATGCCGGAGTGCAGATCGGTCCTGGCGCCAACCGCTTCAATTTCCGTATAAACCAAGCCGCGCAGTCCCACGCATAACGTCGGAAGATCCGGAGCAAACAGCTCGGTGTCGCAGACCAGGGCGAAGTCAGCTTTGAGTTTGGCTTTTTCTTTACGAACGTATTCGGCAATAGACTCGCCGCCGATCTCTTCTTCACCTTCAACCAGCACTTTAACGTTGATGGGCAGCTTGCCGTTGCCACTGTTCATGAGCGCTTCGAGGGCTTTGATCTCCATCCAGAGCTGGCCTTTGTCATCAACCGCGCCGCGAGCATAGACGTTGTTGTTGCGCTCCGCGGGCTCGAAGGGCGGAGTGATCCATTCATTGAGCGGGTCAGGAGGCTGAACGTCGTAGTGGGCGTACATCAGGACAGTCGGCTTGCCGGGAGCATTCAGCCAGTCGGCGTAAACCAGCGGATGGCCCTTGGTGGAGATGCTCTCAACATTCTGCATGCCGATTCGGCGAAGCTCGGAGGACACGAAGTCAGCGGCGCGGCGGACGTCATCCTTGTGTTCGCCTAGCGTACTGATGCTGGGAATGCGGAGCAGGTCTTTGAGTTCGTTGAGGAAGCGCTTTTGATTTTCGCGGGCGTAGCTGACGGCGGCGGAGGCCATGCGGGTCCTTTCTGGGTAAGAGTATATCGAAGCGCGGGCGAGTATTTACCACGAAGGGCACAAAGGTACGCGAACGAAGTTTTAAAGCGCGGAGCACGCCGAGGCAGAGCGCGCAGAGAAAGACCGCAGAGCACGCCGGGGCGATCAATGAAACCTTTTCAGAGTTGAAAGCGCATAGGAGAAAAAGCGGAGATGTCGTACTCCGGAGCCTGGCCGGAAATGACTGCCGCCATAATCTTTGCGCTAATGGGCGCCAGAAGAATTCCATCACGCAAGTGGCCGGTAGCAGCAAAGTAGCCAGGGATGTTTGTAGGGCCGAGAATGGGAAGGCGATCCGGAGTGCCGGGGCGCAGGCCCGCCCAGTCTTCAAGAATTCGACTGTGAGAGAGCGCGGGCACCAGGTCGATCGCGGCACGGTGCATGTGCTGAATGGTTTCGGGGACCGTGTGCTTGTCGTAACCGACATCTTCGACTGTGGCGCCGGCAAGCATGCGCCCATCACTGCGGGGTACGAGATAAATTTGTGAAGCGCGCACCGCGTGGCGGAGCAAATCCTTGGAA
>QHZY01000082.1 GCA_003224855.1 Acidobacteriota bacterium | reverse complement strand
GTTTGCTGGGAATGCTTTTGATTCTCAGCGCCATCCTGAAGAAGAATTATCCCAGTGAACTTTGACTCTTCTGAGATGAAACGAACTTGCTCTCGTGGGACAGCCGCCATGATTTTGCTCACCTGGTGACAGCCGCCCTCGGCGGTCCGCCGCTAGCGCAGCTCGCCGGCGCTCCCTTTCCCGGCTTTTTCAAAATTCTTGTCAAGCCCCCTGAACTCCTGTTTTCCGGCTAAGTCACTGGCTTTGCTGGGAAAATAAACTCTCCCAACGTGTCCCATTTTCCCCCCTCAATGTGCTACTCTGGATATAGAAGGTTAAAGGCGCAGGCTTTCCGGCTTGCGCCTTTTTTGTTTCCCCTACATGCCCAAGCAGCCGCGGTCCCAACGGCGCAACAACGCGCCTGAGGAGACGCCCGCCTCCGTGCGGAGGATGACCAAACGCCTGGGCGAAATGGGTGAAGCCGCTTTTCTGGCCAAGGCGGCCTTCATGGGCATGGAGGTCTCTCGCCCCTGGGGAGACAGCAATCGCTACGATTTGATCATCGACGTTGGCGGCCGGCTTTTGCGTGTTCAGCTGAAGTCTGCGCACCGCGTCTGCGCGCAACCCGGTGGCGGTTATCACGTCAGGGCGAGCCCTCATCAACGCGTTCCTTATGGCAGCGACGAAATTGATCTGCTCGTCGCCTACATCGTTCCGGAAAACATCTGGTACGTGTTTCCGCCCAGTGCGTTTCAGAACATGAAGTCCATGCGCTTGTTCCCTTACCGGGGGAAAAAGATTTCGAAATTTGAGAAGTTCAGAGAGGCCTGGCATCTCATCCCCGGTCTGAAACAGAAACTTCTGAAGGAGAAAGCCTCGCGCCAACCTGCCCCCTGACGCCGGGGGGTTAAAAAAACTCCTCTGTGTTACCATCCCGTGCTCTATGAAAATTATCCGGCTCGGTTCTTTGCTTCTGCTGGTGCTTGCTGCGTCGCTGGCAGCAGCGCAGCCTGCGCCGCGCGGCGTTGACCAATACGTTCAATCGGAACTGACGCGGCAACACATCCCGGGGATCGCGCTGGGCGTTTATCGCGACGGGAAGATCGTCACCGCCAAAGGCTATGGACTGGCCAATGTTGAGTTGAATGTTCCGGTGAAGGCGGAAACAATTTTCCAGTCCGGCTCCATCGGAAAGCAGTTCGCAGCCACTGCGGTCATGATGCTGGTGGAACAGGGCAAGATCGATCTTGATGGCAGCATCACCAGATATTTTCCGGATGCGCCGGCAACCTGGCAGAACATCAAAGTGCGCAATCTGTTGAGCCATACTTCGGGGCTTGCAGAGTACGAATCAGACGAAAAGACCAAACCCGGCGGCCCGGTGAACATGCGGACTGACTACACCGAAGAACAGTTCGTGAAGATGATTGAGTCGTTCCCCCCGGAGTTCGCTCCCGGCGAGAAATGGGTATACACGAACTCAAACTATGTCTTGCTGGGCGCGATCATCCGCGAAGTGACAGGCAAGTTTTACGGAGATTACCTTCAGGAGCGCATCTTCAAGCCGCTCGGGATGACCAGCACCCGCGTGATCAGCGAAGAAGATATTGTTCCGAACCGGGCTGCCGGATACCGGCTGGTCAACGGAGAGTTGAAGAACCAGGAATGGGTAGCGCCTCTGTTCAACACCACCGCTGACGGCGCGCTGTATTTCAATGTGCTGGATCTCTCGAAGTGGGATGCGGCGCTATATACGGAGAAGCTGATCAGGAAATCGAGCCTCGACCAGATGTGGACGCCGGCAAAACTGAATAACGGCAAAGTAAACGCAGACGGCTACGGTTTCGCATGGTTTGTGCATTCCATCAACGGGCACCGCTTGATCGAGCATGGCGGATCATGGCAGGGATTTCACGGCCACATAGCACGTTACGTCGATGACAAGCTGACGGTGGTTGTGTTGACAAACCTTGACTCTTCGCATTCGGACGCGGCCTTGATTGCTCATCACGTAGCGGGATTGTACCAGCCGGCCCTGATGCCCAGACAATAGCGGGTGCCCCACTTCTCGCGTTTTCACGCAGTGGGGAATTCCCTGCTCACGTAGGGGCAGCCGCCCCTCGGCTGTCCAGCGGAGCGAAGCTCCGCACAATGTTGACGATCACCTCAACTGCTAAAATAATTCCAATCAGGAGGTTCTTTCATGCGGCTTGGTTTCGCTCTCCCTAACATTGGCCCGGTAGCGACGCCGGAAGGCGTTTCCAAAATTGCACAGCGCGCGGAGGCTCTCGGATATCACAGCCTGTGGACCATCGAGCGCCTGCTCTGGATTACTTGTCTAACGGTCGCGTGCGCCTGGGACTGGGGCTGGGATGGTCAAAGGATGAGATGGATGCCGCCGGGGCTTCCCTCAAGGATCGGGGCGCGCGAGCCGACGAGTTCATCCAGGTATTGAAAGCGATCTGGACCACCAACCCGGTTGAATTTCACGGAAAATTCTATAACCTGCCCAAGTCGTACATCAGTCCGAAGCCGGTGCAGAAACCGCATCCGCCAATTTACCTGGCGGCGTTTGCGCCCCCTGCGCTGAACCGAATTGCGCGCCTGGCAGACGGATGGAATCCGGTCGCGATTCCGCTAGAAGGTATGGCGCAAATGTTCGGGTCAATCAAAGAGATGGCCAAGGCAGCTGGACGCAATCCATCGTCGCTCGAAATGTTAGTTCGCGCGCATGTCGAGATCACCGACAAACCGCTGGGCAAAGAGCGGTTTATCTTTACTGGAACCAAAGAACAGGTGAAAGAAGATATCGCCGGCTGCCAGAAAATCGGGGCCGCCGAAATTCATTTCGACCCGACGTTCAGCCAGCGCGGAAGCACTCTGGAAGGGTGGCTGAGTGTGCTGGAAGAGATGCGCCGGCTGACAGAGAACGTAGCTGCGGCTTGACCGTTAAGGCTTTCCCCAGCAGACGATTTTCTCTGGAGTAATGCGAATTACCTGGGAGTCGTCAGCGAGCAGGCCCATCCTGTATTGAGGGTATTTACGGCGCAGCAACTGGATTGCACGGGACCGGTCTCGCTCTGAGTCTTTGATCAAGTCGGCTGGTCCGCGAACCAGCATGTACCAGAGCTTGCTCCAGTCTTCGTCGTACTCGTCCAGAATCAACGCGACTTGCGGATTTACCCTGATATTGCGAACGCGCTGAAGCTCTTTGACGCGGCTTTTCTTAGGTTTTTTGTCGATCGCGGTATAGATATGTTTCCCGTCAAAAGCGAAACAGACCGGCACCAGGTAGGGCGATCTTCCATCCATCGTAGCTAAGCGCGCGACCCGGGCGCTGGTAAGCTTTTTCTTGAACGGCCCCGGAATTCTCAGCGGCATGATTCTCAGCGGCATGATTCTCAGCGGCATGATTCTCAGCGGCATGATTCTCAGCGCCATGACTCTCAGCGCCATGACCGCTAACTTTCTTCAGTCTCTTTGAGCTTGGCAATCACGCTGAAGTCCTCAAGCGTGGTCATGTCGCCTTTTACTTCGCTGCCGCTGGCAAGCTCGCGCAGCAGGCGGCGCATGATCTTGCCGCTCCGCGTCTTGGGAAGCATGTCGGTGAACCGAATGTCGTCCGGCTTGGCGAGTGCGCCGATTTCTTTGGCCACCCATTTTTTCAACTCTTCTTTTAATTGAGGAGAAGGATCCCGGCCATGCTCGAGGGTGACGAATGCCGAGATCGCCTGTCCCTTCAACTCATCGGGACGGCCAACCACTGCGGCTTCCGCAACCGCGTCATGCGCCACCAGCGCTGATTCAACCTCCATCGTGCTGAGGCGATGTCCGCTGACGTTGATCACGTCATCCACCCGCCCCATGATCCAGAAATATCCGTCTTTGTCTTTGCGCGCGCCGTCGCCAGTGAAGTACATGCCAGGAATCTGCGACCAGTACTGCTTGACGTACCGGTCAGGGTCGCCGTAAACGGTTCGCGCCATTCCGGGCCAGGGTTGTTTCAACACCAGGTATCCGCCCGAGCCATCCGGCACGGGCTTGCCTTCCATATCCACCACATCAGCCACAACCCCCGGCAGCGGCCTGGTTGCTGAACCCGGCTTGGTGGCAATCGCACCCGGCACCGGACTGATCATCATGTGCCCGGTCTCCGTCTGCCACCATGAATCAATCAGGGGGCAGTTGCCGTGGCCGATGACTTCGCGATACCACATCCAGGCTTCGGGGTTGATGGGTTCGCCGACAGTGCCGAGCAGCCGCAGGCTGTCGAGGCGATGCCGGCGGGGCCATTGCTCTCCCCATTTGATAAAAGTGCGGATTGCGGTAGGGGCGGTGTAGAGAATGTTTACCTGGTGACGATCGATGATCGACCAGAAGCGGTCGGGCTCCGGGAAGTTCGGCGCTCCCTCATACATCAGAGTAGTCGCGCCATTCAGCAGTGGACCGTAAACGATGTAGCTGTGACCTGTGACCCACCCGATGTCAGCTGTACACCAGTAAGTGTCTTCATCCTTCAAGTCAAAAACCAATTTCGTGGTCAGATAATTTCCGACAGAGTATCCGCCAGTAGTGTGCACCAAGCCCTTGGGTTTCCCGGTTGTGCCCGAAGTGTAAAGGATGTAAAGAGGATGTTCGCTGTCGAGCGGCTCGGCGGGACTTTGGTCAGAAACGGAGTCCATCAACTCGTGCCACCAATGATCACGGCCGGAGTGCAGGTTGATATGACTTCCGGTGCGCTTGTATACGACGACGTTTTTTACGGTGGGACACGACTTGAGCGCTTCTTCCACGGCCGGATAGAGTTTGACTTCGGAACCACGACGGTAAGAGCCATCCTGCGTAATGACAGCGGAAGCTTGCGAATCATGAATGCGATCGACCAGCGCGTTGGCGGCGAAGCCACCGAACACCACGGTGTGAATGGCGCCGATGCGGGCACACGCCAGCATGGCGATGGGCAACTCAGGCGTCATGCCCATGTAAATGGCGACGCGGTCACCTTTATGGACGCCGAGTGATTTTAGTACGTTGGCGAACTTCTGCACCTCGATGTGCAGCTGCTGATAAGTAACAGTGCGAACCTCTCCTGGCTCGCTCTCCCAGATCAGGGCAGCTTTATTCTTGCGCCAGGTTCCAATATGGCGATCGAGGCAGTTGTAAGAAAGATTGATCTGGCCTCCTACAAACCATTTGGCCCATGGGCAATCCCATTGCAAGACCCGGTCCCATTGCTTGAACCAGTGCAGCTCCGAGGCGACGCGTCCCCAGTATGATCCCGGATCTTCGACCGATTCGCGGTAGATTCGTTCATACTCTTCCAGACTTTTGATGTGGGCCTGCTGGCGGAAGTGATCAGGAGGTTCGAACTTGCGCTGCTCCTGAAGGATTGAATCGATGTTGGTTGCGGCAGTGTGTGCCATGCGGTCCCTCGGTGCTGGAAGATTTTAGCGTTTGGGCAGGGGAATGTCTGCAGTGTATGGGTTCCGGCTGATGCCTGTTTCGCCAGTTCGGCGCTGGATCGATTTCTGCAGCTATCCCCACGGCCGACGCCGTGGGCTACATTCTTGCGCAGCTTCGCGGATTGCTTGCAAGCGCAAATTCGTGGCACGCCTTAGCCGCGCAAAGCAGGGCGTTGCGGCAGGGCTGAAGCCGCGGCCTTCCGAGTTACAGTTACTTCGTCCTGTCACCCTCCACTTTCAGTTTGTCGGTTGCGGCTGCCTGTGCTGCCGCAAGGCGCGCGGTAAGCACGCGGAAGGGCGAGCAGGAGACATAATTCAAGCCGATCTGGTGGCAGAACTCGACTGATGAAGGATCGCCGCCGTGCTCACCACAGATGCCGACCTTCAGATCGGAGCGAGTGGAGCGACCGCGCTCGGTGGCCATCCTCACCAGCTGGCCGACGCCTTCGCGATCAAGAACGGCAAACGGATCTTGTTTGAGAATGCCTTCAGCGAGATAAGTCGGCAGAACTTTATTGATGTCATCGCGCGAGAAGCCGAAGGTGGTCTGGGTGAGATCATTGGTGCCGAAGGAAAAGAATTGTGCCTCTTTCGCAATTTCATTGGCGACCAGCGCAGCACGAGGCAGCTCGATCATGGTGCCGACCAGATAATCCACCTTCTGCTCTTTTTCCGCGAAGACTTCCTGAGCTACGCGGTTAACGATGGCAGCCTGATTGGCCATTTCCTTCAAAGTAGCGGTAAGCGGGATCATGATCTCCGGGAAAACCTTAACGCCTTGTTTCGCAACAGCAACCGCAGCTTCAAAGATCGCGCGCGCCTGCATCTCAGTGATTTCGGGATAAGTAATTCCAAGCCGACAGCCGCGATGACCGAGCATGGGATTGAATTCGTGCAACTGCTCGACCCGCTCCAGAAGGTGAGGAATGACTTTCTTCAGGTCGCCGGCAGATTTTGCGCCGAAGCGGCCGTATTTCTCGATCATCGGCTTCTTTTCTTTGGCGCCTGCGTAGGGCAGCAAAGCGATGTCAACCATCAGATCTTCGCGCCGGGGAAGGAATTCGTGTAAGGGCGGATCGAGGGTGCGAATGGTGACCGGAAAACCGTCCATAGCACGGAAGACGCCCACAAAATCCGAGCGCTGCATGGGAAGCAGTTTCTTGAGCGCAGCGCGGCGATCCTTTTCGTTGTCGGCGAGAATCATGGCCTGCATGTGAGGAATGCGATCTTCCGCAAAGAACATGTGCTCGGTGCGGCACAAACCGATCCCTTCCGCGCCAAAGGCACGCGCCTGGATAGCATCGCGGGGAATGTCGGCGTTGGCTCGAACCCGAAGCCTGCGGAAAGGCTCAGCCCAGCCCATAAGCTTCAGCAGCTCGGGATCGTCCGCCTTGGGAGGCAGAGTTTCGAGCCTACCTTTGATGACTCGGCCGGTAGTGCCATCGAGTGACAGCCAGTCGCCTTCCTGGAAGACCTGCCCCTGCACGCGCATTTCTCGCTTTTTCTCGTCCACCTGTATGTCGCCCGCGCCGGCCACGCAGCACTTGCCCATGCCGCGAGTGACCACAGCGGCGTGACTGGTCATACCGCCACGGGAGGTGAGAATGCCGGCTGCTACTTCCATGCCATGGATGTCTTCGGGCGTGGTCTCGGCGCGGACCAGGATCACGGGCGTCTTGCGATCACGTTCGAAGCGCTTTACAGCATCGTCGGCAGTAAACACAATCTGGCCCACGGCAGCGCCCGGGGACGCAGGCAGACCGGTGGCCAGCACTTCGACTTTGCTCTTCTTTTCGTCGAGACGAGGAACCAGGAAGTCGTATAACTGGTTGGGTTCAACCCGGAAGATTGCTTCTTCCTTTGTGATCAGACCTTCCTCAACCATTTGCAGCGCGACTTTCACCGCGGCCAGGCCAGTTCGCTTGCCATTGCGCGTCTGCAGCATGTAGAGCTTGCCTTCCTGAATAGTGAATTCGAAGTCCTGCATGTCGCGGTAATGCTTTTCGAGGCGGGTGGTGATCTCGCGAAGCTGGTCATAAACCTGCGGCATGAGTTTCTGCAGTTCGAGAATCGGAACGGGGGTGCGGATTCCGGCGACCACGTCTTCGCCCTGGGCGTTCATCAGGAACTCGCCATAAAACTCTTTGACGCCGGTAGCGGGATTGCGAGTAAAGCCGACACCGGTCCCACTGGTTTCGCCCAGGTTGCCGAAGACCATGGCCTGAACATTCACCGCTGTGCCCAGCATGTCATCGATGTTGTTGATGCGGCGGTAGTGCCGGGCACGATCATTCTGCCAGGAACGGAAAACGGCGTCGCGGGCCATAACCAGCTGCTCCTGGGGATCCTGAGGAAAATCGCGCTTGGTGTGCTTTTTGACGACCTTCTTGTACTCGTCGATGACTTCTTTCAGCGCCCTGGTGTCGAGATCAGTATCGAGCTTGGCTTTCTTCTGTTTTTTCCTGGCTTCGAATACTTCATCGAACTCAGATTTAGGGATTTCGAGCACCACGTTGCCGAACATCTGAATGAGTCGACGATATGAGTCCGCAGCAAAACGAGGATTATTACTCCGCCTGGCTAAAGCTTCGACACTCTGGTCGTTCAGGCCAAGGTTGAGAATGGTGTCCATCATGCCGGGCATGGAGAACTTTGCGCCGGAGCGAACACTGACCAGCAGCGGATTATCACCTTTGCCCAGTTTCTGACCCTGCAGTTGTTCAAGATTGGCGAGGGCTTCGCGCATCTGCCGGTCGACTTCCTTCGAGACACTCCCCGAACGCATGTATTCCCGGCAGGCTTCGGTCTGGATAGTGAAACCGGGAGGCACAGGCAGATCTGCATTGGTCATTTCCGCGAGGCCAGCGCCCTTGCCGCCCAATGCGTCTTTCATCTGACCATTACCATCGGCTTTGCCGTCGCCAAAGAAATACACGTATTTCGTGGAGGGCTGTGTGGCTTGGATTTCGCGTTCCGGGAGAGTTTGTGTGGCCATTGTGTTTCCTTCCGTGGGATTAGCTGCAAACACGGGTGAACCGTGCAATTTTAAAAACAGTTATGAAATGCCGAAAGCTGAGCCAAGTTCGGCAGTTTTATACTTTGCCTTCGGTGACGATCTCGGAAAAGTCAGCGATGGTGGAGAACTCGCGCAAGAGGTTTTGCAGCAAGGCAAGCCGGTTCGCGCGGACCGCATCATCATCAACCATTACCATTACTTTATCGAAAAACTTGTCCACGCGGGGGCGCAGGCTGGAAATTGCGGCAAGCGCCTGGCGATAGTCTTTTTGCGAGCGCAAAGCTTCTACCTGTTTCGCGGCTTCAGGTACTTGCTCTGCCAATTCCCTTTCGGCAGGTTCGCTGAGCAGATTCGGCTGAATTGCGTCTGCGACAGCACGCTTGTTCTCCGCCGCCTGCTGCAGAATGTTCTTGATTCTCTTGAAGGCGACTGAAATGGACTCGAAATCGGTGGAGCTCCGCATGGCCGCGACCGCCTCCGCGCGCGCGATCGCGTCCACTAAATCGTCCCAGCCGGCGGCGAGAACAGCGTTAACCACGTCATAGGAAAAACCGCGAACATCCCGCAGGTAGAACTCGACACGCTCACGCAGGAAAGCATTAACACTGCCGACGTAATCAGGATTTTTAAACTTCTGCTCTGCTTCTGAGCCCTGGTACCCGCAGCGCGCATCCTGCATCAGCTCCGTGAGCCGGAAAGCCAGCTTGTGCTCAGCGATGATTTTCACGATTCCGTTAGCCTGCCGGCGCAGCGCGAACGGATCTTTTGAGCCGCTCGGGATCAGGCCGAGGGCGAACATGCCAGCGATAGTGTCAGCTTTGTCGCCGATCGAAAGCACGGCGCCTTCAACCGAGCGCGGAACTGAGTCTTCGACCGACTCGGGTTTGTACTGATCGTAAATGGCGTCGGCGATCAGGAGGCGGGTGACCTTGGGAAGTCCCGGGTCCAGCGGTTGTACGCGGGCGTAGAGGCCGCCGACGATACCCTGCAAGTCGGTGAATTCTTTCACCAGCTCTGTCGTCAAATCGGTTTTGGCGAGGCAGACTGCTTTGTGGACCACGCCCGGACGCACTTCACGGCCGCTCAGGCGCAAGATCTGGCTTAGCCAGCCGCATAAGCGCTGAACCCGCAGGGTTTTTTGATGATAGCTGCCGAGATCTTTCTGGAAGGTCACGTTTTTCAGCAGTTCCAGGCGGTCAAGCAGTGAAATCTTCTGGTCGGTTTGCCAAAAGAAACCAGCATCATTGAAGCGGGCGCGAAGCACGCGCTCATTACCGTGACGAATCAGGCCATCTCGATCTGCATCGGTGTTCAGAACGGCGAGGAAATGGGGCAGCAATTTACTTTTGCCATCTTCGATCGCGAAATACTTCTGGTGGTCGCGCATCACCGTGACCAGGACTTCTTCCGGAAGATCGAGAAATTCACGATCGAAGTTGCCGAGAATTACGGAAGGAAACTCAGTCAGGTTGACTACCGTTTCGAGCAGAGATTTATCTTCGCGCCAGCGAGCCCCGGGGATGGCGCGAGTGGCAGCATCGAGCGCTTTGCGAATGTGTTGCTGGCGGGCATCGCGGCCAAGAACGTAAGCAGACTTCAGCGCATCCATGTAAGCGGCACCGGCTCGCGGAATCTTCACCGTGCCATTGGAGAGGATCCGGTGCCCCCTGGATTCGTTCCCTGCCCGAACCCCGAACACATCAAGCGGAACGATCTCGCCGTCGAGCATAGCCACGATCCAGCGGACGGGACGCACAAAACGTTCGCCCGGTCTGCGCCAGTACATGCTCTTGGGCCAGTAAAGGGTGGCGATTTCCCTGGGCAATAATTCGGCAAGAACTTCCGAGACAGGACGACCCTGCCTGGTAATGCGAGCGGAAAGATATTCGCCTTTGGCGGTGGTGACGCGAGCGAGCTGGTCCACGCTGATGCCGGCTTTCTTGGCGAAGGCGTGAGCAGGCGGGCCAGGCTGTCCGTCTTTAAAAGCGACCGAAACGGCAGGCCCGGTGATCTGCTCGATGAGGTCGGGTTGTGCGGCGGGAACACTCTCCGCCAGGATGGCCAATCTGCGAGGAGTATCGAGGGCAGTGATTTTTCCGGCCGTGCCAAGACGCTCGCGCTTCAGCAGGTCAGTGACGCGCTGCTGTAATTCAGCCTGGGCATTAGAAATCATGCGCGCCGGAATTTCTTCGCAACCGATTTCGAGCAGAAGGTCGGGCATCAGTTTGTTCCGCCCATGACGGGCGCGGCTTCACGGGCTTGCGCCGCCGCGCTTCGCTCGCCTGGAGAGCTGAGGGCGTCCGTGCCTACGGGTGCAGTGGTGGCGGCAATTTTTTCTGGTTCAACCAAATGCATAGATCGTGTTTTCGTTTCTTCGTTTCTTCGTTTTTTCGCGCAGCCTCAGGACGACAAAGCCTTCGAGAGCTCGCTTTGAGCCGACTCGGACGCAGGTTCGGACTTCGATAATCCATTGGCCGAGGGTTCTTGTTTTTGCTGATCCACTTTTTGCTGGTCCACTTTTTGCTGGTCCAGCTTTTGCTGATCCACCCAGGCTTTCGCAATTCCCACTGCCAGCACGCGTACTCGCGCGATCACGCCAACACGCTCGGTGACCGAGATTGCGCCGCGAGCATCCAGAATATTGAACAGATGCGAGCACTTGAGGCAGAGATCGTAGGCCGCGAGTAATGGGAAACGCTTCTTCCCGGCGTTACTGTTCTCTAAAACGGCATAAGCCTCGAGCAAAGATTTGCACTCCGACTCGCAGAGCTCAAAGTGCTTCCAGGTCTTTTCGACGTCAGCCTTTTCGAAGTTGTAGACCGAGAATTGCACTTCATCGGCGAGTCGCACGTCGCCGTACTTCACGGCATCTCCGCTGTGAGGTTCGAGCGCCCAGACAATTTCGTAAATTGAATTCACGTCCTGCAGGAAGGCGGCGATACGCTCGAGCCCATAGGTCAGTTCAGCGGAAATGGGATTAAGGTCAACTCCGCCACACTGCTGAAAATAGGTGAACTGCGTGATCTCCAGACCATCAAGCATGACCTGCCAGCCAATGCCCCAGGCTCCAAGGGTCGGCGATTCCCAATTATCTTCTTCGAACTTGATATCGTGCTGGCGAAGGTCAATTCCAATTGCAGTAAGTGACTCTAAATAGAGCTCCTGCACATTCTCCGGCGGGGGCTTCAGGATGACCTGCAACTGCATGTGCTTGAAGAGCCGATTGGGATTCTCTCCGTAACGACCATCCGCCGGCCGACGCGAGGGCTGCACATAGGCGACCTTGCAGGGCTGCGGCCCGAGCACACGCAGGAAGGTCTCGGGGGCCATGGTGCCAGCGCCCAGTTCGACATCATAGGGTTGCTGCAGGACGCATCCGCGCTCGGCCCAGAAGGATTGCAGGCGCAGGATAAGCTCCTGAAAAGTGAGCGGCTTGGAAACGGATGAGTGCAAAGTGTTATTGGGACGAGTGATTGATTCTCGATTGTAACGCAGGGCCTTGCCTTATGAACTGCAGATTCCCTGGGCCGGAAGGTGCCCGGAACAGCACATTCATTGGGATGCCCTGCCGGGACCTTACAAGTTCAAATCTTTTCCAGCATGCCCGCGGTGACCAGCTTCTTTTCAATATGGCGTTGCAGCGTCTGCACCAGGAATTTCCGCAGATCGGCAGCCTGCGACTTTGGCCACTGCGTTCCCTTGAAGCTTTCTACCGGCGAGCGGAACATCTGTGCTGCGAGCGCACGCGATTCAGCAGACATCTCGGACGAGGCTAGCCGTTTATCTTCAGCACACATCAAGCCATCGGCCAAAGCATGAAAGTAAGCTCGATTTCCATTAAGCTCACGCCCGCACGCCATACATTCGGACAACTCGGGAAGAAAGCCCACCAGCCTGGTCATCCAGAGCTCGAAATAGGTAATCGGCAGCCATACATTCTGCTCACGCAAAGTAGCGAGAACAGAGATCGTAAGTCGAAAAATAGCGTCGTTGGCCTCGCGGTCGGGCAACAACTCATCCAGCAACTCGGCTACATGCCCAAGCGCAACCGCGCGTGGGTAGCTGACTGTCGAGGCGAGGGGCGACTCAAGCACTTCACAGGAGTCAAGCCTGACAAGTTCCTGGCGCTCGCGATCCTCGTAATAGAGCTTGACTACGGTGAGCGGCTCAAGCGCCCCTCCAAAGCGGCGTTTGGACTTTTTGGCGGCGCGCGCAACGCCGCGAACTTTTCCTTCCAGCCGGGTAAACAGCGTGACCAGCAGGTCGGACTCGCGCAGCGGGTAGGTCCGCAGCACGATCGCTTCGGACTCTCTTAGTGGCATCGCAGAATGTAATTGTAACCGGAGAAGAACCGCGGAGCCTGGCTGGGCGGAGGGCGGCTACCCTACATGAATGCATGGCAGCAAAACAAAAAGCGCACGCATGATTCGCTAGGTGCGCCTGGGGAGAGAACTCAGCGGCCGTAATATGCAGCGTTGCGCTCGGTAAAGGCCTTCCACTTTTCCGGCAGGTCATCCAGCGCGAAAATAGCCGATACTGGACATACTAGGGGCTTTGCCAGAACTATAACAGAACCGAAGATTCTAGCAAGGATGAGCGACAGCGTACAGCCGGTCGCAAATGAAATCTTACGCGGGTTGCAATTCCCGCTCCGCAGTCGGCTCGTACTCCACAATGTAGCCTGCCACTGCACTGGCGGCGACGGTGTACGGACTTGCAAGGTACATTTGCCCGGGGCCGCTTCGGCCGGGGAAGTTGCGGTTCTGTGCACTGATAACGATCTGATCCGGACGGGTGGAGACGCCGGGTCCGGCGTTGATACAGGCGCCGCAGCTGGGTTCAATAACATGTGCGCCGGCTTTCTGGAAAATGTCGAGATAGCCTTTGCGAATGCAGTAGTCGCGTGTTTCCTGAGAGCCGAACTGGATATAGAACTGAACGGAGCCGGCCACGCGCTTGCCTTGCTTCAGCGCATCGGCGAGGACTGCGGCATACATATCCATGTCTTCGTTCTTGCCGGCGGTGCAAGTTCCGCCGTAGGCGATTTCGACCGGCACCGGTGTGTTCAGCTCACGAACATATTTTCCGTTACCGGGATCGCCCGGGGTTGCGACCATGGGCGTGATCTGGGCGGCATCGAGTTCGATAATCTCTGCGTACTGAGCGTCGGGATCGCTGTAGAGGCCGTCGATCATGGCCTCGGCCTGGTTGCGATCCATAGCGCGACGTTCCATTAGAAACTCGACCACTTTCTTGTCGGGCGCGACGATTCCGGTAAATCCGCCGATCTCTGCCGCCATGTTGGTCATGGTCGCGCGTTCGTCGACGCTGAGCTCTTGGATTGCTTCGCCTGCGTACTCCATGACTTTCGCTAACGCTTTGCCGCTGCGCACGTAATCGAGGCTGAGAATCTTCAGGATGAAATCTTTGGCGGTGACATTCGGATGCCTTTTGCCGCGTACGATTATTCTCACCGACTCGGGCACGCGTACGCGGACGTCTTTTGTGATCCAGGAGTTGAAGACATCCGTGGTGCCGATGCCGAACGCGACACAGCCAACGGCGCCCACGTGGGGAGTGTGGGAGTCTGAGCCGATATTGAGCTGACCGGGCAAGGCATAGCTTTCCAGAACGATGGAGTGACAGATACCCTCAGAGCCTTTACGGTCCTTGAGTTCGCCGTGCAGCCTGATTCCCTGTTTCTGCGCGAACTCCTGTTGCTTGAGTTTGAGTTGCGTGGCCAGATCGAGCAGACCAAGCTTCTTCTTTTCTTCGGAAATGACTTCATCCAGGAAGGTAAGGTGGTCGCGGAAAAAGAGAATAGTTGAAGGATCGTTTACTTTGGCATCCTTTCCGACGTAGTGCTCGAAGAAGATCGCCGCCATGGGAGTGACGTATTCGTGGCTAAAACGCAGGTCGGCAGAGGCGAAGCCGGTGTCGCCGGGCTTCACGGCTGGGAGCCCGATAGCTGGTTCAGCCGAGCCAGGCCCCGACGGACGGGCGTGGACGCCCGTCTCTCTATTTGCATTTGCAATCATATGGCGGCTAAAGATTTTTTCCGCCAGGGTCATGGGCCGGGGACTGGTTTTGATTGGCGGCAGGAAAACTTTCTTCTGCAAACGAGCAACATTGAATGGAAACAGCCCGCCGTACTCGATTACCTGGCGGGTAATCTCATCTTCACCGGCCGTGAATTCGCTAAGCGGAATATCTTCCCCGCTGCGAACCTTGTCGATCAGCGAGAAGTTGGTAGATGTCAGCAGCCCCAGGTTCTGGCAATTCTGCTGGTAGATGCGCTCGATGTTTTCTGCGATTACCAGCTGGATGCCGGCGGACATTTCAGCGTAAGGCGACTGTTCGCGGCTGGAGCCTTTGCCGCGGCGCTTTCCACTTACCGCACAAACGAAGCCTCCTCGTTGCACGTCTCGGCGACCAATTGGAAGCTCGCCACCACACTTCAACCCCAGATATGGGATTTCTCCCAGGGTCTGGTCGAAATAGAAACAGTAGTGGGCGGGAGTGATTTCATCGGTCGAGATGTCGTCGCGCAGCTTGGGATTATTTTGATGGTTTTTCGTGTCCCAGGGAAGGTCCTCGCCCGCGAGCTGACGCTTGATCAATGCGGGGTCTTCGGTGAGGAAGAGAATCCGGCCCTGAAAGCGGACTTTGTCCGGCCGCTTTTCGATTTTCCGTTCCAGCAAAGAATCGATCACAGAACAATTGTAACTCGGTACGTGACCACCTTAGATCCAGAGGGCGCAGAGCGACTCGCAGAGAACGACCGCAGAGTACGCTGAAGAGGGCGCTGAGAAGAGCGCCTGGTTCCCGGCTCTGGTTCTGTGTTCTCAGCGATCTAGGACGTTTTTAAGCTCAGTGATGCCCCGCCGCCCGGTCGTACTTCTCCCCGGCTTCGATCGCAACCGGCAGGCGATTGTCTTTAGGCGCAAGCGGGCAGGTGGCATAGGCTGTCACCGAGCAGGGCGGGCTGTAAGCGCGGTTGAAGTCGAGTACGACGCTGTCACCGGTGGGCGAGGCAGCCTTCAAAAAGCGACCACCGGGATAGGTTTGATGCTTGCTGGTCAGGTCATTAAATATGAAAAACAGCTCCTTCGGATCGTCATCGATAATTGCAGTCAAGCGAAGTTCCTCTCCGCTCCATGGGAATACGGCGGTTCCCGCAATCGGAGTAGCAATTACATCTCCGAGCACGTTCGGCACATCGACCGTGCGCTTGCCATCCGATGCGATCCATTTTGCCGTAATGCGATATTGACTGCTCCAGGGAAAGAATACCGGTCCTGCATAATTGCGCGCGGCTTCGCTGTCGACGTCCTTGAGGCGAATTCCCACCCGTTCACCGCGCACGATCGCCTTGAAGCGCAGGCTGCCCATTTCGACGGTGGTGGGATGATCGCCAGATTCAAGCTGCGCGCTGGTGATTTGCTTTCCTGCGATGATTGCGTGGACGCCTGGCTCAAGTTTCAGGGTGACAGTTTTTCCGCCAAGTACAAATATTCCTGCTTTCGTGGGGCCCTTCGGAAACACGACGGCGCTCCTGGGATCAGTGCCGAAACTGTTGTCGCCGGGTTTCAGCCAGAACAAGCCTGCAAGCGGAAGCCATTCTTCTTTACGCTCGCGAACCAGTTTTTGTTTCCATTCATCGAAGGCCTTACGGTCATGTTGGGCGGCATCGACTGCCGCGGCAGTGCAAACAAGCGCCAGCACAAAATACAGCGAGGTTTTCATAACTTCGCGGAATACTCTCGCGGATCAGGCAAGGCTTCCAGCCCACGGCCAGCGAAGATTTTGCCAAATTCGCTGATCATCTCTTCCTGAATCAGGCCATTGCTGGCCAAGGTTTCGCGGCTGCTCAGCTGAAAGTTGCCGCCCTTGAAATCGCTGATCCGGCCGCCGGCTTCCTGCACCATCAGCACGCCGGCAGCAGTGTCCCAGGGATTGAGGTTGAACTCCCAGAACCCATCGAAGCGGCCGCAGGCGACGTAGCAAAGATCAAGCGCGGCGGAACCGGCACGCCGCACGCCGTGGCTGCGCAGCGTGAGCTGGTGGTAAAAGAAAATGTTCGGGTTCTTGTGGCGCTTGTGGCTGGGAAAACCTGTGGCCACAAGGGATTCGGCCAGTCTCGCGGTCCTGGAAACGTGAACCGGCTTTCCGTTCAGGGTGGCGCCGCTTCCCTTCTGAGAGGCGAACATTTCATCGCGAGTAGGATCGTAAACCACACCCGCGACGCGTTCTCCCTTATGGTCGAGCGCCATAGAAACGCAAAATACCGGAAATCCGTGCGCAAAGTTCGTGGTTCCGTCGAGCGGGTCTACATACCAGCGATATTCGCTTCCGGTATCGGCGAGACCCTGTTCTTCACCCATAATGTCGTGCGAGGGCCAGTGCGCCTGAATGCGTTCGCGAATAAGGGCTTCAGACTGGCGATCGGCAATCGTCACCAGGTCGGCGTCGCCCTTATATTCGATAAGCACGCGCTCCCGGAAATGGCGCATCAGCAGAGCGCCTGCCTCGCGGGCAATCTCTGACATTCGTGGTAAATAATTTTCGTTGAAATTCATGCAGCAGGATTCAGTATTCAGGAGCTTTCAGGAGTTCTTATCGGCAGCACGAGCTTCAGCAACACACGGTGGCCGCTATCTTTTCCTGTTCGAGTCTTCGGCGATGTACATGATTTCGTGTTTGAAGATGAAGAGATTGGGCTCACCTTCGCGAGTAAGGCGGACCATGTTTTTATCGTAGTACTCTATCCAGCCGCGCACAACCTCGCCATCGGCCAGTTTCAGGCTGACCAGTTTCTGTTTCTCGCCTAAAGCCTTGAGGTAGTTGGCTTCTTCGGAAGTGCTGTCAGGAGGCGCCGGCCGCCCCCGATTTTTCCCCTGAAAAGGCATGGCAGCATTGTACAAGAGAGAAGGAACAAAAAAAGGCCGCCGGAGCACCGGCGGCCTGAACGAGAAAACGAGTTCTGAGGCTAGAAGTTCAGTTTGAGCGTAAATTCGATGACTCGCGGAGAACCCACTCCAAAAACACCCGAACCGAGCCCAAGGCGATTAGCCGCAGGCTGGGGATTGGTGGTGCCATTCGGTGACCCGGGAGTACCATCGAGGACGCTGCTAAACGGCGCTGCGGGGCCATCAAAATTGGCAAAGTTGAACAGGTTGAAGAAGGAAATGCCGGGACGGAGCTCAAATTGTTCTTTCTTGTACGCCCAACTGAAGCTGAGATCGAAGGCGCGAAGCCAGTCTTGCCCGGTCGCACCCTGCACCACAGCCGGAATTGGCTGCTGGACGGCACCCAGTTGCTGCAACTGCGAAAGAGTGAACAAGTTGTTATCGATCAACACCTGACCAGCAGGAGTAGGTTGACCGACATTCGTGTTGTTGTAATTACTGATCAACTGATTAAGCTTTCCAACTGAAACATCGCGGCCAAAAGAGCCTAGATTCGTTCCTGGCAGCAGGTCTCCAAGCCCGCCGTTTGAACCAACACTCCCATCTCCTGTACCGTCGCCGGTTAGATCGGTAACGTAGATACCACCGGGATTGCCGGAAACCGGCAGTGTCAAGCTCGAGGGCAGCGGGCTGTAGAAATGTGAGATGACGCTAAGCTGGAAGTTGGCAGGAAGTTCCATGATGCCACCAAACGAGATCTGATGGGTGCGATCGAGTCCGGTTGGGCCGGTGTATCTGGTTGGATCT
>QHZY01000190.1 GCA_003224855.1 Acidobacteriota bacterium | reverse complement strand
GATTGCCCAACCAACTGGGTGAGTTGTCGTCTTCGAATGAGCGCAAACAACGCATATCGGGGCATCATTCTGGCGGGCGGGTCGGGAACGCGGCTGTATCCTGTCACCCACGCCGTCTGCAAAAGCCTGCTTCCCATTTACGACAAGCCGATGATCTATTATCCGCTCACTACGCTCATGCTGGCGGGTATCCGAGACATTCTGATAATTTCCACTCCCGCCGATCTGCCGCTTTTTGAGCACCTGCTTGGTGACGGCTCACGTCTGGGTATCTGCCTTCAGTACGCGGCCCAGGCCAGGCCTGAGGGTATTGCCCAGGCTTTTCTCATCGGCCGCCAGTTCGTTGGCTCTAATTGTTGTGCGCTGGTGTTGGGCGACAATATCTTCTACGGTCACGATCTGGCGAAAAGCGTTACTGATGCCTGCCTGAAACACTCCGGGGCACGAGTGTTCGCCTACCCAGTGCACGATCCGGAGCGTTACGGGGTAGTCGAGTTTGATGCGCACGGCCGCGCGCTCAGCATTGAAGAGAAACCCAGGCAAGCCAAATCAAGATACGCAGTTACCGGACTGTATTTTTACGACAATCAGGTGAGTGAGATCGCAGCTTCGCTCAGACCGTCGGCTCGGGGAGAATTAGAAATCACAGACGTGAACCGGGAATATCTCAAGCGGAATCAACTGGAAGTGGTGGTGATGGGACGCGGAATGGCGTGGCTTGATACAGGCACCCACGAGACCATGCTGGAAGCCTCGCTCTTCATCCAGACACTGGAGACTCGTCAGGGGCTTATGATCGCCTGTCCGGAAGAGATTGCTTACCGATATGGCTACATAACGGCTGAGCAACTGGCAACAATAGCCGAACCGATGCGTAAGAATCGCTACGGGACATACCTCTTACAATTGTTGCGCGAGAAAATCTTCTGATGGCGCCGCAGCCCAGCGCCAAGTTCACGATTAACCAAACCGGCTTACCGGGTGTCTTGCTGATTCAGCCGCGAGTCTATGAAGACGATCGCGGTTTTTTTCTCGAAAGCTACAACCAGCATTCGATGGCGGAGGCAGGAGTTACTGACCAGTTCGTCCAGGACAACCATTCGTACTCCGCATCGAATGTGCTTCGCGGCCTCCATTACCAGTTGCGCAATGTGCAGGCTAAACTGGTGCGTGTCGTGTCAGGCGAGATCGTGGATGTGGCGGTCGATCTGCGCCGAGCATCTTCTACCTTTGGGCAATATTGCAAAGCAGTCCTTTCCGGTGAGAACAAGCTCATGTTTTATATACCGCGCGGATTTGCTCACGGTTTTCTCGTGCGGTCTCCATCCGCGCACGTGCTTTACAAGTCGAGCGACTTCTACGATACGGGATCAGAACGGGTGATCCTATGGAACGATCCGGACCTGGCCATCGATTGGGAAGTTCAGGGTCAGCCAGTTCTCTCGGCAAAGGATGCGGCAGCAAGGCGTTTCAGAGAAGCAGAAGTATTCGAATGAGGAAATCACCGCCTTTTACTCTACGGGACGGTTGCGGCAGCCTGGTTCGAGGCTGAGCTTTCTATCGAGTCAACACTCACGGATCGCAGAACATAGAAATATGTCAGCCCCGACAGCACTCCATCATCATCGTATCTGTCGGACGAAAGTGGAGATGAATTCAGCCTGGAGTATGGCCCACCTGATTGGGTTCCGCGATAGATGTTGTATCCGATCACCGCGGAGGAACTGGGCTGCCACGTAAGTGATATTAGATGGGATGAACCGCTTCCGGTAAGCACTTGCGAAGCGGGAGTGACTGCAGCATCGGTTATGAAAGTCAGGCTGCCTTTTGCCGCTCCGCTGGCGGAAGGAGTGAATGTCACTTTAAAGGGAATGCTGTGACCCGCGGCAATCTCTACG
>QHZY01000081.1 GCA_003224855.1 Acidobacteriota bacterium | reverse complement strand
ATCACCGTGGAATATCCGCCCGGCAGCGTGGACCCCATACACCGCCACAATGCACATGCGTTTGTTTATGTACTGGAAGGTACGATCGTGATGCAGGTGAGAGGCGGCAAAGAAGTAACCTTAACGCCTGGTCAGACTTTCTACGAAGGCCCAGATGATGTTCACGTGGTTGGGCGAAACGCGAGCAAAACCAAACCTGCGAAATTCGTGGTGTTCTTCGTGAAAGACAAAGGCGCTCCTGTTTTGGTGCCCACGAAGTAAATAAAACGCAGCCATTTCCGTTTCACAGAAAAACAATTCAAGGAGAAATTTATATGAGCACGATTACAGCAAAAGATGGCGCGACCATCTATTACAAAGACTGGGGCAGCGGCCCGGTGGTCACGTTTTCGCACGGATGGCCGCTGAATGCGGATGCATGGGACGGACAAATGCTCTTTCTCGTCCAGAATGGTTTCCGCGCGGTTGCGCATGACCGGCGCGGGCATGGCCGTTCGAGTCAGGCGTCGTACGGAAACGACATGAATGGATATGCCGATGATCTTGCGGCGGTGATAGAAGCGCTTGATCTCAACGATGCCATCCTGGTCGGTCACTCAACTGGAGGAGGCGAGGTTGCGCGCTACATAGGGCGCCACGGCACAAAGCGAGTGGCCGCAGCAGTACTGATTGCTGCCGTGCCACCGATCCTGGTGAAGTCCGCTTCCAACCCTGAGGGGATTCCGATTGAGGTGTTTGATGGACTGCGGAAGGGCCTGTTCGACGACCGCTCACAGTTTTACAAAGACTTTGCCGTGCAGTTCTACGGCGCTAACCGGGCCGGTGCCAAGGTGTCACAAGGGATGCTGGACCAGTTCTGGCTGTGGAGCATGCAGGCCGGTCTCAAGAACTCCTATGACAGCATCAAGGCATTCTCCGAGACCGACTTCACCGAGGATCTCAAGAAGTTCGACGTGCCAACACTGGTGATGCACGGCGAGGACGACCAGATCGTGCCGATAAAGGATTCAGCAAAGAAATCGGCCAAACTCATCAAAGGTGCGCAGGAAATTTACTATCCGGGCAGGCCCCATGGCCTTACGGCTACGCACCAGGATGAAGTCAACGCCGACCTGCTGAAATTTGTGAAATCCGTACAACAGTCTCTTAAAGCGGCAGCCTGACTTTCTGTGCCCGGCAGATCGCATTCCTGCGCCGGTTTGCCGGGCACACTATAACTCAGGGCAGCACACAATCTATCTCGCCATCCCGACCTCGGCTGCCCGCATCCAAACACCAAATTTCCTATCTACCCTTAAGGAGGAGCAATGATTGAAAGGAACATTACTTTACCGGAGATGATCCTTTGGACGGGGACCCGGGTTGCACTTGGCGCGGGTATTGGCATGTTGATTTCAAAGCGGCTTAGCAAGGATGCAATGAAAGCAGCTGGAATAGCTCTGACACTCGTAGGAGGGTTCACCACGATTCCACTGGCGATCGCCATCATGAGCAAGAAGGATCGGACCCGGTCTGAAATTCAATCGGTGGCGTAGCGTCGCCACCCTCAGCTCAAGTATTCACGAAAAACAGTTGAGTACCAGATCACCGGATTGTTTTATTGCCCCTGCTGACGGTGATGTCTTCGTGACTGAAGGTGACTATTTGCGGCAGTTCTTCAAAAAAGGAAGGAACGGCTTACCCGTGGCACTGAGTTTAGATTCGAGACGCGTCGTGCAATCACATTCGCCGCACGCCCATGGCTCCGATCCGTTGTAGTCGCGGCACTTTTGGCGATCGTGCGCGTCCTGCACTTTGGTGAGCTCGAAATATTGCTCCCAATACGCCCGTTCTTCGAGTAATGGCGTCGGGCAGTAGCACACCTCTACCCACCGTGCTGTCCCGTCCGGGTGCAGGCGTGCATCACTCATATTTCTCAAATACTCGCCTTCAGCAACGGAACCCCGGCCCAGTGTCTTGTGTTCGATGGCATCCACCAGTTCGTGCTCTTTTTCAGGAAGAACCCTTGCCCTGACCAGATAACGCATAGTTCATTCTAAACCGTGGGACATTTTCGGGTGAATGCACCACATGCCACTTCAGAGTCGATCACTCCGCTTCTGTTGTTAGCCGGCCGACCATGTCTGTAAGCTTATTCGCGATGCGTCAGCTCGTTCTCGCCTTCATCTTCCTTGCGATCTCGGTTTCAACCCCATGCCACGCTCAGATACCGGCAAAGGAAGGCCCCAGGCAGAAGATCAACTCCTACACGCTCTCTCCCGAGCTCTATCGCAAGGCGCGCAATCTGAATCGTTTCCGCTTCGCTTACCAGATCACCGGATTGTTTTACGGCCTGCTGGTGCTCTGGCTGATTCTCAAGACGCGCCTCTCCGCCCGATTTCGCGACTGGGCCGAATCGCGCACCGGCAATCGCTTTTTGCAGGCTCTTATCTTTACAGCGCTGCTGGCCCTGACCATCGGCCTGCTCGATCTTCCACTCGAAGCGGTTAATCACTGGGTGATGCGGCTCTACCGCATCTCGGTGCAGCCTTGGGGCTCGTGGCTCGGCGACTGGGTTAAAGTGCAGGCGCTGCTCATTTTGTTTGGCGGCACTCTCACCTGGATCTTGTACACGGTGATCCGCCGCAGCCCGCGCCGCTGGTGGTTTCATTTCTGGCTGATCTCGATTCCAATTTTTCTGGTTGTCTTTTTCGCCGAGCCATATGTGATCGATCCGCTGTTCTTTGAATATCAGCCGCTCGCCAGTAAAGCTCCGGAACTCGTGACTCAGCTTGAGCGCGTGGTGCAGCACGCCGGCCAGCAGATTCCCCCCGAGCGCATGTTCTGGATGAAGGCCAGCGAAAAGACCAATGCCACCAACGCGTACGTCACCGGCATCGGCGCGTCGAAGCGCGTGGTGATCTGGGACACCACGCTTCAGCAGGAAACTCCGGATGAAGTCACCTCAGATTTCGGCCACGAGCTCGGCCATTACGTTCTGCATCACGTCTGGAAAGGCCTGGCGTTCGGAGCTTTGCTGACCCTGTTGCTGCTTTACGCCGGCTATCGCACCATCGGCTCGCTGCTGGCGCGATACGGCCAGGGCTGGGGCATTCGCGGGCTCGACGATCTCGCCTCTCTTCCGGCGCTGCTGCTCGTCATCTCGATTTTTGGTTTTGTCGGCAGCGTGGCCAGCAACACCTTCAGCCGCTATGTAGAACACCAGGCCGATCTCTACGGACAGGAAGTTGTCCACGGCATCGTGCCCGACGCCGGCCAGGCCGCCGCGCGTTCGTTTCAGAAGGCCGGCGAACTCTACCTTGCCGATCCCGCGCCTGACCCGCTCTATGTTTTTCTTTTTTATGATCACCCGCCCATCAGCGACCGAGTCCGCTTCTTCGTTAATTACGATCCGTGGAGCGCGGGCCAGGCGCGCCAGTTCGTGCAGTAGAGGCAGCTTGGTTTGCGCCTGCTAAAATCGATGTTTACCACTCATGAAGTCCTCCCACATCCGCAACTTTTCTGTGATTGCACATATTGATCATGGGAAGTCGACGCTGGCGGACCGCCTGCTGGAGTTGACCGGCTCGCTGACGGCTCGCGAGATGCAGGCGCAGGTGCTGGATTCCATGGACCTGGAGCGGGAGCGCGGCATCACCATTAAAGCGCACGCGGTGCGCATGGCGTACACCGCGCAGGATGGCGAACTCTATCAGCTGAATCTGATCGACACGCCCGGGCACGTGGATTTTTCTTACGAAGTTTCGCGATCACTGGCGTCGTGCGAAGGCGCTTTGCTGGTGGTCGATGCCTCGCAAGGGGTGGAAGCGCAGACGCTTGCCAATGCGTATCTGGCCATCAACAACCGGCTGGAGATTATTCCTGTTATCAACAAGATCGATCTGCCCAGCGCGGACGTCGCGCGCACTAAGGAAATGATCGAAGGCGCAGTGGGGCTTGATGCTTCCGGCGCAGTGTTGATCAGCGCCAAGACCGGGCAGGGCGTGCCCGATGTGCTCGAAGCGATTGTGAAGCGCGTGCCGCCGCCGAAAGGCGATCCTGAAAACCAGCTGCAGGCGCTGATCTTCGATTCGTGGTTCGATCCCTATCGCGGCGTGATCGTGCTGGTGCGGGTTTTCCAGGGACGCCTTCGCAAGGGCGGGAAGATTCGGCTGATGTCGAACGGGCGCGTTTTCGATCTGGAAACCCTGGGCGTGCTGACACCCAAGCCGGTGGAGATTGAAGAACTTGTGGCCGGTGAAGTGGGATTCATCATCGCCAACATCAAGAACGTCGCCGATACAAAAATTGGCGATACCATCACCGACGAGGCGAATCCTGCGATCGAGCCCCTACCCGGCTTTGAAGAACTCAAGCCGATGGTTTTTGCCGGCCTCTACACGGTGGATGCTCACGAGCATACGCAACTGCGCGAGGCGCTGGACAAATTGCGGCTCAACGACTCGTCATTCTTCTTTGAGCCGGAAAGTTCGACAGCACTCGGTTTCGGCTTCCGGTGCGGCTTTCTGGGGCTGTTGCACATGGAGATTATCCAGGAGCGGCTGGAGCGCGAGTTCAATCTCGAGCTGATCACAACTGCGCCTGGCGTCCGCTACCAGATCACCAAAACCGATGGCCAAGTGATCGAGGTGGATAATCCTTCGCGCTGGCCGAACCCGAGCGAGATCGCAAAGATCGAGGAGCCGGTGATCCTCGCGACCATTCTCACCAACGAAGAATATGTCGGCGGAATTCTCGCACTGGTGGAAGAAAAACGCGGCAAACAAAAAAGCTTTGAGTACGTCAGCGCCAACCGGGTGATGCTGCAGTACGAGCTGCCGCTGAACGAAATCGTGCTCGACTTTTACGATCGCCTGAAATCTGTTTCACGCGGATACGCGTCGCTTGACTATCACCTCTCCGGCAGTTGGGAGTCGCCTATGGTCAAGCTCGATATTCTGGTTGCGGGCGAGCCGGTGGATGCCTTGTCGATCATTGTGCACCGCGAGTTCGCGTACGAGCGTGGCAAGTCGCTGGTTTCCAAAATGCGCGCGCTGATTCCGCGGCAGATGTTCGAAGTGCCTATTCAGGCTTCGATCGGCGCCAAGATCATTGCCCGCGAAACTGTAGCTGCGATGCGCAAGAACGTGCTCGCGAAATGCTACGGCGGCGACATCAGCCGCAAACGCAAGCTGCTCGAAAAACAGAAAGAAGGCAAAAAGCGCATGAAGCGCATCGGCCGGGTGGACATTCCGCAGGAAGCATTTCTTGCGGTGCTGAAGGTGGGCGAGGGGGAGTGATCCCGTTTGACGCAAGCTACCAGAACTCGTAATCACATCCGTTCGCAGCAACTGTTCGAGCGCGCGCAGCAGCGACTGGTGGAAGGGGTGAACTCTCCGTCGCGCGGCGCGGCGGTTTATTCTCCGGGACCGATTTACCTGGAGCGCGGCCGCGGCTCGCAGGTGTGGGACGCGGACGGCAACGAATACATCGACTTTATGATGTCATTCGGAGCGCTGATTCACGGACATGCGCACCCCCGGTTGGTAGAAGTTGTTTCGGAAGGGATGGCTGCCGGCTCCCACTTTGCGGCTGCCACTTCTGCGGAAATCGAAGCCGCTGAGCGCTTCTGCAAAATGGTGCCAACCGCGGAAGCCGTGCGCTTCTGCAACACCGGCAGCGAAGCTGCCATGCTGGCGCTGCGGCTGGCGCGCGCACATACCGGGCGCAATAAATTTCTGAAGTTCGAGGGACATTACCACGGCTGGTACGATGCTTATCTTCTGAATGCGCATGGCCATTCACCGCAGCGATTGGGCCCGCGACACGATCCGGCCAGGATTCCCGATTCGGCCGGCATTCCGGCAAAAGTGTTTGATGATGTTGTGATCGCTCCGTGGAACGATCTGGAGTCGCTGGAGCACATTCTTCGGCGTCACGGAGATGACCTCGCGGCCATCATCACCGAACCGATCATGGCCAACATGGGCTGCATCCTGCCGCGCGAGGGATATCTGCAGCAGGTGCAGAAACTCGCGCATCGCCATGGGGCGCTGTTCATTCTGGATGAAGTTGTGACCGGATTTCGTTACGCGCCCGGAGGATGCCAGGAGTACTACCGGCTGCAGCCCGATCTCAGCACGTTCGGCAAAGCGCTGGGCGCAGGATTTCCGGTGGGCGCGGTAGCGGGACCGCGCGCGATTCTTGACCGCATGCGGTGGGACAATGACAACGGCATGGTGCTGCATTATGGCACGTTCAATGGCCATCGGTTGACGATGAAGGTTGTGGCTGCGAACCTTGATCTGCTCGCCGCTGAAGGCGCCTACAAAAGGCTGCACGCGATTGGGGATTCGGCTGTGAGTGGGCTACGAGAGATTTTTCGAAAGTGCGGAGTGAAAGCTCTAGTGCAGGGCTTCGGACCGATGTTTCAGATTTATTTCACTGAGCGTGACTACATCTTCGATTATCGCGACTACTGCAGTTACGTGAATACTGCACGCTACTCGCAATTCGTGCACAGCGTGCTCGATCAGGGCATCTACATGACGCCTTCAAACGGGCTGCACTGGATCATCTCAACCGCCCACACTGAAGCAGACATTCAGAAACTGCTGGCTGCGGCTGAAGCCGCCTGCACGGAGCTGGTTTGAAGGCTCTGGTATTTCTGGGTGGCGGACGCATAACCAGCGCCCTGATTGCGGGCCTGCGTCTCACTCAAGGTCAAGCGGAGATCATCGCTCCGCAGATCATCGTTCCGCGGATCATTGTTCCGCAGATCATTGTTCCGCAGATCATTGTTCACGATCGAAATCCGGAGAAGCTGCGAGAGCTGCGCAGGAAATATCGCGTAGGCATCGAGCTCGATCTGCATCGCGCGGTGGCGCAGGCCGGTCTGCTGGTAATCGCTGTGCGGCCGGACTCGGTGCGCGAATTGCTGGGAGTGATAGGTCCGCCAAGATCGACGGTGTGTGCAATCAGTCTGGCGGCCGGGATTCCGCTCAGGAAGCTTCGGCAATGGCTGCCAGGCGTGCCATGGGTGCGCGCGATGCCGAGCCCTGCAGCTCGCTTCGGCAAAGGGCTCACGGCCCTTGCGTTCGAATCTGGCCTGCCGCGAAATTTGCAGAAGGAAGTGACTGATCTGTTTGAGCGTGTCGGTGGAGTTATGAAATTGCCGGAGGAGAAATTCAACGCGTTTACCGTGACTTACTCCATCAGCCACGGCTACCACGCGCTGGCTGCATTGGCGCAAGCGGCGGAAGAGCTTGGACTCGATCGAAAAACGGCGCTGCTCGCCTCCGCCCATGCCTTGGCAGACGGCATTGTGGCGTGGCGCGAAGCTTCGGCTTCATTAGACGAACTTCTGAAAGAAGCGGCGACGCCGGGCGGCATCGCCGCTACGGTGATGCAAACCATGGACGAGGGCGGCTATCAGAAGATCATCGAGAGCGGCCTGCGTACCGGGTTGAAGCGCACGCGAGAGAACGCGAAGCGATGATCCTCAGGCTTATACGTTCTTGATTCGGCTCGCGATGTACCACTGGTTGCCGAACGGGTCAGTCACAGCGCCGCTGCGATCGCCGTAAGCCTGATCTTTCGGTTCGAACAGCGAGGTGGCGCCTGCGGCCAAAGCACGCTGATAGACCGCGTCACACTCCGGCACGTAAAGATAAAACATGCTCTTCATCGCCTGGTAGCGATCGTGCGCTTCTCCCATTTCGATCATCGACGTGCCCACCTGGTACTCGGCGTGATGCACAACGCCATCCGGAGAAGCGTACTTCTCGATCTCGACTGCGCCGAATGCGCGCTTGATGAAGTTGGCCACTGGTTCAACGCGTACCGGGTGCAGATAGACATTCACGCTGTTCAGACCCTTGGGCGTGTAGCTCTGGCCTTTATGCGTGGCGATGTACCAGAAATTCCCGGCCGGATCTTTCACGCTTCCGGAGCGTTCGCCGTAATCGTGATCTTGCGGCGCGTAAATAGATGTGGCGCCCGCGGCCAGCGCCTTTTCGTAAACGGCGTCGGCGTTCTCTACGTAAACGTGGAGTGCCGTGGTGTTGGGAGTGACGCGGGAGTCGCGCCCGGGGATTCCGCCACCGATCATCAGCATGGAATCTCCAAGACGCACTTCGGCGTGCAGCCCGCCGGCTGAGCCGGTAGTTTGAAAAACTTCTTCTGCATCGAAAGTACGTTTGGCGAATTCCACCAGTGCCGGCCCGTTTTCTGCGATCAGGTAGGGCGTCACACTGCGGAAGCCTTTGGGAACCGGGTCTACCGCAGGCTTTTCAGCCGGGGGCTGCTGCATCATCTGCTGCATGCGGCGGTGCATTTCTTCAACCGGCATTTCCTCCACCACCTTGAAGAAGCGCCAGGAATAGCCGAAAGGATCGAGCACCGTGCCTTCGCGATATCCGTAAAACTGATTTGAGATCGGCCGTTCCAGCCTTCCGCCCGCGGCTATGGCACGGTCAACGAACGCCTCGACGTCAGGAACCTGCACAGACATGGAGACAGGAGAGCTGCCTGAGGTCTGGGCGCTAAAGCGTCCGCCCTCGGGCCATTCGTCGCATAGCATGATCAGCGATTCGCCGATCATGATCTCGGCATGCGGGATTCCGATGGGCGTGTCAAACCGCATCAGCTCTTTGGCTCCGAAGGCGTTCTTGTAGAACTCGATGGCCCTGGCGGCGTCTTTGAAGGTCAGCCTCGGGGAAGCGACCGTACGAACTGCAGAAGTTGGTTCAGCGATGGCGGACATAGATGATTTCCCTTCCAGCTCGGCCTTCAGTCGAGCCTTGAAGTTTTCGCGAGGCAGGTCACGCAGCTGTTCGGCAACCCGCAACAGGGCTGCGGTCTCGGCTGCGCTATCGAGATTGTTTCCTTCCAGCATGGCCTGGATTTCCTGCTCGAGTTGATCGATCAGAGAGCGCTTAGGCATGGGCACCCTCCATTTGTTTGCGTAAAGTCGTAAGCGCGCGGAACTGGAGTTGCTTGATAGCGCCCTCAGTCTTGCCCAGATCCTGGGCGACTTCGCGAATACTTTTTTCGTCCACGAAGCGGGCAAACACCACTCGGCGCTGTTCGCCCGGCAGATCGTCCACCAATCGGAACAGGCGGGCGTGTTGTTCAATATCTTCGAGGTCGGGCGACGGATGGCCTTCGCAGTCAATTTCCCGTCCCGAGATCTCGCGTCCACCGGACTTGGCGGAATCGGCGATGGCGTTGGCGGCAATCCGATAAAGCCAGGATGCGAACGGCGCGCCGCGGAATTCATATTTCGGCAGACTGGAGAGCGCTTTGTGAAAGACCTCGGACGTCAGATCTTCGGCGGCTTCGCGATCCCGCACGCGCCGGATAACGAAAGCGTAAATGCGTTCGAAATGAATCTCGTATAACGCTCCGAAACTCGCCGGATCGCGCTGGGCGGCTTCAACGAGCACACGTTCGTCCACGAATTCAGAGGGCGCCTTCGTTGCTGCGCGACGGACCGCCATAATCTGCTTCTGAAGTTATAACGCGCGAGGCAGGGAAAGGTTACGGGATGAGCTGGGCGAGAACGCCCGGCCCCTCAGAAAGTGTTAGCGATCGAGACCCGGGCGAGGGCGCCCGGCCCTCCATCGGCATGTCGGTGGTAAACTTTTGCAGAGGGCTGGGCATTTTGATCGAGCTAGCGCCATCTATTCTGTCGGCTGATTTTGCCCGCTTGGGCGATCAAGTGCGGGTCGCCACCGAGGGCGGCGGGACGCTTATCCATGTCGATATCATGGACGGCCACTTTGTACCCAATCTCACCATCGGCCCGCCGGTAGTGAAGTCGTTGCGGAAGGCGACCGAGTTGCCGCTTGATTGCCATCTGATGATCGAAAATCCTGATCAATACATTCCTGAGTTTGCCGAGGCTGGTGCGGACTGGATATCAGTTCATCAGGAAGCCTGCCGGCATCTCGACCGCACACTGCACCTGATCAAGAGTCATGATTGCCTGGCGGGCGTGGTGATTAATCCGGCAACTCCAGTTGAGACCTTGAGCGAGGTACTCGGGATCGCAGATTACATTCTGGTCATGTCCGTCAACCCGGGCTTCGGCGGGCAGAGTTTTATTCCTAATGCTCTGCACAAGATACGAAGGCTGGCGGAATTACGGTCGCGGCATGGCTACAACTACCGCATCGAAGTAGATGGTGGCATCGGACTGGATACGGTGGCCGAGGTGGTGCGGGCGGGAGCAGAAATTCTGGTAGCGGGCAACGCCGTGTTCGGTCGCGGTGATCCAAAGATTAATGCGCAAAACCTGCTGAAGGCTGCGGTCGAGGCTAGCCTGGCCAGGGTTTAGCGATGTTCCTCAAGTAAACTAAAAGGTATCCCGGAGCTCTGAGGTATTCATGCTGAGGCGTTCTTCAGTTGTTGTCATCCTTGCGGTTGTGCTGGTTTTCACTGCCGCGTGCACCAACAAGAAAGTGCACAATCCGCTGGCCGATGTTAACTCAAAGCAGTCAGACAAGGTCCTGTTTGACCGCGCCATGGACGCCATGAAGCACAATCGCTTCGAAGTGGCCCGCATCACTCTTCAGACCATGATCAATACTTATCCGGATTCTGAGTACCTGGCGCGCGCCAAGCTGGCGGTGGCGGATTCCTGGTACGCGGAGGGTGGATCGGGAGCGCTGGCCCAGGCAGAAGCGGAATACCGCGATTTCATCACCTTCTTCCCCAACATGCCGGAGGCGGCAGAAGCGCAGCTGAAAATCGCCAACATCCATTATTCGCAGATGGAA
>QHZY01000080.1 GCA_003224855.1 Acidobacteriota bacterium | reverse complement strand
GTCTCGCTTGATCCGGCTTATGTGCTGCGAGGAGAAGGGTGAAACCATCGGGCCAACGCCGCAGATCGGCTTCTATGTTTCTGCGCCTGCTGCTGCGGGCAGCGCTACGCCAGCGGCAGCGCACCGCGGCTGCACTGGCCGCCATGACGGTTGCCGCTGCTGCGGCCACCGCGATTCTGCTTCTGTTTACCGATGTTCAAGCCAAGCTGCAGAGGCAGTTTCGCAACTACGGAGCGAACGTCATCGTGGCCGCAAAATCCGGGCAGCTCCCGCCGGACGCCCTGGAGCGCATTCGGCGCGTGCTTGGAGGCCGTGGCCAGGCTGTGCCCTTCGCGTATGTGGTGGCTCGGACCTCCGAAGATCAGGCAGTGGTGGTCGCAGGAACCGACTTGCCTGGGGTGCGCAAGCAGGACACCTGGTGGGAAACGACCGGCTGGCCGGTCTCGGCCCACGACGCGCTTATCGGAGCAAAAGCGGCCGGACTGGTGTCGGCCAGCAAGCCATTTGAGCTCAGTTTTCAGCAACGCAAAATAGTGCTGAACCCGGCCGGTATACTGCGCACCGGATCATCGGAAGACAGTCGAATTTTCATCGGCCTGGATGAATTTCAGACCTGGACGGGCGTTCCTGCTTCGACTGCGGAGGTTGCCGTTTCGGGACCAGCAGCGCAAATCAATGCTGTCATGCATGACATAGAGACGGCCGTGCCGGACGCCGAGGTCAGGCCGGTACGTCAACTGGTCGAAGGAGAAACGCGCATCCTCGGAAAAATGCGTTCGACACTGCTGTTCGCGGCAATTTTCATCGTGATCACTGCATCACTCTGCGTGCTGGCAACGCTTACCGGGTGGGTGCTCGACCGTCGCCGTGACTTTGCGGTGATGAAGGCGCTGGGCGCTTCGAATCTGACGATACATGGATTCTTTGCGGCTGAAGCTGCCGCCCTGGGTGCAGGGGGAGGAGTGATCGGGTTCGTGGGGGGAACGGGCATTGCTGCATGGATCAGCCACTCTAACTTTGACACCGCGCTGAGTCCGCGCTTGCTGGTTTTTCCTCCCGTATTACTCGGGAGCATTGCCATCGCACTACTGGCGGCCGCCGTTCCCATGTCGCTGCTGGGGCGAATTGAGCCTGCTAACATTCTGAGGGGCGAGTGAGATGATCAGGCTCGACAATGTCAGGCGGCACTATCCGGCGCAGGCCGAGCGTGGTGGAGTGATTCGCGCGCTCGACGACATCTCGCTTCACGTCGAACCCGGCGAGTGGCTGGCGATCATGGGCCCTTCCGGTTCGGGGAAATCGACCCTGGTAAATCTGATCGGCTGTCTGGATCGGCCTGACTCCGGTGAAATCTGGCTGGACAACGAAAATATCGCGTCGATCTCGACTGCGTCCCTGAGCCGGGTGCGCGCGGAAAAAATCGGCTTCATCTTTCAGCACTTCCATCTGATTCCCTACCTCAGCGCAGTTGAAAACATCATGCTGGCTCAGTACTTCCATAGCATGACCGACGAAGATGAGGCCTTATCGGCACTGGCGCGGGTGGGCCTGAAAGATCGTGCCGAGCACATTCCTGCCCAGCTTTCAGGCGGTGAACAGCAGCGCGTGTGCATCGCGAGGGCGTTGATCAACGACCCGAAAATTATTCTGGCCGATGAGCCTACAGGGAATCTGGATGCGGCCAATGAAGAGATCGTCCTCCGCTTGTTACGCGAACTGCACGGGCAGGGACGGACCATCATCATGGTGACGCACGACCCGGTGGTGGCGCGACTGGCCGATCGCCGCATCGAGTTGCATCACGGAAAAATCGCCCCAGTGGAAATGTTCTCGCTGGCGGATGAAGAGCAATTGGATGAAGTGCTGGAAGAACTCTGGGTGCTTGAAGAGCACGGCCAGATCGCTGAGCTGGGGCGAATGGAAGTACACGGAGCGTTGCCGGTGGACATCGCCATTGAGAAGATGAAAGAGATGGGTCTGTTGACCGCAGTGCCGCATCCGCCGCAGCCGCACGATCACAAGCCATTCGTGAATCCCTGCCATGATGCGCTGAAGCCGCCCTCAACCGCCAGCGGCGACGGCAGCATGGTGATCGAGCTCACGCCCAGCGGCAGGCAGAAAGCCAGCGACATCATTCGCCGCCATCGCCTTGCTGAACGACTTTTCACCGACAGCCTGGCGCTCGAGAGCGAATCGGAGATCGAGCAGCAGGCCTGTAAGTTTGAGCACATCCTTTCACCCGAGGCGACCCATAAGATCTGCACCTTCCTCAACCATCCCCGCACTTGTCCGCATGGCGCACCGATTCCATTGGGACCATGCTGCGAAAGAGCCTTGAAGTCTGCTGGCTCACAAGTTCTGCAAGTCTCCCGCACCGAATAGCTAACGGTTGAGTACGGGCCTGCTGCGGTTGAACAATTGCCTGATCTGGGGTTGATTCAGATACCAGATGATTGCCAGGTTCATGATCAACCGTATCGTCGTAGCCATAATGAAAAACGGCCGAAGGTGGGCAATTGCTGATATCAGTCCCAATGCAGCGCCGACCGCGCCGAGGACTGCCAGGACAAAGGTAGCCATACGTGCCCATTCCTTCATGCGAAGCAGGTTCCAGCCCAGCAAGCCAAACAGCGCACTGGGAACCAGCACGATACATCCAGTGACTATTCCTGCGCCGGCCAGGAAAGGCATTGCGGGACCACCGATTCGTGCAGTGCTTCCCAAGATCGCGCTTAAGACGCCGAAACCCAGAAATGCCGTTATCGCAAGCACTAGAAGCAAGCTGCTGATGAAAAGCTCAAATCCACCGATGAGAGTGACGCCGACTGGACGCATAAGAAAACTTCGCACCTGGATGGTGAAGCCGAACGCGCTGGATTGTACGCTATGATCGACCTAGGTAAAGACCATTGTCCAAGTCTCATATCGGGGTGTTCGATTCCGGGTTCGGTGGCCTGACCGTTCTTAAAGCGTTACTTGAGCACCTGCCCGCAGCCGATTACAGCTACTTCGGTGATACGGCGCGTCTTCCCTATGGATCAAAATCTGCTGAGACAGTCGCGCGGTATGCAGTGGAGGCCGCCCGGTTTCTGCAGGCGCGCGGCGCTACCCTGCTGGTGGTGGCTTGCAATACGGCGACCGCGCTGGCGCTCCCGCAGATTGAATCAGGGGTCGGAATACCAGTTCTGGGGGTGATTGAGCCGGGAGCGGAGAGCGCGGCTCGCCTCAGCAAAAATCAACGGGTGGTGGTGATCGGAACGGAAGCTACCGTGAGCAGCCACGCCTATCAGGCGGCGCTCTCAAGGCGGGCGCTGAAGACATTTGAAAAGGCTTGTCCGTTGCTGGTTCCCTTGATCGAAGAAGGCTGGGTTGACCACCCGATTACCGAACAGGTGGCACGCATTTACCTCGATGAAGCCTTTGGTCACGATTTCAGCTCGGCCGACGTCCTGCTGCTGGGCTGCACACACTATCCTCTGATCAAACCCTTGCTCTCGCGGATTGTTCCGGCCAGTGTGAAGATAGTCGACTCGGCGGAAGCGACTGCCCATGGCGCCGCAGCCCTGAACGGAGAACACGCTGAAGGAGAAGCAAAAATCGGTTTCTTTGTGACTGATTCAGTTGAGAAGTTTCGCCGGCTGGGTGCTCGATTTCTGGGCAGGCCGATCGAGAACGTTCAGCATGTTGATCTGCGGGAATGATCGCTGCCCGAAATAGAAAAGGCCGCGATTGCTCGCGGCCTTTTTGTAATCTGCAAGCTTCAATACAAGCTGAATCGGACTTCCACGTTGATCTGTACGGCGACCGGCCGGCCGTCTTTCATGGCAGGCTCGAAAGTCCAGTGTCTCACTGCTTCAATGGCCTTTTCATCCAGCCCCAGCCCAAGGGTGCGAGAGACTCTGATATCACGCGGTTTGCCGTCCGGCCCGACGATCAGCCACAGAACGCAGGTTCCCTGATACTTTGCTTTGCGGGCTTCTTCTGAATACTCAGGATCGGGTGTAGAGAGCGGCCGGGGAGCGGAAACTCCGCCGCCCACGCGAAACACGCCACCACCCGTACCACCGCCACGGCCTTCACCAACTCCGGGGCCGGTTCCCACTCCCACGCCACCGCCACTGCCGGCGCCGATTCCACCACCGGAGCCAGTGCCATTCGAAGGCGGTCCGGAGGGTAGATGTGACATCGGATCGCCCAGGTTCGGCATGTTATTGGTTGCGATCTTGACCTGAGGAGGTACAGCGACTGCTGGATCAACCTGCAGTTTGGGATGTTCGTTGCGCACCACCACAGCGGGAGGCGCCAGCGGTTGCATGTCAAACTTTGGAAGCTTGCCTTTGGGGGCTTGGAACTTATCGCGATCACCACCGCCGCCGCCACCGCCTGACACAGTCTTTGAGGGCGCGAGCGGGGGAATGTTGTCTTCACTGGGGGCTATCAGGGTAACCGTCTCTTGCGGCTTCGTAACCTGCTGGACGACACTGCGTCCAAGAATCGTCAATCCTACAATCGCGGCCAGCGCAATCAGGTGCAGTACGGTAGAGCCCAGAACTCCGTTCTTCTTATAATTGTAAAAACCCCAGATCTCTCTGACCGGAACCGGCTTTGAAGTCAGGACCAGGGGTGGCTGCTTTTTCGGAAAGAAAAAATCGTCGACGTTCCGGAACAGAGACTTCCACAACGGCTCTTCGAGCGTCCCCTTAGGCAGAAGGAGATTCAATTCGGGCTGTGGTGCTTCGGTGCGGGGCGGAATCTCAAGTGTTGGCATATATAACCCGGCTCTATCTCTTCTTTACGGGAGCCTTCTTCAACTTGATGAGCACATCTGCTGCCAAGTTGCTTCCCCAAGACCGCAAATACTTAACGGCGTCCATATCTCATTCGCAAAGCTGGGCTTTGCCGCACGGCCAGAAAACTCAGCTCACACCCTTAGATGCCGGCGGTAGAGAAACGTCACCTTTTCCGAAAATTGTACACGCTTTGGCGGCGGCACAGGCAGTGCTTTTGGGAGTGCCCGGGCTTGCACTTTCGTGATGCTGAAAAAGGCGCTCAACCCACATGAGTTCACCGGCCACGCGCAGGCGAGCGCTTCCCTTATAATCGAATGAACCCAAACATCTGGAGAACTTGGCGACTTGCCACTTGATCTGAAGAATAGCCTCAATCTGCCTCATGGGGATTTCCCCATGAAGGCCAATTTGCCGCAAAATGAGCCACGCCTGCTCGAACGCTGGGAGAAAATGGGCATTTACCAGCGCATTCGCGAGGCGCGCTCCGGAGCGCCCGTTTATGTCCTGCATGATGGCCCGCCTTACGCGAACGGCCCCATCCACATGGGAACCGCTTTCAATAAGTGCCTGAAGGATTTCATCGTTAAATCAAAGACCATGGCAGGATTCAACTCGCCCTATGTTCCAGGCTGGGACTGCCACGGCCTGCCCATCGAAATTAAAGTCGACCAGATGCTGGGCAAAAAGAAAGCCCAGATGAAGCCTGTAGACGTACGGCTGGAATGTCGCAAGTACGCACAGAAATTCCTTGACCTGCAGCGCCAGCAGTTCAAGCGCATTGGAGTGATTGGCCGCTGGGACAATCCTTACTCCACCATGAACCCGCAGTATGAGTCGGTGGTTCTGGCCGAGCTCTACGCATTTCTCGAAAAAGACTTCGTTTACAAGGGGCTGCGGGCAGTCTACTGGTGCTGGCATGATGAAACAGCGCTTGCTGAAGCGGAAGTCGAATATGAGAACGACACCAGCCCCACGGTTTGGGTGAAGTACCGGCTATTAGATGACCCTGCTCGGATCGATCCGGCGCTGGCGGGAAAAAATGTTTCAACCATCATCTGGACCACGACACCCTGGACGTTACCCGCGTCAATGGCGGTCGCATTTCATCCCGATGAGCAGTACGTTGCCCTGCAATCGGGGCAGGACGTCTACCTGATCGGCGCCAGACTGGCAGCAGAGGTCATACAGAAATGCGGATTCCAGGATGCGAAAGAGGTCGCCCGCTTCCCCGGCCGCAAGTTAGAGCGGCTTGAGTTCCAGCACCCGTTTCTCGATCGCAAAATATCAGGTGTATTGGCCGATTACGTCACCATGGACCAGGGTACGGGCGTAGTCCACACCGCGCCGTCGCATGGACAGGAAGACTTTGCGACCGGAGTGAAATACGGACTGGACCTTAAAACCAACGTTGACGAAAAAGGCATTCTGCGGAATGGTTTGCCTGAATACGACGGCCTGCGAGTGTGGGACGCGAATGCTCCCATCATCGAACTGCTGAAGCAGCGCGGCGTATTGCTTCATAGCGAAAACTTCGAGCACTCCTATCCGCACTGCTGGCGCTGCCATAACCCGGTGATCTTCCGTTCCACCGAGCAGTGGTTCATTTCGATGGAGACTCCAATGCAGGGCGGCACTCTGCGCTCGCGCACCCTCGATGAAATTAAGAGAGTGAAGTGGGACCCGACATGGGGCGAAGAGCGCATTGCAAACATGATCGCCACCCGCCCGGACTGGTGCATCTCGCGCCAGCGCCTGTGGGGTGTCCCGATCGCGGTGTTCCTGTGCGAGAAGTGCGGCAAGCCGCTGGTCGATCCGGCGGTGAATCGCAAGGTCATGGAATTCATCGCGCGCCAGGGCGCGGATGCCTGGTACACGCCCGAGGCGGATGCGCTGGTTCGGGCGACGGCGAAGTGCGCCAGTTGCGGAAATGCGAGTTTCGAGAAAGAGACGGACATCATCGACGTGTGGTTCGAGTCGGGATCCAGCCATGCCGCCGTGCTGGGGCATGAAGGTGACCTGCCCTGGCCCGCAGATCTCTATCTGGAGGGCGGCGACCAGTTCCGGGGATGGTTCCACTCTTCCCTGCTCTGCGCCATGGGCGCGCAAGGCAGCGCGCCCTATCGCATGGTGGTCAGCCCGGGATGGACGCTGGATGAGCACGGTCATGCCATGTCCAAGTCACGCGGTAATGACGTCGATCCGGTCGATGTATCCAATCGGCTGGGCGCTGAGATTGTTCGACTTTGGGTTGCCTCAGTAGATTTTCGCGAAGACGTGGTTGGTTCGGAAAAGCTGATGCAGATCGTCGGCGAGAACTACCGCACCATCCGCAACAATCTTTTCCGCTTCATTCTGAGCAATTTGTATGACTTTGATCCAAACAAAGACGCAGTGGCGTTCGAAAAGCTGCACTCAATAGACCAGTACATTCTGCGCCAGGCCGTGCTTTTAGCCGAAGACCTGCGAAAGTGGTACGAAGAGTTCGCCTTTCACAAAATCTACCATCGCGTGAATAACTTCTGCGTGGTGGATTTAAGCAAGTTCTACTTCGATGTGCTCAAGGATCGTCTTTACATCTATGCTCCCGCGTCCCATGAACGGCGAGCGGCGCAGACCGTGTTATGGCGCCTGGGTGAGGCTTTCGTTCGCCTGCTTGCGCCCATCATGAGCTTCACGTCGGAAGAAGTCTGGGGATATCTGCCAAAAGTAGAAGGCAGGCTGGACAGCGTGCACCTTGCTTACTTCCCAAACCCCGAAGCGATTCTGGGAGCGCCGGAAAGTCCGGATCCAAAGCAAACGGAAGAATGGACCATGCTGCGAGCCATCCGCGAAGAAGTGATGAAGGCGCTGGAAGAGGCGCGCAAGGGCAAGCAGATCGGCAAGGGCCTGGAAGCGCAGGTGACGCTGACTGCGGCCGATCCGGCTTACGCCGTACTGGCAAAGTACAAAGATCAGCTGCGCTATCTGTTTATCGTTTCTGCCGTAACTTTGAATCAGCGCGCGGAGAATGGACACGGAGCGGTGAAGATCGAGGTCTCACGAGCATCTGGACAGAAATGCGAACGCTGCTGGACATATTCAACCCAGGTTGGGGAAGATGCGGAGTACCCCACGGTGTGCGAGCGCTGCAGTGCAATTCTGCGGGAACTGGAGTAGCCGCGATCAGCCGTATGCGCAAGCTTCAGTTCATCATCGCGTTGAGCGTCGTCATTCTGGATCGCGTCACCAAGAAGCTTATCGCCGGCAGGCTGGGACTGCACGAGAGCATTCCGGTAATTCCCGGCTTGTTCCGTATCACTCACGTCGAGAACCGGGGCGCTGCATTCGGCTTGTTTGCCGATTCGCCTTGGCAATGGAAGATTGCCGTACTGGTTCTGTTTTCGATAGTTGCGCTGGCCATTGTCATCGCTCTGCTGTGGCGCCACAGCCATTCCATGAACACCACCGGGATAGCGCTCTCACTGATTCTGGGCGGTGCGCTGGGAAATTTGTGGGACCGATTGCTCAGCGGCAAAGTAGTCGATTTTCTGCTGTTTTACTTCCGGCAATATCAGTGGCCGGCCTTCAACGTTGCCGACAGCGCCATTGTGATTGGGGCGGGACTGCTGATGCTGGAAATCCTGTTCGCCAAAAACCCGGGGAAGCAGACAATTTAAGAGCCGTAAAAGCAAAGACCACAAAGTCCATTGGACCTTGTGGTCTATCGTTTGATGTAGTCAGGTTATGCGCTCTTCTTTTGTGCCTGCTGGGCCATCTGCTGTGCCCATTCTTTTGCGCGCCGTTCCATCTCTTCCGGTTCCACATCTTCTACGTGGGTGCTGAGGCCCCAGTTATGGCCGAACGGATCAGTGACCTGACCGTATCGGTCTCCCCAGAACATGTCGCTCACCGGCATCTTGGTGGACGCTCCCGCGTCGGTGGCCCGCTTGAACGCTTTATCCACATCTTCGACGTAGAGATAAATCGAGCCAGTGGAACCGCCCAAAGTCTTGGGAGACTTGTGGCCCATCTGCGGATACTCATCCGATAAAAAGATAATGGAATCGCCAATTTTCAGCTCGGCATGGCCGATCTTTCCATCCGGCGTCGGCATGCGCATGATCTCTTCCGCGCCCAGCGCTTTCTTGTAGAACTCGATGGCAGCCGCGGCGTCGTTCACGGTAAGGGCAGCAGTGACGGTGTGAAATCCAGGGGGAATTGCTTGTGTAGCCTTTGCCATATTTTCTCCTTGCTAAGGGTAAGTTCGAGGCCAGAGCTAAGCGTAGTGACCGGGGATCATTTTACGCGCATGAGGATGGCTGGTCTGTGAAAACTTGTAAAATGTTTCAGATTTTTAAGGGCGGAATGGACCGGCTACATGGCCCCATAGAGCTGTCGATAAACGCTGGTGTTACGCATGATCGCCTGCACGTATTCGCGGGTCTCGGTAAAAGGAATAGATTCTACAAATTCCTGCGGATCGCGGTACTTGCCTTGCGCCAGCCAGTCATCCACCCGGTCAGACCCGGCGTTATAGGCGGCCAATGCGTATTCGAAGGCGCCGAATTTATCTACCATGGCCCGGAAGTAGCGGGTGCCAAGCTGCATGTTGATGGTCGGATTAAAAAGCTGCTGGCTGGAGAAGTGCCTGATCTTTTCCTGCTTGGCCACGCCTTTGCCAACTTTTGGCAGTAGCTGCATCAGCCCTACCGCATTTGCGCGCGATACCGCGTTGGGGTTGAACTCTGACTCCTGGCGGATCAGTGAGGCAACCAGGTACGGATCGAGCGAGTTCTGCGAGGAATACTTTTTCAGCTCCGCCCAATAAGCTTTGGGAAACAGAGCTTCCCAGTAGGGACGCGGTAAAGCCGGCAAATCCACCGCGAAGTAGTTTGGCACGGAGCGCTTCAAGGCTTCGATTGCCATGTCATAACGGCCTGCTTCCTGGTACAGGCGGGCGGCCTCGGCTGGCGCCCAACTCCCATCCTCCTCTTTACTGGCAGCCTGCAGTTCGCGGACCGCAAAATCCAGCAGACCGCAGTTGGCAAGCAGTTGCGATTTCTGATATCGCAGACCGTCGGTTGGCGGATCGTCTGCTTCGATCTTCGAATTGGCGTCGATCGCCGGCACCCGGTCCAGCAGGGCTAAGTGCGGGGGATCTTCTGTCAGCTTGAGCTTGGCAAGCCGCTGGCGCGCCAGCTCGCCGTAGTAGTAATTGCGAAATCGCTGGTTGAGCTTCTGATAGCAGGCCTGCGCCATCGGAAGGTCGTTGTCTTCTTCGGCCAAGCGTCCGCGCCAGTAAAGCGCGGCCGGGATTTCCGAGGATGATGGATAGAGCGCGATCTGCTGCTCAAACAAGCCTTTCGCCTCGGCCTTCCTGCCCTGCCGCAACGAAAGCCATGCCACTTTCCAGTGTGCGTAGGGGGCGCGATTGGCGCTCGGAAAACGTTGCTGCAACTCGCGGTAAGCATCAATCGCTTTATCGTAGTCACGCCGCAGCAGAAAAATATTGCCGGCCGAAAGCAGTGATTGCTCCAGCCACGGGCTGGTGGGAGCGGTCTGGCGAAGATCGCCGAGTATTTTTAAGAATCCGTCGTCATCGTCCATCGTCCGCGCCGCCTCGCCCAGGTTGAACAGTCGCTCAGCATTGAACTCCGGTGTGCCGGAGGGCAGCGCCTCAAGAATCTTCCGCGCTTCTTTGCTCTGGCCGGAGCGCCGAAGCGCGCTCGCCAGTGCCAACTGCAGCTGCGGCTGATCGTTGGGCCCAGCCTCCGCCAGCAGGTTGCGATATTCAATGGCGGCATCGCTGAATCGTTTCCCGCGCATCAACAGATCGGCGCGTGTTCTGCGGCCATTGAAGCCGACCGCAGACGCCTGCTGCTCAGCGGTGAATTTGCGCAACTCGATTTCTGCCTGCGTACTCTCCGGGCTGAGGGGCATAGTGGTGAGAAGGTTGCCGAGCGTGGTTGCTGCCTTGGCGCTATCTCCGGTGGCGGCGTAGGCCCTCCCGAGGAGGAGTTCAATGTCGGCCCGCTGCGGCTGACGATCTTTCTCAAGCAGCAGGATCGCTTCCTGCGCGCGGTTATCGGAAACCAGAACGTTGGCGTAAAGCACCCGCGCATCGCGCAGCAATAGCGACTCCGGATAGCGGGTCGCGAAATCGCTGAGCGAAGCCATAGCCTCAGAGCTGCGCCCGGCTTGAAAATATGAGCTTGCCAG
>QHZY01000195.1 GCA_003224855.1 Acidobacteriota bacterium | reverse complement strand
CGGCGATCCCGATCTGAGCACTGTGAAAGTCTGGATCGATGTTCAGTGCCAAGCGATAATGCTGAATGGCGTCATCGTACTGCCCCGCCATTCGCAATATTTCAGCATAAGAGTCTTCTGGATTCGGTTCACTGGGCATCAGCTCGACGTAGCGTTTCATTACTGCGAAGGCGTGCTCGTAATCCTTCCTATATGCGTAAATGTAGCCCAAATCGTTAAGCGGAGGGGCAAAACTAGGATCGATTGCCGAGGCTTCTTCTAGTCGCTTCTGTGCCAGCTCATATTCCTTCTGACGGAACAACCAGCTTCCTGCCCAAACCAGAATGTCCTTATCCTTAGGGTAGAATCTGACCAGATCGTTCATGGCGGCAATTCCCGAGAGATAATCGTTCTCGCGGACGCCTGTGAACCATGCGATCATCAGTCCTTCACCGACCGTTACATGTGGTAACAAACTGTTTGCCTTTTCTCGTTCGCTTTTGGCCTCGCTCGGATCCGGCGTGCAATAGGAGATAAGCAAATGGGCTAGAGCAAATTCTGGATCAACATTGGTCGCAGTACGCCAACGTTTCAAAGCGGAATCCGTCTGAAGTGTTTCCCAAGCATCGATTCCAGTTTTGTACAGCATCCGAGCTTCTGAGGAATGAGTTGTTAGGGAAATCGATTCACTCTGGGAAGACGAAGTTTCAGGTGCTGCAACGTTTGCCTTTGGCTTCTTCTTAACCTTGTTCCCTCCCAAGCCATCGGCGTTGGCGGGGACGAGACACATCGCCACTAAGCAGAACAAGCATCCACCCAGATTGAAGAGCCAAACCCTCATGAACAATTATCGGACGGATATTGTGGCTTACGAGATTACTGCGGTAATGAGTACTGGACTTCAGCGCTGGTGCCGTATTCTCAGCCGCTATTACCTTGGTGCTGAGAGATGCCCATCGTGCGACTTACCCGAACTCAATCCGTCATAGACTAGGCCAAGGGGGCAGCCTTAATGAAGACGATAAGCACTTTGATTCTGGGCCTGTGCATAGCGCTTGTGCTCGTCGGGGCGGACGAGGACCGCGAGGCTGGAGTGAGATCCAAAATCGTTGCCCTCGAAAAGGCTTGGAATCAGGCTTACAAAATGGGTGACACCAAGTCCCTCGATGCCATCCTTGATGATCACATGGTGCTGATCAACGATGACGGCAGCACGCAAAGCAAGGAGCTGTTCCTGGCAAGCGTAAGGCGTAGCACTTCGCGGGAGGAGCAAGTATCACCTGAATCAATGAGCGTGCATGTATACGGCACGACGGCTATCGCCACGGGCGTTTTCCGCGCCAAAGGACTCGACAAGGGCAAGCCCTACACTCGCCGTGAGCGGTTTATCGATACCTGGATATTAAAAGACGGACAATGGGTCTGCGTGGGCACGAACGCGACACCGATTCTACATTAATCCGCTGGTTGGGCCGAAGGTCGGAGTGTGGACCCGACAGAGTCTTCCAGCCACTCTCGGCATTGCCGATCCATACGAGTGAACTTGATGCCGACCCCAGCTCCTTCGTGGCTGCTGATCGCGATGCCATCGATCCAAAGTTTGTAATTACTCACGAATAAACAGAGGTTGAGCTCACTTCCCGTCTCAAGACATGGTTGTGTTAACATAACATCCGCCCGAGCACAGATCTTCTACCGTGCCCCAGACTGCAAATTCCTGGCCACGTGCGTGCACCCTAGCTTTTACCTCACACTTCAGCCGCGCCGTTTGCCTTCTTTCGTTTTCAGGAGATCGGCGGTATACCTCTGCGAATGTATTCCTCAATGGTGTAAGCCAGCGGGTCTCTCCGCCCGATAACGCTTGTAGCCCGACGTGGCCTTGTTCAGGAGATCCGGTTTGTCCGACCCAAATCACGCGCAGTCGCGTTTTCTTTCCGAGGTAGGTTATGCCAATTGTGTCGCCAGGTTGCAGTGTACGACGAATACCTTTCAGCAACGCTCCGTCTGCACTGACATTGCCAGTCCAAGCAGCTTCGATAAAGGGCTGGCCGTTTACATCCATTCCCCAGAGTCGGACAGGAACAATCGCCTGATCTCTGGTGCTGCGGCGTCCCATGAAAATTATCCTTCCGATTCTGTCTCGTTTTCTTCGAATCTATGCCACACGAGCGTAGTCAGGCAGATCACGCAGGTAACCAGTCACCGTGTCCATATCCGTGCACTTTCGTACAAAACGAAATCAGGTAAGTGTGTCGAGATACAGGAGAGAAATGCAACTGTGTGCCGGATCTACTCATTGCAGCGTCGTCCTATAAACATCCAAAAAGAATAAAAGCGCCACTAAGACGAATAGGGCAAACACAAGAAAAGAGATGCCGATTTGGACAGCAGCTCGCGTCATCTCGGACATTTACTCACGACTACCTTTGCTCGACAAATCACACGCGTAATCAGTGAACGGTGACTTTTGTGATGATCTCTGCACTCTTAATGCACTCGACAATTCGCTAGCAGTTCGCTCCTCCTTCAACACGCTAATCACCCGAGTTACGTCAGTCATGTTCCTCAGGGGAACAACTTACTAGAGAATGCAATCACACAGAGTTATGCCCGCCACCATTCTCATTGCTGACGACCACGAATCGTCCCTTGCAGGCCTGCAAGCCTTGCTCCAATTGGAGGGATATCAGGTTGTGAGCGCTCGAGACGGGGAAACTGCATTTTCGGAATTTGAAAGGGTAAAGCCTGATCTTCTCTTGCTTGATGTTGATATGCCTGGCATGCGAGGCACGGAAATCTGCCGCCGCATCAAAAGCAACCCCAACACAATGCTGGTTCCAATAGTGCTAATTACGGGGCTCACCGCTATGGAGGATCGGCTCCTTGGAATTGAAGTCGGAGCCGACGACTTCCTGAATAAGCCGGTAAGGCATGAACAGCTAATTGCGAGGGTTCGCTCGCTGCTTCGATTGAAGGCGTTCACAGACGAGTTGGAACGAGCGGAAGCAGTGCTCTATGCTCTGGCACGCAGTATTGAAGGCAAGGACCACTACACTGGAGGTCACTGTGAAAGGCTAGCGGACTTGTCGGCACAACTAGGTGAACGAATGGGTCTACCTGCTGAGGAGATTAAAGCCCTTCGACGCGCAGGCGTAGTTCACGATATAGGTAAGGTCGCAGTGCCCGACTCGATTCTGCTCAAGCCTTCTCGCCTCACCCCAAGAGAGCAAAAGATCATTCGCCAGCACCCTGTAGTGGGTGAACAGATTTGTGCTCCCCTCAAATCCTTTCAGCTCGTATTGCCCATCATTCGGCACCATCACGAGAAAATGGATGGATCCGGCTACCCGGACGGACTCAAAGGGGAACGGATTCCACTGACCGCGCGGATCTTGCAGATTGTGGATGTTTTTGACGCCTTGAGTACTGCGCGTCCATACAAGCCTGCGCTGTCCCTAGAGAAGAGTCTGTCAGTGATGAAGAAGGAAGTAACAAAAGGCTGGTGGGATCCAACCGTGTACGCAATCTTTGAGGAGCTGATAGAAAGTCGGGAGAGACCACAAACAAAAGCTTTGGCAGCCTCGGCACACTAGACGCAATCTGATTTGGCAGCATTGGCACGAATCGTGGGACAGCTTATCGAGCCGAATTATTGAACCGAACTCGCTACTGACGAAAACACATTATTGGCGTTCGATCCGACCAACCGGATCGTACCCACCACGATGATCAGAATTACAGCAAGCATCACCGCATAT
>QHZY01000194.1 GCA_003224855.1 Acidobacteriota bacterium | reverse complement strand
AAAAACTGTTCCGACCCTGAGGTTTTCGTTGAAGTCGTAGGAGATGCGACCAGCAAACAGGTTCGTGCCAGGCACCACGGCAGATGGTAAGCCAAGATCCTGTACGACTTGGTCGGACACGATCGTTTCGCGGGTCTGCACATCCAGGATGCCGAGATTCCATTTTCCAACGCGACCGTTGAGTTTGACACCAGCATCTATCGGAATCTGGGCCCCGTCCAGGAGCCCTAGGTTTCGACTGAAGAATGGGATAAACAGCGGCGAGTCCTGGCGGGAAAGGCCCAAACCGAAATCGTACTGATTTGCTCCTTCGAGGAAGAACGAGCGCTTTTCAGGGAAGAACAGTGGGAACCGAGTCAGGTTGATCTGGCGGGTATCAACTTCCGTCTCCGCAAAATCGGTATTAGCTGTGAATACTGTTACCAACTGCGGTGTAATCTTCCATGTGACCTCGCCTCCGACAGCTCCCTGCCACGATCGCGATGATCCTGCACCATAGAATTGTTTAGTCTTCCCGATCGCGTACGGAGTAATCTCCAGACCTTTCCCCTGTTGGACTTCTCCAACTCCAGACAAGCGGCCCGCGCGGCTTAAATCGTATAGAAACGAATCCAATGTCGGCGAAGCCCAGCGCAGCCACAGCCGCTCGCGAGGAATGAATCGCTCCAAATTTAGACCCCAATCGTTGAGGCCGGGCGTGAAGCTCAAGGTACGTGATGGAATTACAATTTCAGCCGACCAACCATCGGGAGTCTTTGCGGTGCGCGCATCCCAAATGCCGTCCCAATCGAGCGAGACGCTGTCGGCAGTTGAAATCAAACCGTCGACGCGTGTCCCGGCTGCATTGATCTGGAAGAAGTATCCCGTACGATGGTCCCCATAGGTGTCCAGCACAATGCTGACGGTGTCATCACCCGTCAGATCGCCATCGCGTCGCATGGTGTGGATGGCGATGCGGCGAGGGTCTGGGTCTCTGCATGTAAAACCAAAATAGATCCGGTCGTTGCTGACGATTACCTGGACTTGGGTTTCATACGGTGTGGGCTGTCCCGGTTTTGGCGCCTGCTGGGTGAGTCTCATTACTGGCGCATCTCGCCAAGCCGGTTCGTTCAACACGCCGTCGAGTGTTATGGAAGCCGATGAAGTGGGAGACACGTTTACAGCGGGTCCATCGTCTGAACGAGCGCCTGCGAGGGTCGCCGTGGCCAACAGCGCACACCACGCCCAATGTCGTCGGTGTCGTTGAACTAGTCTGACGGCTTCGGGTTGCAGATTGTCTAGCGTGAGCATGAACTCTGCCTACTGCTCTTCTGGTGGCTTAACGGTTCGAAACGCACGATACAGGAGCAGGTCATAGCTGATCTTGGCCCCGCCACCGATCACCAAGGGAGCCGACAAAGCCACGTTTTGCATTAGAAACCCTGCAACGGATGACCCTACGGCCCAGAAAACATTGCGGGCTAGATTCGTGATGCCGCTGGCAAAGGTCCGCTCGTTCGGCTGTACCACGGCTGCGACGTAAGACTGGCGCGTAGGCACATCCATTTCCACGAATGCTTCGCGACAGAGAAACAGTACCACTGCGACTTTCAAGGAAGGTGCGAATGCAGCAGCGATCAGGAACAAACTGGAAGGCAGGTGAGTGAACACCATGGTGTTCACAAGCCCGATGCGGCGTGCCAACCACGCGGCCCCCAGATGAGAGGCAGCATTCAGAAGGTGCACCGCAAAGAAGAGAAGTCCTAGGCTTTCTTCTGCTACTCCAAAGCGGCGGAAAAACCAATAGGCCACGAGTGCATCCGTCAGAAATCCGCCGCCGAAGGCATCCAGGGAAAACAATCCCGCCAGTCTTGTGACGACTTTCTTGGTTGCTGGCGAGACGGGATGAAGAGTGGTCTCCGTCGCTGATTTTGAAACCTCGACTCCTGCCGAGGCGAAGGGGTAAAGGATAGCTCCAACTACTCCTAGGAAGGCGCATCCAAGAAAGACTGTGCGGTACGAGGCGAGGAGTGGCAGGGCCAGCCAATGTTGCAGGAGCAGCGGTAGAGCTGCAGCTAGTGCCCCCAGCGAACCTGCCATGTCGAGGACAACGTTGTACCAGGCGAGGGCCCATGTCCTCGACGCGTCCTGGACGAGTCCGGGAATGATTGCTTGTTCAAGGGTGAATGCGGCGGAGCGGTCCGTCCCAGTTCCATTCAACATTCCCACAAAGGCCATCGCTAGGAGAACCGGAACGGCGGGGGTGAGGACGAGAGCAAGAGCACCGATAGCACCCATGATCGAAAGCATCACAAGCGCGCGCCTGCGTCCTGCACGGTCTGCCTTTGCGGTGACGCCGATGGTTGCCAGGGCCGATCCCAGCAGGCCAGCGGCGACAATCACGCCGATGTTGAACGAGGAAAGACCGACACGAAACAAGTAAATGCCGAGAACTACGCCGGTAAGCCCGAAAGTGAACGAACGCAGGAATGCCGCTGTATTAATAACGAGAAGGTCTCTCGACGCGGGCACTGTCACGGCGCATGACGCGCGTACTCGTACAGTGCGTCATAGACTGGGAATTGCCGGATTAGCCGTTCTTCATCGGAAATGCCCATGGCCGCGAAGCCCTGCGCGATCGCCCGCAGGCCGATTCCCTCAACTGCAATTGGTTCCTGTCCCTTGATGTCCGCAGAGCGTACGATCAGCGCGAGACGTTCCAGTCCCGGCGCTTGAAGATGGTAGTCCTCGATGATTGCCTCGAAAGAACAGCGTACCCCTCGATGATTCAACTTTACTTCTGGGAGTCGCGGTGCGTCGAACAGAATTGCATTTTCACGTGTGGCCGTTTCGAGGAGTTGGCTTTCATCGACGAACAAGAACTGAGCTTGGGGGTCGATGAAGCGCCGGATCAGCCACGGGCAGGCGACACGATCAACTTTTATGTTCTGGCGAGTTATCCATTTCATCGGTGCCCCGAATCTATCGACGGCTGCTAGGGACCAGTCACGGGTTCGTACACTACCATCCGAGCAACGGGCTTTCCGTCCTGTTCTTGCTCCGGCGTGTAAACCCGATGAGTCTTGGAATCCACGGCAAGGCTATGAACCGCGTGCTGAACGGGAAAGTCTTCCACCTTTCGGTAGTGGTCTGGATCATCCTGATGGAAAACGGAAATGGCGCCGCTGTAACACGCGACATAAATCCGACCAAGACCGGGATCAAACTTGATCACAT
>QHZY01000079.1 GCA_003224855.1 Acidobacteriota bacterium | reverse complement strand
CGCTGCCAGGAATCGAGCAAGGGCGCGTATTCGGGATGTTGCCAGAGGCGCCGCATCACCTCCGGCGAACGCCGCAAGGAAGCGATTGATTCGAATAGCGGAACTGGCATGACACCGGGGTCTTCGTGAGAGCGTGCCATGCGTACACTATTGCGTTTAGCCAACTCCAGGAGCACCAGGACGTCCTGTTCACTCTCAGTTCCGCTGATGACGTAGCGTGTAATAGCAGAGGCCGGATAGGCGCGTTTGATCTGCGCGATGGTGCGAAGCGTTTCCGTGACGTCTTGTTGCGGGCCGAAAGAATTCTCCTGCTTTCGGTTTCGCTTGCGGTCCTGCTCGATTGCTTCCAGGGCCTTTGCGTGCACTTCGCGATGCTGGCGGATGTCCAGAACGTGCAGATGAAATCCGAAACTGCGGAGTTTTCGCAACAGGGGATCGACAAAACTGCGGGCCAGTCGGCTGCCATTGTTGGCGCACAGACTAACCCGTACCAGCAGGAGATCCTGGCTGAACTCTTCGCTGGTGTAAGAAGCAACGCCGCCGGAGTCGAGGCTCTGCCGCAACCGGTGCAGAACATACGCCAGAAAACGGCGATATGCTTCAGTAAGGTTTCTTTCGCCCCACGGGAAACGAACGTTCGGAATGGCCTGGGTGTATCGAGCAAGCGCGTCCTGCAAGGTTTGAGAAATCTGCGTCTGGCGCATGGAAGCGCTCAGGTGATCGCTCAGGCGTTCAACGTCGCTGATGTATTCGCGAAGAATCACGCCACGCGCCAGCCGGATCGCCTCCCGTGTGCTGTCGGGGGTCACCAGGGGATTGCCGTCGCGGTCGCCACCGATCCAGGAACCGAACTGTACCAGGTTCGGGATCTCATCTTCCTCCAGAGAGATGCCGTAGACTTCGCGGAAAGCGGCGGCAATCTCGCTGTAAAGCCTGGGCACGGCCTCAAACAGCGAAAGCCGAAAGTAGCGCAATCCCATGCGAATTTCATCGCTGACCGTGGGCTTGGCAGTGCGCACTTCATCGGTTTGCCATAGCGTGGTGATTTCGGCCCGGATCGAGTTCTCGCAGGCCTCCGCTTCCGGCCAGGTGAACGGAAGCCGGTCAAGCCGCTCCAGAAGTTCGGCGATCCTCCGTCGCTTTATGAGCACCGTCGCACGCGCAACTTCCGTAGGGTGCGCGGTGAAGACCGGGGTTACTTTGATTTCGCGCAGCGCTTCTACTACCCGGTCCGCTGGCAGCGCTGATTCCTTAAGACGAATAAGCGTTCCCCAAAAGGATCCTGCCGGCGGAGCATGTCCAGGGTCTGCCTGACCGGCGCGCCTGCGACGCTTGCGATGGTTGGTTTCGGAAAGATTGGTCAGCTCGAAATAAATTCCAAACGCTTTTGTGACCTGATAAGCGCGACCCAGGTCCATGCCGGCGATCATCTCCTGCGCGCGCCTCAGAAGATGCCCCCCACCGCCGCGTTTTAGTCCTTGCTCCCGATGCGCAATCATGAGTTTACGCAGCTCTTCCACCGTATCGAACAGGTCCTGACCTGCCTGTTCCACCAGTACTTCGCCCAGCAGCACGCCCAGCGAACGCACATCCCGGCGCAGCGGCTGATCTTTCACGGGATCGCCGGTCGGGGCGATCAGTTCCGCCAGACGGGCCGCCTGGTCGTCAGCCTTCCAGAGTAGTTTAGGCTTGCTCATGGCAAGGGAATGGAAGGACTAAGCCTAACTTATTTCGCGGGTAGCAGTGGCGATGGTCCACGGTTTTCCATCCAGATGGGAAGGAAGCGAAAGTCCGAACAGTTTCAGGATGGTGGGGGCGAGATCGACAATAGCGGGTTTCTCAACGGCGATCCTTTTGTTGGAGAACAGAACTCCCGGGACGAGTCGCGGATCAACGCAGTGGTCGCCGCTCCATGCCTTGGTGTTGTCTTCAAAAATCGTGCCGGTAACTCGTCCGGTAACGGAATCCCAGGAGGCTCGAAAGCCTTTGCCGTAGCCGACCAGCAGATCGGGCGCGTTATCCACGTACGGCCCGGCGTAAATGCCTTCGCAGTCAAACACACCGGTAATGCCGACTTCACCTGAGACCGGATCTTGCAGGCCCTTCAATTTTTGCGAAAGTTCTTCCTTCAGAGCTTCGGCCTCTGCCCCGGCCGCCACGATGCCTTCGCGCTCACGCCCCTTTACGTTCAGATACAAACCATTCAGCCCCATGGTATAGGCGCGCGTGCGTGACCAGTCCACATCTTCAAACCAGTCGGCGCTCTCGGTCTTTCCTTCTTTCAATGTCAGGTAGCCGTTCCGGTGGAGCCACGCATTCAGGTTCACGCAACGAGCGAACGACTGAAAACCATGATCGGAGATCACCATCAGCAGGCTGTTCTCATCCAGTTGCTCCATCACTCGCCCGACCAGATTATCTACCCGCTCATAGAGTTGTTGAATCACCTGCGGCCGCTGGTCGCGCGGCACATGCCTGGCCGCCGGATGATCGTCATCCAGATACCGCCAGAACATGTGCTGTACGCGATCGGTGGTATCGAAAACGCAGGTGCAGAAACCCTGCGCTGTTTTTTCGAGGGCATCAAAGAACATCTGTTCGCGCGCGTGATGATTGGAATAGGCCTGCTCGAGGAAGGCGTTGTCATCCAGCACTTCTTCATTCAGCGCCCATGTATCCTCGGCGAGTCCAAGAGTAGCGTAGGGACCGAATAGCTTAGAAAGATAAATGGAATAAGTGACGGGATGAGAGATAGGCAGGTCCGGGTGGCCGGGATCAATGTTTACGGGAGTGACGTAGACTTCAACCTCCGGCGAGATTTCCTTGAGATAGAAGCGGGCGATGCCGCGCGCGCTGAATCCCAGGCCGGCTTTGAATTTCACCGGTACCCACTCTGAATATTCGCCCACCTTCAACGAAAACTTTTCGCCATCTGTATTGATGTGCGCGCAGCTTTTTGCAGCGTCGATACGGATATCGAACGGCGCGCGCAACTCATCGCCGGTGCCCAGCGGGCTTTCCGGACCAGGAACATAGGAATGGAGCTTTGAGCTGTTGCGCTCAATCGGCACGCGCACGCCGCCCTCGCGGAACTTGCCGCTGCTGACCCGGGTGGTGCACAGGCAGAACGTGCCCTGGCTTCCCTTCAAGTCCGGTACGCTCATGCCGGAGAGCAGCACGCCGGCAAACTTCTCAGGCGGGAACGTCACCGGTACACGAATCACCGAGCAGAATATTCCCGCATCGCCTAGCCAATGCCAGAACGGCGTTCCCCGCCGCATGCCTTTGATCTGCGGTTTGCCGAGCGGCAACGAATACTTGCCGATGCGCAACTGCCGCCTGGGACCGGTGATCTCGGCTGAGGAGAGAAACGGCAGATAAGTCTTGAGATCGCGCGCCAGAAAATCATAGATGTTGTGTTTCCCGGGGTTCACTCCCGTCTGATAGGTAGACCACGCCACTGGGGAGATCGGCGGAAAGGTAGTTCGCAGCGGCCGGAAGGTTCCGTGGTCGCGTAATCTGGAAAGATTGGGCAAGCGGCCTTCGTCCATGAATCGCGCTGCCAGTCCGGGATCCATGCCGTCGAATCCCAGCACCACGACTCGCTTCACCTGTGCTTTGCCGTACGCCTTCCGCCTTCGGAAGGTGCGCAATAAGTGGCGGAACGGCCATGTCATCAGGGCGTAAAACGAATAGAGAAATGCGACGAAGATCGTCCAGAAAGATGAGAGTACCGCGAAACCTGCGCCGGGCCCGGCGTAAGCGTGCGCAGGCACGGGCAGTACTAAAATCCCCGCCAAAAGCAACAGAATCAAACTGCGCCGGTCTCTCATAGCATGGAAAGGTCTGTCGCGCTACGCGCGACTGTATAGTCGAGGGCGGCTGTCCCTAGGCAAACTTCTTTTCTGTTAGCTCTCATACTTCAATTCCCAGCGCGCTCTTGAAAATAAATCCCGCGATCAGCGAGATAAAAAAGAACCATATAATCCAGTTTGCTTTCCAGGTGAATACGCCAACTTCGCGCGCCGGATAATCCACGCTGATCGCCTGGATCAACCCGTCGTTCGGCAGTGCCGGCTCGGTGGAATAAAACATGCGCTTCCAGAAGCTTCCCCTCACGCGCTCCGGCGACAAGCGTACAAGCTTGGAGGAAACAAGAACTTCCTTGCTGGCGCTTTCACCACCGCTTGCGATATTCAGATTGTATCTGCCGTCTCGCGCGGCAACGACTCGCCAGATGACCGAATTGTCCACCGCATCATGAACGGCGGGTGCGGTAGCGGTCAGTTCCGCCGGAAGCTGCAAGTCGGCGGAGTTTACCGCGTCCTCGGTTTTCAGCTTCGCGCTAAGCAGAAACGCCTGCCCGGGTTGCAGCGGTTCCCATCCGAAGTAGCGGTCGAGTTCGACGATCAGGAAAGTTATCGGGACGATAGCAATCAGCAGCGGCATGAACGCCAGCCGCAGATAGCGCGCCGTTCCGCCCAGAATGCGTCCGTATGCGCGGACCACAACCTGCAATTGATCCTGAAACAGTCGTACTGCAAGCAGATGTGCCTTCAGCTGATCTTTCGCGCGCGCAATTGCCTTCTGGTTCGAGGTGTAGCGGAACAACACTACCATCAGCAGGCCGACAATTACCGAGACAATGAAAACCAGAAGGGATGGGCTCGCGATGGTCACTCTACTCGATGTACCCCAGGCCCTGCAGCCGTTTCTTCACCGTCTCTTTGGATTCACCGCCGCCTTCATCGGGCATAACGCGTTTAATTTCTTTCTCAACCGCGTGCAGGACGAATTCATCCACCGATGCGTAGCCGGACTTCTCGGCGCATTTCTTTGCGTTGTCGAGCAATTCGCCTTCCAGCTTCACTTTATAAGACATAGAGATCTCTCCTGAATCAATGGGAAAATACTGAACTTCCCATCATACCGTCGGGCTTTTGAATTCCAAACTGCGCGAAGATAGTGGGGGCAATGTCTGTCAGCGCAGGAGTGGCCGCAGCGATCTTGCGATTACTCAGCAGCACTCCCGGCACCAGCGTGTAATCCATGCAGTGGTCGCCGCTCCACGGATTGCTGTTAGTTTCAAACTCATCCGCCGGAAAGTTGCCGAGAATGGTTTGCCAGCCTGCTCGATATCCGCGGTTGTAACCAACCAGCAAATCAGGTCCCTTGTTTGCATATGGCCCCTGATACACATCTTTGGCGCGGTCCACGCGGGTAATCGCGGTGGCATTGTTTTGCGGGTCGCGTATTGCCAGCAGCTTGTCTTTGATCTCGTGCAACAACGTGTCAGCCTGTGCGGGATCGACAATCCCATTGCGCTCGCGGCCGCGCAGGTTTAAGTAAAGCCCATTCAGCCCAAGGCCATAAGCTCGTGTCTGGCTCCAGTCCACGTTGGCAAAGGCTTCGTTCGAATCGGAACCGCCCGGCTTCAAATGGATGTAGCCGTTATTCAGCAGCCAGGTGTTCAGATTGAACGATCGATAATAGGGGGCGAAGCCGTGGTCGGAGAGCACCAGCAGTGTAGTGTGGTCATCCAGCTTGCGCAGCACTTGGCCCAGTACTTCGTCAATCTGATGGTAAAAATCCGGCAGCGCCGAACCGTACTGTGAAGCCAGTTCAGTGTTGTACTCGGGATGCTTCGGGTCAATCAGACGCCAGAACATGTGCGCGTTCAGATCAAGGCTCGAGAAATAAAAAAAGAACATGCCCCGCTGGAATTTCGGAAACTCCGCGTCGAAAATTCGGCGGTGCTCCGCCAGCACCGTACGCGCCTGCTGGAGATACTGCCCATCATCGAGAACACCGGCGGAAAGCGCCTTGGTGTCCTCGGAAATTCCCTGGGTGTAGAATTCGCCCGCTTCTTCCGACAGATCGCGTGAATAGCTTTTGGGGGTCGAAAGCGGCAGCGCCGGATCAGCCGGATCAATGTTGATGGGCGATACGTACAGCTCGAATCGTGGATGCGTTTGCTTCAGGTAGAAGCGGCAGATGCCGCGCACGTTGCCGATAAAGGGAATCAGCTGAAACTGGACGCTGATCCAGTCGCTCCACTCGCCCTCCCGCAAAATGAATTTATGGTCCTGGACCTCAACTTTGGCCACTGCTTCCAGTGGATCGATCGAAACCGTGAACGGCTCAGTGGCTGCAGGCGAGCCCTGGCGGAAGGTGTTATCGGGTCCGATCAGGTTTGCCTTCACCTGAGAATGTTGAACCTGCACCGGTATAATTTGGCCGCCTTCCACAGTTCCTGCGGGCGTCATGGGATCGTCGCTGTAGAAGGTGAAAGTGCCGTAACTGCCGCGCAAATCGGGTGTGCCCATTCCCGAGAGCGTCTTTCCGCTGGATTTTATAGGCGGAAAATTCGCCGGAATGCGGAACACACTGTTGGGAATTCCATGTTCGTCGAGAACCTGCTAGAACGCTTTACCCTCACGCAATTGTTCCGCGGTTCCGCTGCCGATCGGTATTACCCAACTGCCCAGGTGAACGGTATGTTTGGGAGGCTCGACGCGGGAGGTCGAGAAGTAGGGCTGCAGAGTTTTCGGATCGCGATGAATGAAGTCGAAAATCCCGTGGCCGCCTGCATTCATTCCGGTTATCAGGTTTGACCAAGCCACAGGGCTCTGCGGAGGGATGCTGGTGGTCAGCTCTCGAAACGAACCGGTTCGCGCGAGTGCGGCGAAGTTCGGCATGCGACCTTGTTCGATGTACTGCTTCAGAAGCTGCGGATCGAGCCCATCGACTCCAAGAATGATCAACTTCTGATCGCCGCGTCGGCTGGCGCGCTGGCATGAGACCAGCGCCAAAGCGCACAGGAGCAACAGCGCCGCTAGTTTCGTGATTGGACTTTTCAATCCGCGCACATCCCGCGGCGCAGAGCTATGGATAACTCCGCCGAGTCGGCGAAACAGGTCCCAGGTGAAGACGTTGAGAACGCGGGAGAATACAAAGTAATACCTAAATTGTTGGCTGTTATGGCGGTTACTGTCAAGCACTCACGTCGCATGATCGCCCGGCAGGAGCTATACTTTCCGGCCAAGGAGTGCTGTGTATGTCAGTAGAAGATAACGTCCGATTGGCACGACGCTGGTTTCAGGAAGTCTGGAACGAAGGGCGCATGCAAACCGTTTACGAACTGTTTGCGGAGAATGGTATTGCGACCGGCCAAAGTGAGCAAGGCGAAATGCTTCGCGGGCCGAAGGAATTTGCCATTTTTGTCGAGCGCATCCGCGGTGCGTTTCCGGATATCAAAGTAATGGTGGACGATGCCTTCGGCGCGGACGATCGAGTGGCGCTGCGCTGGTCGGCCACCATGACCCACAAGGGCGATCAATTGGGCATGGCTGCCACTAACCGGGAAGTCAAAATCTCCGGCATCACCATTACCCGCATCCGCAATGGTCAGATCGTAGAAGGCTGGGACAATTGGGACCGGCTCGGACTGATGAGACAGATCGGCCCCGCTGAATCTAGTCAGGCCGCGTAGCGTTCAACTGGCGGGATGCAGTACCAGATTTCTTTCAAGCCGAAATCGCAGCTGGCTTTCGGCCGGTACGCGCACTTCTTTGCCGCGCGTGAATGCCTGCGTGGCGAAGCCTCCGCCGGCGCCGGCGAGCCCGCCGATTCCCGCTCCTTTGCCGCCACCGAAGATTCCGCCCAGCAGCGCGCCCAACGCCGAGCCGCCCCCAAGAAGTTCAGCCGTCCGACGATTCGCGCCGAAGCCCTTCTTGTTAGACTCCGTCAGATCGGAACTGACCACCCGATACTGCTTGTTGTTCACTGTCACTGAATAGAGATCAAGCACCAGTTCTGCGCTATGCACTGCGCCGCCGCTAGCGATATTTCGGATGATCAGTTCCGCGGGTGAACCCGCCGGAATCGCCACGTGCCCGTCGCTGTCTTGAATGTCTTCGCTCACTGAGGCCGAGTACTTCTGGCCGTCAAAAGAATTCTTGGAATCTATATTCTCGTTGGTGCGGATCGGTACGTCGGTCCCGCTCGGAATAATAAGCGACCCAGCCACGGGGGCGGCTGGCGTTCCTGAACCGTTGAACACGAGCGCGTCAATGTCGCTTACCGGAAATTGATACCTGATGCCTTGCGCATCCTGAAACGCAACCGGATCTGATCCGGTGAAGTGGCCGTTGTAGCTCTTTCCTCCGCGCAAGGCGACGGTGTCATTGGACGTGTTGAACGCCAGCGATTGCACGTCTTTGACCGGAAACTGGTACTTGATTCCCTGTGCGTCGGTGAAGTTAACGATGCGGACCCCACTGTCTCCGGTGTAGCTGCTTCCGTTACGCAGGATTATGGTGTCGGCTGAAACCAATTGAGAAAGGACAAGAAGAGACGTGGCCAACAACAGCTTTCGCATCGTGATCTCCCAACCTGAGTTGAGGGAGAATTCTACAATACGCGCGCGTCTGGCAGAATTTGATGAAGGTGAATGACTACGCGGCTTGCTTGGTGTCGTTTGCGACTTTTTCGCCCGGGGCTTTGGCCTCTGGATGCCCGTTCAGTGCTGCGGCATGTTCAATTTCCGCGTTGATCTGCCCGCCCACGGTGAATGCCAGCCCGGTCACATAGAACCACAGCAGCAGGATTATCACCGCCCCCAATGATCCGTAGGTCCTCGAGTAGGAATTGAAGAAGTGCAGATAGACCCGGAAAGCAGCTGAAAATCCGATCCATAGCAGCACTCCTACCAGTGATCCTGGCGTGATCCAGTACCAGTGCTGCTCCTTCACATCCGGACCGTAGTAGTAGATCAGGGAAAAAGAAAGGACGACGAAGAAGAGTGCGGCCGGCCACTGCACCCATTTCCAGGCCATGATTGCGAGTGATCCGACGTGCAAATGGTAGCCGATCCAGTCCGCTACGGTGCTACCCACCAGCACCATGAAGAGGGCGGCAAAAATCAAAATCGAGATCGCAACCGTCAGCACTATCGCAATCGCCCGTGTCTTGTACCAGGGACGGGAATCCCGGACCGCATACGCGCCATTCAGTGCTGAGATCATGGAATTCATGCCGCCTGATGCCGACACCAGAGCGAGCAATAACCCCAGTGTCACCTTGGCGCCGCCGCTGTTCTTGGTGACTTCAGAAATCGTCTTCGCTACGACATCATTAGCCGCGGGAGGCAAGACCCGCGAGAAGTAGAAGAACAACTTGTTAATGAGCTCGGAACTGCGGCTGGCGAATAGCCCGAAGCATGAGAGAAGAAAAATCAAAAGAGGGAATATTGCCACCAGATAGCTGTAGGCCAGCTCAGAGGCCCGCCCGAACAGGTTGTTGTCATTGATCCCCTGCCAAGTGCGCCGGGCAAGCTGCGCTATGGAAAGGCCGCCCAGGTTCCACACCGACCCCATCTGCTGATTCGTGGAAAGCTTTGAGGACGCCATGCAGCTTCACTCCCGGCGAGAAATTCGATGGGCCATAACATTCAGGTGTTGCCCTGGAAACGAGCTTACCTTGGCCCAGAACATAACAGATTCAAGAACAGGCTCAACTCAGGAGCAGTGAAGCTCCGGCCGCAAAAATGGCCGCGATGATTGTACTCACAAAATTCACCGCATCATTATTCATCGTGCCGCGCAGCTCCAACCAGGCGCCCAGCAAGCTGTCAGCGAACATTCCAATCACGGCCGAGCTGAACACTACAGTGGCGGCGGATATTCCGATTAATCGGACCGCGATGCAGACCGCGCTCACCACGAGCGCCCCTGCAAGGCCTACCGCCGTTCCTGCGGCGCTTATAGCGCCATCGGTTCCGGGGGAAACCTGCTGCCAGGTCGTGATCAGGCGCGGGTTGCCTCCGATGGTCTGCCCTACTTCGCTCGAAACTGTGTCGGCCGCAGCCTCCGCGAGTGCGGCTGCCATCGCCACTAAGAACATTGTCCGACCAGTAAACCCATACAAAGCCGCGCACGTGGCCGGTATGGCAAGATTCGCCAGCACTTGCGATGCCTTACGTCCATCCTTGCGTTCCGCAGTACCTAGCCTTTGCTTTCTCTGATATCCGACTTTTGTAGTCAACCATGCCAGCACAAAAACCGTTACCAGCGCGGCAAAAGCGCCCATTCCTGCGCATGCCACCAGCAGAAAACAGACCACCGCTCCTGCGATCATTCCGGAGCGGCTCACCCCGCGCACCGCTCGCGCCAGTGCAGAGAAAATGAGGGTTACCATGCCCGCGACAATGAGTTGCTTCGTCTGGATCGCGATCAGCTCCGTCTGCAACCTCCTGGGTCAAATTCAGCCCTGGATTTTGCGGTTTCGTACTAACACCCCCAATAGGTGGGGTGACGGCGTTTGATGCCCCACGACTGGTGCTTTCACTTTCGATTACCCTCGAAGGAGGACTGCATCCAAGTGACGAATGTAGTCTAAACTCTCTACGCTGACCAAGCTCCGCTGTGTCAGCGATTCGTGAGGGAACTATGGCGTCATCCGTCTGGTCGGGATATCTGACGTTCGGTCTAATTTCTATGCCGGTGAGGCTCTTTTCCGGCGCGCGCAGTTCGAGCATCTCTTTCCACATGCTGCATCGGGATGACCTTACCCGCATCAAGCAGCAGCTTTATTGCCCGACGGATAACCGCGTGGTCGAACGCAGTGAGATCGTGAAGGGCTACGAATATCGCAAGGACGAGTATGTCGTGGTCGAACCGGAAGAGATAAAGAAGATCGAACCTCGCACCGCGAAGACCATGGAAATCCTGGAATTTGTGAAGTCCAGCGAAGTGGACCCCATCTTCTTCGAGTCCTCTTACTACATGACGCCGGAAGAGGCCGGCCGCCGCCCCTACGCTCTGCTGACCAAGGCGCTTGAGGAAAGCGAATACTTTGCCATTGCCAAGCTGACCATGCATAACCGCGAGTACACGGTGTTTCTCCGTCCGCATGAAGGCGGCATGATGCTGCACACCATGTACTACGCCGACGAA
>QHZY01000193.1 GCA_003224855.1 Acidobacteriota bacterium | reverse complement strand
TGCGCGACATCCTCATAGGAACATGCGGGTGCGGAAACCCGATATAAACCGAAAACCGAGAAAGGGAGGAAGTGAGATTTACTCTAGATCAGAGACGCGCAACACGGTTCTTCTTAGATGACGCAGAGGTGCGCCGAGATCAGGTAGTGATCGTCCTCATCAATCGCCAGGTAATCAAACCGCTTCCCCCCTGGGCCTGGCAAATCAAACACGGTGATTTTCTTCAAAGTCGGAGTTGTCTGGGCGACTCCGATTGTTGCAATGCCAAGAAGGAAAGCGGTCGTCAAAAACCGAACAGTCTCTTGCATCGCCCACCTCAACACACGTCTCACTACTTCACAGCAACATGGCTCAAAGCTGCTTTGATTCCCGCTGCCACAGATTCCGCGCTACCGACAGCCCAGAAGTGCATGAAAAACAGACGAGGCTGCTCGGTCAGCATGTGGCTGTGCAGCGCCGTGACCGCGATGTCGTGATCTTCCAGTGCGGAGATCACGGGATTCACTTCTTCCGCCGTCAACACGAAATCTCCCGTTGTGGCAACTTTGCCCGTGCCGGCTTCCTGGAAGTTGATCGCTTCAGCGACGCCTTGGGGTGTGGCGAGCGTCATTTCGTGATCGGTGATTGCCGAGGCACGAGGAATCCCGAAGGAGAGTACGCCTCCGGCAAAGCGCCCTTTTGTGCCTAAGACGTCTTCGACGGTTTTCGCAAATGCTGGAGGTTCCACGGCGGGTGCGGGCGGCGCTGGCTTGTCGAGTGGTGTCTTCGACTCCGCCAGCCCGGCGTGCAGGGACTTCGCCAGCTCAACGGCCTTTCCGTGGCCCATGTAATGCATGTAGATGACACGGGGGGATTCATTCAAAAGATGATTGTGGACCGCGGTGATTTCGAATCCCGCTCCGCGCAATTTCCTCATGACGGGTGTGAGTTCGTTCTCTAGGAGAACCAGGTCGCCCATGACCATTGCTGAGTTGTCGTTTCCAGCGAAAGCCGCCCAGGAGCCGAGTGCCAATCCGGGCTTGATCTCAACCCCGGCAACTGAGACGTGGAGATCTGTTCGAGGAAAGCCCAGCCGGTAGACATCACCGGTCTTTTGTCCCGAGCGGCCCATGGCTTCGTCGATTTTGGCCGTGTCCAAACCCTGCGCCACCAGCAGTACGGGGCAAGACAGCAGAAGAGAAAGAATCAGTGTTCGTAGTTTCATAACAGCAACCATCCTTCGTGTTTGATTTTGCGATCTATCCAGTAAGCGCAGTCCTTTCGTCGAGAAATCAGCGGAGCGATTTGTAGAGGCCCTCAGCCAGCTGCATGCCTCGCTTGAGGAGTTCCTGATCACTCAAGCCCTGTCTGGCCCAACCCTTCATCACTTCATCGATTCCAAAGCCTTCTTTCCTGCCAAATTTCTCATCGAAGAGGTCTGCATCATGAACCACTTCCGCCATGATCTGAACCTTCTTGTTGCGAATGTGAAACACCTTGATCAGCGTCTCAAAAGTACAGTCCTCACCACGGTGCCCGAAGCCACCTTCGTACATGTCGAAAGAGACGGCCTTGGGCGGTTTTTTGTCCTCGGGGGCAAAAGCGAATTTCGCCTTCGGGTCAATGAACGTGCGAATCAACCATGCCGAGGTCACCCGATCCACACCCGGCCGCGGCCGTGTGACCCACACGCGGTTTCGATATTCGGCAGCCGAGACTTTGCCAATTTCAGGGGCAGCTGATTTTATTCTGGATGTTTGCACGGCATTCAAGGCGCCTTCGACCTGTTCACGAAGCGGACTGCCGAAAAAGTCGATGGAAACAATATCCTTGAACCGCTGCCGGAGACGCGTAATCCGCGGCGACTGGTTTGCGGAACCCGGATTTCGAAGTTCCTTAAGCAACTCGCGATAGTCTTGGGCACGGGCATTGGAAAACCGCTGTTTCATCTGTTCGAAAGAACAATTGTCGATGGATTGCACCTCTAGAACAGAAGCGTCGCCACCCTCGGTGCGTACCGCCGTCGCCAACCATTCAAATCTTTCCCGGTTCTCATCAGTGTTCGGGAGAAAATATCCAGAGTTCCCGAGTGGCAATGCCCCATGCCGCTGCAGCTTCCGCCAAACCGTGACTCTGAGGCTGGCTCCCTTTCGCGCCAAACTAAACACCAGCAGCAACCAGGGAGGGCTGGCTTCGTTCTGGTTAGTAACGCTCATTGCTTCTAGTTATATTCATAACAGATAGGCAAGGCCGGGTTCAACCGCGTCTGCACGTTGCCGATGATGCCGTGCTTTTCTATGGGGCTGATTAAGTCGATTGCGACATCCGGCTGACTGCTTCCGAGAAGCGGAATGCAGTGCAATCATCCACGCTTTGAGAGCTGCGTCGGGAAGGATAGCTGGAAATGGTGGAGCGGCTGAGCGGCTCGGACTCAAGCGAACGACTCTACAGAACAAGATTCGCCGGCTCGGTATTGCAAGAGGACACTACCAAGAACAACCAGCGTATGGTGCGCTAGCGGGGAATCGAACCCGGGATCTCAAGGGCCGCCGCTGTACCCTCGATGTCAGGTAAGACCGAACCCGGTTCCCTCGCTCTTGAAAGTAATTGCCCGAGCGCGCCAATGGTACGAGTGGGTTATCGCTGGAAAGGTTTGGGGCGGGAGATCGATCGCCCAGAAGACTGGCTTTGATGAGCGGCACGTGAGCCAGATTCTGGAGTGTGCCTTCCTCGCTCCCGATATTGTGGAAGCAATTCTTGATGGACGGCAGCCTGAGAATCTAACTTGGAAAAAATTGACTCGCCACATGCCGATAATCTGGGTTGAGCAACGCAAACGCCTCGGGTTCGCCCCTCGACCAACTCACCCTTAAAGACAAAAGACTGTTGCGCAACTCCAGCCGGATCGTCCCGATGATTCTGGTGAGTCTTTACAATTCGATATCAGGGAATTGGATTGCCTGACCTCTCCCTGTTAACTCCCTGTTCCATTTGAATGGGAGCCAGCGTTTTATCCTTGTGGATCGTGGTAGTTAGGGGGAATATGATCGGTACTTGAGCCAAAGAATCGTGAAAATCCCCTGTATTTTTCCCTGTTATTAGGGAATTCGGCGGAGAAGAGTTAGCGCGGGACTGCTTGCACTAGCACACAGTCTGAAGCGCGAATAAATCTGCCTGGGTGTCCTGGAAATTGCGGTAAACGGCCGCTATACGCGGGCTTTTGCTTTCACACCGGACCAGAGAAAAACGGTCCGCCTCTGGTGCCCGCAGGTGTTACTGCCATTTTCTTCGCAGCGCATCTGAGCATTCCGGTTTCGTCAACTCCGTCCGACGAATGCAAGGCAATCATAAACCGATCATGTGGCGAAACCTCGCTACCCACCATGGTTCTTGCGCTTTGTTGCACATTTCTGTCACTTTGCCGGTGCTTGCGAGAGTTCATGAGGCAGTCCGAATCCAATCTCGACTCGAGTGTCTTTCGGAAAGACGACGTCTTTGCCACGCGCCAGAAAGTGGCGATATATAGAAAATCCAGCTCCGTAAAAGCCGAGCATAGAAGAGAAGGCCTTTGAGCCCGAAGCGAAGCTCACGAGCGCACCAACGAGTCTGAAGCCGGAAGCTCCGGCCACAGTGCGGCTTGCGGGGTCACTGAAACCGTCCGGCGCTCCGTTATCACTTTCGGGATGGCTGGCGACCACAGCAATAGAAACAGATATGGCAGTGGAGAAGTAACGCCACTTGTTGTCGGTTGCTCGTGCGCCGCCTTCCTCATCAAGCTTGAGATTGC
>QHZY01000192.1 GCA_003224855.1 Acidobacteriota bacterium | reverse complement strand
TCACAATTGCGGCCGAAATCTCCCCAGCCTGCAACTGGCTGAGCAAGAGACCGCGGTTCACTTGCAGGTTTTCCGGCGCGACCTGATAAGCCTGGGCGAATGCGCTCACGGCGCTGGCATAGTCTTCTTTTTCGAGCGCCGCTTGCCCTTGCCGTACCAGGGTCTGAAGTGATGTTCCAGCCTGAGCCCAAACCGCAGCGATCAACAACCAGTACACTAACAGGCGGCTGAGAACTTTCTGCGGAGCGCAATTCAGAGAATTTTGAATGTCGCTAGACACCTAAAAGGATCGTATTCGTTGCTGGTACGCGGACGCAATCATGGCGACTTCTTCGCCTTCTCGGCTTGCTCAATAGCCTTACGGAACTTATCGACCGCCGGCACTGAGGAGTGCTGCAGGGCATCGTGCGCGGAATAACGCCAGATCGGTATCGCATCCAGGGGATGGTCAGTCTTTCCAAAATAAACCGCAAACACGTCGTCGCCATTACTGAATTCAGTTCGCCCCGTCGGACCGCCCATCCTCCCTCTCTCATCCGAACCTAATGCGGGCGGCACGCCGCCAATTCGCAGATTAGCATCCCGATCGCTGGACCATACTGTGCCCGGACCTTCATTCGGCACTCCCCCAATCGTCGGCTTCACCGCTCGTCCTCCCTTGTGAAGCACGATGATCAGGTCGGCGAAGTTCTCATCCAGAGTCGATGAGAAACGTCCCCATCGCTGAAGCGCCGACTCCACGTCATTACGGGCAGTGGTGTTTTCGCTGGGAGCCGTAAACGACACCCCCGACTCCGGATCAACCATCACCATGACGTAACGAGCCCGCAGCACAGACTCCGGCAGAACCGGCTTTTTGTCCTTAGCCGATGCTGACAGGCTGAGCAGCAATAACCCAACCATCAATGAACACCGCATAATGCCTCCTGCGAAGGCGCGCCACACTATACTTCAACCCGATGCCGGCAGCTGAACGAAGGTTGTGCCCGGAGTTGCAGCGCGTTGTGCAGCCCCTCTAAAGTATCTTCATCGGCAGCTTTTGGAGGATCCGATGAACCTTGCAGACTTCCAACGCATGTTCGCTTATGACGCTTGGGCCAACCGCGAAGTGATTGCCTGCTTTCGGAAGAGTGGAACTGGGCCCAAATCAATCAAATACATGGCACATATTCTGGCCGCTGGAGAGCTGTGGCTCGACCGCCTGAATGGCAGCGATCAGAAGGTCGCAGTCTGGCCCGAGCCCGATATCAATCAATGTGAATCTCAAGCATCGCGATTGGACGCCCGCTGGCAGGAATTTCTCGAGAACACCGGTGAGCGCGGGCTGGCCAAAGTAATTAATTACAAGAACAGCAAAGGTGAAAACTGGTCGAGCCGGACTGAGGATGTGCTGCTGCACGTGATCATGCATGGCGCATATCATCGAGGCCAGATCGCCAGCGACACCCGGGGCGCAGGTTTCAACCCGGTCTTGACCGATTTCATTCACGCCGTGCGTCAGAACTATCTCGAAATTGGCGCATGAGCAACGCCGGCAAGATCACCCCGTTTCTGATGTTTCAATTCGCGGTGGTGGCGTTGGTTCTTCTCGCCACCGCGCTCCGCCCCGGTGCCTGGGACACAATGCGCATCCTGGGCTTTATCATCGCGCTCTTCGCGGCCGCCATTCTGTTCATCGCCCGCTACCAGATCGGCAGTTCGTTCAGCGTCACACCTCAGGCACGCGCCTTAGTCACACACGGGATCTATTCCAAAATCCGCAACCCCATTTACGTTTTCAGTGCTCTGCTGCTGGCTGGCGTATTCATCTCCTTCCACTTTTTATGGGGTCTGCTGCTACTGTTGGTGCTGATTCCGATTCAAACGATCCGCGCCCAGCAGGAGAGCAAAGTGCTCGAAGAGAAGTTCGGCGAGGATTATCGTGAGTACCGGAAACGCACCTGGTTTTAGAGTCGATTTGTGTTGGATGACATGAAGGTCAGAAGCAGCACGGCTAACGCCGTTACCACCGGAATCGCCAGCAGGGTGGCCAGCGGAAATCCAGCCGCCCTTTGAACAATATGCATCGGAACCAGCCATGATGCGGTCGCAAGTACGACAGCGGCAGCCCACTGCCAGAGTTGGCAGGTGAACGTGGCTTTGATCGCCGATCGAGCCAGCAATCCGAATCTGCGCCTTCCATCCCATTTGGCTACCAACAGAAGGAGTGCAGGGATTAGTACAAGCTGGTTGTAGGCTGCAATTTTTGGAATCAGCACCACAGTGCAAGAGCTCACCAGGGCCAGCGTCCAGCCGAACTGCTCGGATCCTGCTTTGCTCGTTCGCGTTCGCCACGCCCTGAACACGACCGCGACTAGAAGTCCCACACTGACGACCACGGCCACCCATCCCGGAAAGATCGCTTGCAGGATCGACGGATCGGTCTCGGTTGCCGCGTAGGCTCGCAGTGCTTCCAGAAAGTGCGTAGGCCAGTGCGGCAGATACAGCTCCGTACAAAAAATCAACACCGCCAGCGAGATTACAAAGCTTAAAACCAGCCTGCCGCGTTCACGAATCCTGCACAATGACCAGCACAGCAAGCACGCAATTATTAATCCTGAGATCTCCGGCTTGACAGTGGCCAGCGCCAGCAGAAATCCTGCAACAATCAACCATCCTCGCGCTAGACAGGCGGCGGCAGCTGCAAGCAGAAAAACGATCAGCGCGGCCAGGTTCTGCTGATAAAACTCCATCACCGCGGGATAACTGCCAACTGCCAGGACCATTGCCGCAACCAGCGGCGCAACGTTTATTCGCGTTCCCACCGCAGACGACCAGAGCGGCACGCTCACCGCAATCGCCAGCAGCAACAACCATCGAGAAATTTCTTGTGCGACTGGAAACGGCAGTTGCGCCAGTGGCGCCATCAGAAATGCAACATAAAGCGGGTACGCGAATCCTTCCTGCTGCTTCGGATCGTTCTTGTTCTTTGGATCAAGAGGTCGTCCA
>QHZY01000078.1 GCA_003224855.1 Acidobacteriota bacterium | reverse complement strand
AAAGATCCTGTACCACCAGAATTGCAACGCTCGGTAAAAAACAAATTACGACCATCGAGGGTCTGGCCACCGGCATTGAACTTCATCCCGTTCAAGCAGCGTTCCTGCAGGAAGATGCCATGCAGTGCGCGTACTGCACCTCCGGCATGATCATGTCCGCGGTCGGGCTACTGAATACGAACCATCGGCCTACAGAAGAGGAAATCACCCGCGCCATGAACGGCAATCTCTGCCGCTGCGGAGTCTATTCGCGAATCATTCGTGCAATTCAGCGTGCGTCAACGGCGCAGGCCCAGGGAGTTCGCTCATGAACCCGAGAACCGACTTGAACTTCGTGCTGGAACCTGAGCGCTACGAACTCGCCTCCGCATCGGCCTACCATTTCGATCTCGGCCGCCGCGACTTTTTCAAACTGCTCGGCGCCGGCGTTGTTGTTATTTCCGTTCTCAGGCAGGCCCAGGCACAAGAGTCCGGACACACTGCCAGAAACGGCGACTCTCTCCCGCAAGAGATCAGCGCGTGGCTGCACATCGGCGAGAACGGGACTGTCACTGTGTATACCGGCAAAGTTGAAGTTGGGCAAAACATCCGCACTTCCCTCAGTCAGGCGGTCGCCGAAGAACTTGTCGTGCCAGTCGAAAACATCGAACTCACCATGGGCGACACGCAGCTGACCCCATTCGACATGGGTACGTTCGGAAGCCGCACTACCCCTACCATGAACCTGCAGTTGCGCAAGGTCGCATCGGCCGCACGCGATCTTCTGATCGACCTCGCCGCCGCGCAATGGCAGACCGACCGCAGGCGCCTGATCACCGCTGGCGGCAAAGTTTCCGATCCCGCGCGCGGAATTTCCATCGACTACGCTGCTCTGGTGAAAGGCAAGCAACTGGCTGCAACCATTCCCGCCGAAGATCCGCTTATCGCCCCAACAGGATGGAAGGTGTTGGGCAAGCCTCTGCCAAAAGTGGATGGCCGAGATTTTGTGACCGGCAAGCATCGCTATCCTTCCGACCAACAGCTGCCGGATATGTGGTACGGAAAAGTCCTTCGCGCTCCATCCTACGGCGCCAGTCTGACCGAGGTGGATCTCGCGCCAGCGCAAACCAGAGGCGTTGTTGCAGTGCACGACGGCAACTTCATCGGCGTGGCCGCCCCTTCCACCGAACAGGCTGCGGCGGCAGTTGCGAGCATTCGCGCCCAATGGAAGTCGCAGCCACAGCCCTCAGATAAAAATTTGTTCGACTACCTCAGGAAGAATGCGAACAACAGCCCACCAGACGACGAGCGCTTTGAAACCGGCGATGTCAACAAAGCATTCAGCAGCTCTGCCGTGCAGTTGCAGCAGACTTACACCATTTCTTACATTGCGCATGTTCCACTCGAGCCGCGCGCAGCTTTAGCTAAGTGGGATGGCGATCGGCTTACAGTATGGACCGGCACTCAGCGCCCGTTCGGCGTGCGCCGCGAACTGGCGGAGGCCTTCCACATTCCGGAAGATCAGGTGCGCGTGCTGATGCCGGATACCGGTTCGGCTTACGGCGGCAAGCACACCGGGGAAACAGCAATTGAGGCTGCTCGTCTGGCGCGCGCGGCCAGGCGTCCAGTGAAAGTTTTTTGGACGCGCGAGGAGGAGTTCACCTGGGCCTACTTCCGCCCCGCGGGAGTGATTGAGATTAAGAGCGCTGCCGCTGCGGACGGCACCCTCTCCGCCTGGGAATGCCACAACTACAACTCCGGCTCTTCAGGAATTCGCCCGTACTATGAAATTCCTAATCAGCGCATCATTTTTCACTCCGTTGAATCCCCCCTGAGGCAAGGCTCTTATCGGGCGCTGGCCGCCACCGCCAACCACTTCGCCCGCGAATCCCATATGGACGAATTGGCCCACTCGTCCAAAATGGACCCGCTCGCGTTTCGCATGAAGAACCTGAAAAACGAAAGGCTGCGAGCTGTGTTTCAGGCAGCCGCCGACAGATTCGGCTGGAACGCAAAAAGAGAACCTGGCTGCGGCTTTGGCATGGGCGGCGGCTATGAAAAAATGGGCAACATCGCTACCTTTGCTGACGTCCAGGTTGACCGGAAATCAGGCACAGTCAGAGTTGTTCGCGTGGTGTCCGCCTTCGAGTGCGGCGCTATCGTGAATCCGGAAAACCTGCGCAGCCAGGTCGAAGGATCGAATGTTCAGGGGCTTGGCGGGGCGCTTTTTGAAGCCATCGAGTTTGGGGATGGAAAGCTTCTCAATGGAAAGCTGTCGCAGTATCGGGTTCCGCGTTTCAGCGATCTTCCGAAAATAGAAACCGTTCTGCTTGACCGCAAAGACATCCCTTCGGCCGGAGCGGGCGAATGTCCGATGATTGGGCTTGCCCCGGCAATTGCGAATGCCATATTTGACGCGACTGGCGTTCGTTTGCGCTCTTTACCTCTGGTTCCGAATGGACTGAATCTGACCTGAGGCGTTGATGTAACCGGCGATTTTAACCAGCGTCGCAAGGCTGGATCGCGCACCCAGATCCTCTTTCCCGCACTAAGGTAAGTGGCTAACTGTGGCCTTCCAGTTGCAAGATAGAGGTAGTTAAGCCGGTTGGCGCCCTTCACTTGAAAAAAGGATTATCTGCGTCCCGATGCAGCGCCCGTGTTCTCACAGTTTTTCATGGCCCATTCGCGCCCTTGATGGCCGCTATTACCGGACGTGTCGGTTGTGCGGGCGGCAGCACGAATTCGACTGGAAACAGATGCGCGGCATTGATCAAGAGCGTGCCGCCGATGCCCGGCCACTAACGCTTCTGCCCGCCAGAGAGTCGGCAGTTCGCGTTTTCGCCGGCAATCTGCTCTTCTGTTTGCAATCACACCCTCGCACTGTTGCTGGATATCTGCCAGGCAGCCTGTGGCGCAATGTGTTTGTACCATCGGGCGCGCCCTGGCGCTGGTTCGGACGATCGCTCATCTGTCATGCCGTCGCGATCGCAATTCTGGTGACCGTCTTTCGCCCGTCGAAAGTCACCGCCAGGCGGCCGGGAAATTTTTCCAACTCGCAGATCACTTATTACGTAAAGCCTTCCACCTTCCCTGCACGTGAAGCCCGGCCTTCCATTTCGCTTCGCCGCCCTGCCGCGCGCACTGGATTTAAATCTCAAGCTGCAATCCGGGTAGCTCCCAACCGCAAGATCGCAACTATATTCGCGCCGCGCATCAAATTGCCGCGAGCCGCAGGCGCTGGAATCGCCGCTCTGGGCAATGGAATAGTGGCTCCTGCGCCTCCATCATCGGCGCTCAGCCAGTTTCATTTGAAGGCTGTTCCGCGCGCGCAAGTTTCCGCCGTCGGCCCCGCCCCGGAACTGCACCAGAATCTGCGCGGATCACTCTCGTTATCGCAAGGCCCGGTCATTGGACCGCCGTCGAATCTCGCCGGCCTTCCATCACAACGCAAGGTGTTTGCTCAGGGATCAACCGTGGTTGCTCCCGCGCCGAGTATCCAGGGACTTCGGCCCAGCGCAAACAGCGTAACCATCGGCAATTCGACCGTGGTTGCACCTGCGCCACAGCTGGCTGCTGCGGCCGCCGGCAATCCGTATGGGAAACCTGGCGCTCCGGTTCTGGCAGGATCGGGTGATGTGGTTGCGCCAGCACCGCAGATCGCCGGCACAATCTCAGCCCGCAAAGCTGGATTGCCGCAACCTGAAATCGTGCCGCCGGCTCCCGGTACGCGCGATTTCCATCCGGGACTAGGAAGTTCCGCGGTCGGCAACTTCGGCGTGGGATACGTTCCCGCCGTGCCCCCCGCTCCTCAGATATCCGCCGCAGCAGGCAGTCCCGGCAGCAGTCCCGGCATAAGAGCGGGGTTTCCGGGTATCGGCTCTCCCACTGCTTCCGCCGTAGCCCCGCCTCCATCGTTGCAGGGTTCGGGAATCACCGCAGGAACCGGCACAAACAGCGGGTCACCGGGACCAGGCCTGCAAGCGGCGGCGGCTCCCCCTCTACAGCCAAATGTAAACAATTCATCCGAGCTGAAGCCTCCCGGTGAATTACCCGCGCCTGAATCGGTCGACAACTCACCAGCCGGATCAGTGCAGGAGTTCTCGCTGCACCTGGTTGGGGTGGCGTCAGCGTTGCCGACCTCTTCGTACTTCTCGAATTATGAAGTCTTCATCGCGGAGCGCAGGCTCACCAAGCTGAAATCGCAGCTCATCAAACTGGTTTATATGTTCTTGCCGTATCAACGTCGCTTGTCGGAATATGGAACCGCGAGCCTCGGAACTTTAAAGCTGCGTGTACGCCGCGATCCGACCTGCGATGAATCGCTGCTCGATATCAGCTGGCCCGATAGTGCGTCACGCCCGCAGTCGCCCGGTCCAGACTCAGCGGCCAAGCCCGGCAGTTCCAACGCAAGACTGCCCTGCTACCGCACCAGTGCCGACGACTATCGCCGGGCGATTGCCAAAGTTCGTGAACAGTAGTCTTGCATCAGAAGCGAACTACAGGGCGGGTACGGCGTCACTCGCCGCGGCCAGTCGCAGCACTTTCTGTTTTGATCCCACTATGTGATCGTACATAGAACGGCGTGCGAATGCGGCATCGCGCGCTCGAATCGCTTCTATGATCTGGCTGTGTTCGCTCGCCGGAACTTCACCGTAGTAACCGATATCAATGGCCGCGTACATGATTCGTTCCATGTGGCTGCGCACATCCGCTACTGCCCGCAGCAGAAGCCGGTTGCGCGCCAGCTTCGCTATGCCGATATGAAACTCGGTATCGCGCTCGATGAAGGTTTCGTAGCTGCCGCGATTCCTGGTTTCGTACTTTGTCTGCGCCAGCTCAGTAAGCCTTTTCAGCTCCGCCTCATCTGCCCAGCGGCGTGCCGCCAGTTCCGCACAGAAGGCTTCCAGCTCACCGCGATATTCGTACATTTCATTCAATTCGTGAATGGTGAGGTGGCTGACGAAATATCCTTTCTGCGGCACCAGCCTCAGCAGGTTCTCCTGCTGCAGGCGCATGATCGCCTCCCGCACCGGAGTGCGGCTGCCCTTATAGCGAGTGGCCAGTACTTTTTCGTTAATCGCTTCGCCGGCCTGGAAGAAGTTGTGGATAATATCGGACTTCAGCTTCTGGTAAATGCGCTCCGCCAACGTGCTGACGGCTAGAGCTTCCGGTTCGCCCGGGTGCGACTTCAACGGGCGCAGTCGGTGAGCGCCTTCGCGCTTACGTCGTAACTCACTCATCTTCGGCAAATCAATACTCAACAATATAGAAGTATCCGGGATTCCGGCTGAGCAGTACTGGTATACCACAGGTATGCTGAATTGAATATTCTTGACATGCAACATTTAACTGGAGTAGTTTTGCGAGCCTAGCGGTTACGCGGAGCACGCCGCCCATGATGCGCCCAAACTGCCGGGTTCGAATCGCTGCTCTCTCGGCAGCAATTCTTTATCTCGTGTTCGCAATTCCGCTTTCCGGCCAGAGCACTTCCCCCATCGTCATTCGCGCCGCCAGGCTGTTCGATTCCGCCTCGGGGCGCATGGTCAGCTCGCCCGTGATCGTAGTATCCGGCAATCACATCGAGGCGGTCGGCGGGAGCGAAATCACTGTTCCAGCCAACGCGCGCGTTATCGATCTCGGCCAGGCCACGCTGCTCCCCGGTTTTTTCGACGTCCACACTCATCTCACTTCCAACCCCGGCGGGGGCGGATACGAGGGTTTGGGAATCTCCACAGCACGTTCCGCGCTGCTGGGCGCAAAGAACGCGCGACTCACGTTGCTGGCCGGGTTCACCACCGTTCGCAACGTGGGCGCAGAAGGCTATTCCGATGTCGCGCTGCGCGACGCCATTGATGCCGGTGACGTGATCGGGCCGCGCATGCAGGTTTCCGGCCCGCCGCTCGGAATCACCGGCGGCCACTGCGACAGCAACCTTCTGCCTTTTGAGTTTCACTACTCAGCGGAGGGCGCCGCCGACGGGGTTGAAGCCGTCATGCACAAAGTCCGCGAAACCATCAAGTACGGAGCCGATGTAATCAAGTTCTGCGCTTCCGGCGGAGCCTTGACGATGAAGGCATTCAGTTGATGAAACAGCACCACACTTTTCTGGTGCCGACTTCTTATCCGTTGTTCTGGTTTGAAGAGCACGCGCCGCAGATGCATATGCCGCCCTGGGTCATGGAGAAAGCTGCCATCATCATTCCTGCCGCCAAGCAGAATATGCGCAGTGCCTTCCGCAGCGGTGTGCCGGTCGCGCTTGGCACCGATGCCGGAGTTTATCCGCATGGCGAAAATGGCGGCGAGTTCTGGGCGATGGTCACTCTCGGAATGAGTCCGGTACAGGCTTTGCAAGCAGGGACGGCCAACGCCGCGGAACTCATGGGCCTGTCTGATCCGTTGGGATCGATCACTAAGGGCAAGCTCGCCGACATCGTCGCGGTCAACGGCGATCCGCTGGCCAATGTCGAAGTTTTGAAACATGTGCAGTTCGTGATGAAGGATGGAGTGGTCTACAAAGACGAGATCAGCGCCGCGGAAACTTCGGCTTCGCATTAACATTCGGCGCAAGTGAGGGGGATGAGATGGTGAGAAGCACAACGCTTTGCGCAGTCCTGGCTTCCTTTCTTTCGATTGCCGGCCTGGCTTTTGCTCAGACCACACAGGGCGGAATCACCGGTACCATCCGCGACGAAAAAGGCGCGGAAATCTCCTCTGCCACGGTTCGCGTGGTCAGCGCCGGCACCGGGCTGACTCGCGAAACCACCACCGCCGGTAACGGCCTTTATCACGTGCTTGGCCTTCCTACCGGAGCCTATGAAGTCACCGCCCAGGCGCAGGGCTTCACTACCTCGAAAGCAGCGGATGTCCAGGTCGGCGTCGATCAGATTCGTACTTTAGACTTCACACTTCGGGTCGGCGCGCGTTCGGAGACCGTAAACGTCGAATCGAGCGCAGAACTAACTCAGACAGAAAGTTCGAAAATTGGCGAGATCATTGACAATCGCAAAGTGGTGGACCTGCCGCTGAATGGTCGCGACTTCGCGCAGCTGGCCAGGCTCAGTCCGGGCGTCGCCGTGTCCGGCGGTGGCGGCGGCCAGCAGGGCGGCGAAGGCAATGTTTCTGGTTTTTCTTCCAACGGACAGCGCTCGACCTCCAATAACTTTCAGGTGGATGGAGTCGACAACAACAATTATTTTGCCGGCGAGGCCGCCCAGCTGCCCTCCATCGATTCCATTCAGGAATTCGAAGTCCAGACCAATACCTTCGCAGCGGAATATGGCCGCAACACCGGCTCGGTGGTGAACCTGGTCACCAAGTCAGGCACCAACCAGCTGCACGGGTCACTGTATGAGTTTTTCCGCAACGACGTGCTCGATGCTCGCAATTATTTCAATAAAGACACATTCCCCAAATCAGGTCTGCACCTGAACCAGTTCGGAGGTACGCTCGGCGGCCCCATCATCAAGAACAACACTTTCTTCTTCTTGAACTATGAAGGATTTCGTCGCCGCGCCGGCATCACCCGCATCACCAACGTGCCAACCCTCGACCAGCGTGCTGGGATATTTGCCGGTCTGCCCAATCCCGTGCCGGTCACTCCCACCAGCGCTGCTTTATTCAATCTGTTTCCCAAGCCTAACCTGAACGATCCCAGCGGAAACTTCATCTCCTCCCCCGAGCAGACCGATGGCACTGACCAGTTTCTGGTCAAGGTTGATCATCGTCTGCGCGAGTCTGACAATCTCTCAGCGCGCTACAGCCGCACTCGCATCGATACATTCTTTCCTTTTACACCGGGGCAGAGTGGAACCAACGTGCCTGGATACGGGGTCAATGACAATGGCGCGAACCACCTGGTCGCCATCAACTACACGCGCGTCCTCTCCCCCAGAACACTCAACGAAGCGCGCCTGGGTTTTACCCGCACCAATGTTCAGCTTGCAACCGAGCCTGGCCCGCAAGCCGCCGACTTCGGCATTAACACCGGCTGGCCGGCCGGTTCCCTGCTTGGTTTAGGAAACATCCCGCAGCTTTCTTTTTCCGGAGGCTTTGTTTCCGGCAGCGCTTCGGTTTCCAATCTCGGCGGCGCAATCGATCAGCCCAATCGCACCGCTATCAATACCTATCAGTTCGTGGACAACATTTCCCACACCACTGCGCGGCACTCGCTCAAAGCTGGTGTGGACATCCGTTACACACAGCTGAACCGGCTCTACGATTTAGCCTTCAGCGGCCAGGTAAGCTTCAGCGGTACCAGCGGTCAGGATGCCCTGGTGAACTTCGCGCAAGGTTTGTCGAGCGGCGCATTGCAGTTCGTGGGCGATTCGCATCGCAACTTTCGTAATACGAGTTTTGGCTTTTTCGGGCAAGACAGTTTCAAGCTGCGCAGGAATCTGACTTTAAATTACGGCTTGCGCTACGAACTGAATACCGTCCTGAACGAAGCACACGGCCGTTTGAGCAGTTTCCGTCCGCAGAACTTCACAACTTTCCTCGATCCGAACGACCCCAACATACAGACCAACCTCGACGCCTTGCACGCCGCCGGCGTCGTAACCCAGCACGACGTGGGCGACATTTATGATCCCGACTACAACAACTTCGCGCCCCGCGTGGGCGTAGCCTGGGACATCTTTGGCAATGGCAAGACCGTGCTGCGCTCCGGTTACGGCGTGTTCTACGAGACCATTATCGGAAACATTCCCGGCAACGTGATGCTCAATCCGCCATTCCTGCCCGATTTCTTCAACGCATTTCCAGGATGGCCCGATAATCCGGCGAATCCCGCGGTCTTCGCGCCTTCGGGGTTCCCGGTGCTGACCGTCACCCAGCAGAAACTGCGCACTCCGTATGCGCAACACTACAACCTGGTATTGCAGCAGCAACTGCCGGGGCGTTCCCTGTTCGAGATCGCCTATGTCGGCACCCAGGGAACCAAGCTGCCCCGCTTCCGGCAGATGAATCAGGCATTCATCACGCAGGCCCAGATCGACACCCTGACCCCAGACGTGCGCACCCGCATGGAGATCATGGGAATTCCGGATTTCGTAATCGATAACGTTATTCTTCCCATGGGCATCCAGGCGATTCCCAGTATCGCCCGCACGCCTTTCTTCGGTTACGCGCAGCTGTTCCAGGCCGAAGATACCATCAGTTCCAACTACAACAGCCTGCAGGCCAAGTTCGACAAGCAGTTTTCGCACGGCCTCTCAACCCTGCTTTCATACACCTGGTCTCACTCGATTGATGGCGCTTCAGTCTTCTTTGGATCGGGCGCCAACGCGACCACCATCTTTCCACAGGACAACTACAACCTTCGCGCCGAACGCGGCAACTCTGATTTCGACATCCGGCACCGGTTGAGTTGGAGTTTTACCTATCAGCTTCCCGGCGCGCGCAGGTTTAAGCCGCTCACCACCGGCTGGCAGTTGGGAGGCATCCTGAGCCTGCAGACCGGACAGCCGTTCTCAGTGCTGGCTGGGCAGGACAACAGCAGCACCGGGCTGGGAAACGATCGGCCAGAGGTGGTGGGCGATCCCAATGCGGGACCTAAAACCGTGCAGCGCTGGTTCAACACTGCGGCTTTTGTCCCCAACGCGGAGCTGACGTTTGGAAACGCCGGACGCAATATCGTGGTCGGGCCCGGTTTCCACAACTTTGATTTCTCGCTTCTGAAGAACACCCGAATTGGTGAACGCGCGGACGTACAATTTCGCGCCGAGTTCTTCAACATTACCAATCATCCGAGCTTTGCGCTGCCCGCCAACATTTTGGCAGCGCCCAATTTCGGCACGCTCTTTCAGACTCCTGATGCCGCACAAAATAACGTCGGCCTCGGTTCAGGCGGGCCACGGCTCATCCAGTTCGCGGTTAAATTTAGCTTCTAGCCGGGACATTTTCGAATGCGAAGATTACGCAGCACGCGGGCAATGCTATCGGCGCTGATCGTGGCGATGGCCGCGCCTGCATACTCCGCTCCGCAGGTTCATCCCCTTGGACCAGGACTTTACGCCTACATCTCTGATAATGACGCCAGCGCGAACTCAACTTTCCTGGTCGGCACAAAAGCAATTCTGGTGGTCGATACCGGACTGAATCAGCAGGAGGGTGGAAAATTACTGCACGCGATCCGAGACCTGTCTCCGCTGCCGATTCAGTACATCGTGAACACTCACTACCATCCCGACCACCAGGGCGGGAACTCGACTGTCGGTCCATCGGCCATTGTCATCAACACCGATTGGACACGCGAGCGGACGATGCAAGTGATCAACTCTCTTCCGGCCTCTGAGCGCGGCCGTTTCCGCCCAGCTGATCTCACCTTCCAGCAGCGGATCACCATCCAGCTCGATCCTTACCAGGCCGATATCTATTTCCCGGGCAAAGCCCACACCTCGGGAGACGCGCTGGTTTATTTCCCCCATCAAAGGGCGATCGCAATGGGCGATCTATTCCTGAATCGTTCTTCACCCGCCATGGACCAGGGCAGCGCCAAGACCTGGATCGAAGCGCTTGATGCAGCTCTGAAACTGCCGCTCGAGCAGGTTGTCCCCGGACACTTCGAACTGGCCACCAAAGCCGACCTGAGTCGGTTTCGAAATTATCTGAACGATCTTTACCAGCAGGTTTATGCGCTGACCGAAAAGGGCGCGACCATCGAGCAGGTGAAGCAGGGCGTACACATGGAGCAGTACCAGGATTTTCGCCAGTATCCCAAATACGAAGCAACCTTCGCCGACAACGCCGCCACCATCTATAGCCAGATCAAGGAACAAAAGTAGTCCGCATGGGTGAATTCCCCATCTCGTGGGTCCGTGACAACTTCCCCGCTCTTAACGTGGGTGACGAATTTGTTTTCTTCGATAATGGCGGGGGCGCGCAGATTCCGCACGCCGCTCTCGATGCCGTGCAGCAGCACCTGATCCTGTGCAACGTGCAGCGCGGCGGCAAATACCGGCAAAGCGTCCAGGTCGATGCCGCTATTCAGCGGGCGCGCGAAAGCGTGGCCATTTTTCTGAACGCAAGCTCACCCGACGAAGTCGCGTTTGGCATGAATGCCACTTCGTTCATCCGCATCGTGAGCCAGGGCATCGCGGAGATCCTGGGTAACAGGCCGGAGATTGTTGTCACCGACATAGATCATGAAGCCAACATCGCGACCTGGCTGGTGCTCGAGAAACATGGGGCGCAGATCCGCTGGTGGAAAGTGCGCGAGGACGGTTCGCTCCATACCGACGATCTCGCGCCCTTGCTCAGTTCGCGCACCCGGCTGGTTGCCTGCGCGCTGGCATCGAACGCTCTGGGGTCGATCATCGACGTGAAGGAAGTTTGCCGGCTTGCGCATTCTGCAGGAGCCGAAGTGTTTGTCGATGCCGTGCACTATGCTCCGCATGCCCCGCTGGACGTCCAGGAGCTCGATTGTGACTACCTGGTCTGCTCGGGATACAAGATCTTTGCCCCGCACATGGGTTTCCTATGGGGAAAAGCTGCCGCGCTCGATGCCCTGCCGACCTTCCGCGAAGATTTCATCCCGGATCGCGCGCCCTTGAAGATCGAAGTCGGAACGTTTGTTTACGAAAACGTGGCCGGCATGAATGCGGCGCTTGGCTATCTCGAAGATCTGGGCCGCCGCACTTCCGCCAACGGTCACCAGAAATCGCGCCGCGATCTGATGCTCCAGGCAATGAACGCCATCCGGAGTTACGAGCTGGGGCTCTCCGCCCACATACTCACTTCATTGCAGAGACTTCCGGGCGTCACCATTTACGGCATAAGCGACCCTGAAAAGGTTAGCGGGCGGGTCCCAACCGTGTCCTTTAACGTCAAGGACCTGCCGGCGCCCAACCTTGCGCAGGCCATGGCGGACAGGTCCATCGCGGTGCGCAGCGGGAACATGTATTCCCCTCGCTTGCTGAAGCGGCTGGGAGTTTCCACCGAAGATGGCCTGGTCCGGGCGTCGCTCGTCCACTACAACACCGCGGACGAGATCGGGCGCTTTATCGAAGTTCTGGCTCGAATCACCGGAAACTGACTTTACGCCCCGCCATGGCCGAAGCAACTTCGCCCACCCCGACAACCAAACTGACCGGCGAACAACTGAAGCGCAGCCTTACCGAGCGGCAACTGACCATGATTGCCATTGGGGGCGCGATCGGAGTCGGGCTGTTTCTGGGCAGCAGTGTCACCATCCAACTGGCGGGGCCGGGCGTGATTATCAGCTATCTGATCGGGGCGCTGATCGCCGGGGTTGTCGCCTTCAGCCTGGCGGAGATGGCGGTGCTGCAGCCATTCTCCGGCTCGTTTGGGGTTTACGCAGAGACTTATTTGAGCCGCTGGGCCGGCTTCTGTGTGCGGGTGACTTACGGCCTGGTGCAGATTATTGCTATCGGCGCTGAAGTGACGGCGGTCGGAATCTATTTCAGTTTCTGGTTTCCGCAGGTTTCCGCCTGGATATGGATCGCCTCGGTTTCTCTCGGCTTGGTAGCGGTCAATGCGTTGCAGGTCGCCAACTTCGGCGAGTTCGAATACTGGTTCGCAGCGATTAAGGTTTCTGCCATTGCAGCCTTCATCGTGATCGGCCTCGCACTGATCGTGGGCGCCGGCCCGGCGCGAGCGATTGGAATTCAAAATCTGTTTCATCATGGGGGCTTCTTTCCACATGGATTCAAAGGCGTGTGGCTGGCGTTGACCCTGGTCGTGACCAGCTACATAGGCGTGGAGGTGGTTGCGGTTACCGCGGGAGAAGCCAAAGATCCTGAGAAATCAGTGCCCAAGGCCATGCGTGCCATTCTGATCCGGCTGTTGCTGTTTTACGGGCTGGCGATCGCAATCATGCTATGCCTCACTTCATGGAACACTCTGGCCAGTGGCGGAATCACCGGTAGTCCATTTGTCAGAGCATTCGCTTCGCCTTTTCGGCAGGCATCATGAACGCGGTGGTTATCACTGCCGCGCTTTCGAGTGCCAACACAAATCTCTATCTTTCCACCCGCATGCTTTACTCGCTGTCGCGTGCCGAATATGCGCCCGGCTGGCTGGGGCGATTGGGAAGCAATGCAGTACCGCAATATGCGCTGGCGGTATCGGCATCCGGAATGGCGCTCGCCATTCTGCTGGCCGTGTTCGCGCCCGCCAATGCCTTTCTGCTTCTGTACGGAACAGCGGTGGCCGGCATGTTTTTCGTGTGGATCGTGATTCTTCTGACTCACCTCAGATTCCGCAAGTTGATCTCAACCGAGACTGTGGCCAGGTTGCCGCTGAAACTCATGTTTCACCCCTGGACAAGCATTGCAGGGCTGGCCTCGCTGATCGCAATTTCAATCACCACTTTCTGGGTGGATGGCCTGCGTTACTCGGTTCCGGTGTTTACGATCCTGCTCGCCCTGGAAACAATCTTTTATTTTCGGGTTCGGCGAAGCCACGCCTGATTTTCTCCAAAGCACCGAGGCTCGCTTATAGTGAAATCATGACAAGGAAAGTGCCTGCCCCACCCAACGTAAAGCTTGTGTCCAGTCGCAGCGTCTATCGCGGTCCGGCTTTCAGCGTAGTGTCCGATCGGGTTCGCGAACCGGGGGGAATCGTGGTGCAGCGGGACGTGGTGCGCCACTCCGGATCAGTGGTGATTATGGCGGTCGAGGAAGATGGCAAAGAACAACGTGTGCTGCTGGTCCGCCAGTATCGCTACGCTGCCGGGCGCGATTTGTGGGAGCTGCCGGCGGGACGAATCGACGAGGATGAAGCCGCGCTGCCGGCCGCCAAACGAGAGTTGCTGGAAGAAACCGGCTACACCGCACAAAACTGGCAAAAGGCGCTTCATTTTTACTCCAGCCCGGGTTTTGTGGACGAGACCATGACCGTGTTCCTGGCGCGCGGACTCAAGCGCGGCACTGCGCAGCCGGAAGAAGATGAATTCATCCGCAAGCGGCTGTTTCCGCTCTCTACCCTGCTCACCATGGTACGCAAGCAGTCGATCGTGGACGCCAAAACCATCGCGGGGGCACTTTGGTTGAACACGTTTTCCGGAAACAAAGCCAAGCGCAAAGTGCGCTAACTTCCCTCTGCCGGTGCAGCTTTGTACTTACACTGCGATGTACGTATAGGATTGTAGTTATACAAACAAGCGTACACACAACCGATTTTACGTTTAAATCGATTTTGAGCCACTTGTCGCGCACGAATGACCTTCGCCCCTTCCCTCGCCGATCAGCGCGCTGCTGGGTGCCTTGGCGCGCGCCTGCGGGGCATCTCAGCAACGGGTGCACCCGCGGTACGCTGCTTCGCGCACTAACCGTTCGGTAGGCTGATTAACCGTTTGGTTTGCAAACGCCCAGGCAAAGCGGGCGATTCAAACCTGCGGTCTCGAAGAATCAAGCACTTACTCTCCCCAGAGCCAGCATTCTGATTGGCATGCCGACTGCAATCAACTATTGCGGCTGCGGTGATAACCAAAGCCAAACGCTGTGGAGATGACGCAGAGCAACCAATCAAGGCACTTGAGGGCCGCGCCCTTCCAACGTGTTCGCCATAGAGGAGGAAATATGAAAAAGCACTTGGCTTCACTGCTCGCTCTGGGCCTGTTGCTGGCCGCATCGGCCCACGCGCAAACCGCTATGAAAGTAACCATTCCGTTCGACTTCGTAGTGAACGGACACAACATGTCCGCCGGTGAATACCGGGTAGAGGCTCTGGGCACGGCCGCAAACGCCATTGCTCTCAACGGCGCCGACAAAGCCCTGGCTCTAACCTTTTCATGCCAGGGCAATGAGCCTTCTGCCACCAGCAAGCTGATCTTTCACCGCTACGGCGGGGAATATTTTCTCGCCCAGGTGTGGACGGCTGGAAAGAGCTCAGGCCGCCAGTTGCCGCGCAGCGCCGCCGAGCGCGAGATTGCCAGCGGGCCGTATGCCGCACAGCTCGTAGCCGTCGCCGCCATGCCGTGAACTCACAGCAGGCTATGAGACCGGGAGGAGCAATAGCTCCTCCCTTTTTGTTTTGATGGAAACGCGAAACTTCTTTGTTTCGCGTCAGAAGCCCAGCTCGCTCAAACCTGGGTGCTCATCCGGGCGGCGCCCGGCCGGCCAATGATATTTGCGATCTGACTCTTTGATCGGCAGATCATTGATGCACGCCATGCGCACCCGCATCAATCCGTTATTGTCGAACTCCCAATTTTCGTTGCCGTAAGAGCGATACCAATTGCCCGAGTCATCGTGCCACTCATAGGCAAATCGGACCGCGATACGATTTTCCGTGAACGCCCATAGCTCTTTGATCAGCCGGTAATCGAGTTCCTTTGCCCACTTGCGCTTTAAGAACGCGACAATTTCCTGGCGGCCGTTTATGAATTCAGAACGGTTGCGCCAGCGCGATTCGGGGCTGTAGGCAAGACTGACTTTTTCCGGATCGCGGGAATTCCATGCGTCCTCGGCAAGGCGCACTTTTTTCGAAGCTGTTTCACCTGTGAACGGCGGAAGCGGTGGACGGGCGGAGTTGTCTGTCGGCATACTGGTGGAGCCTCGATGAGTAATCTGAAGAACAGACTATTGGAAAGTGTTGCAGGAATCGAGGTTCCCGCTCTTAAATCCGCTCTCGAACCATTGCGTGCGCTGGGCGGACGAGCCGTGCGTGAAGGAATCTGGATTCACGCGTCCGGTGGACATACGTTGTAAGCGGTCATCGCCTACGGCGGCGGCGGCGTTTAAGCCCTGCTGCACTTCTCCCTGCTCCAGGATGTCCCGCTGGTCGGTGGAGTGTCCCCAGATGCCGGCCATGCAATCCGCTTGCAGTTCCAGGCGGACAGAAAGAGCATTTTTACTGCTGGGATCCTGCCGCTGCAGCCGCATGACCTTGCCCTCAATCCCTAACTGCTTTTGCACGTGATGGCCGATCTCGTGTGCTATGACATAAGCCTGAGCAAACTCGCCGGGTGCGCCGAAGCGCTGCTTAAGTTCGTCATAGAAGCCGAGATCAATGTAAACCTTCTCATCTTCAGGACAGTAAAACGGGCCGGTGGCCGATTCAGCCATACCGCAAGCGGAGTCAATCTGATCGCGAAACAGCACCAGCTTGGCATGCCGGTATTGCAGATTGCGCGAGGCGAAGATCTGGGTCCAGGTTTTCTGGGTGTCATCCAGCACGAAAGAAACTAAATCCTTCTCATGTTGCTCTGCGGCATCACGCGCCGGATCGGCGGGACGCGCTACGGTGCCTCCGCTTGTAGGCCCTAATAGAGCAAGAAAATTGCGATGGAAGACCAGGCTGAGTACAAGCAGGATCAGAAATCCTCCCAGCCCGATGTGCCTGCCGCCAATCTGGAAACCGCCTCCGCCAGATTCATTGCGGCGATCTTCTACGTCATCGCTGGCGCCGCCCGGTGTCCATCGCATAATCAGCCTCCGTCCGATTGCTGTGCCTGGTTGGTTTCACCGCAATTCATTTCGTTCAATGATCAAAATGGCTACCGGAAAATCTTCCAGAACGGAAGAGAGTTTCAGATTGCGATTGTTCTCGAGCGGAACGCGCTTGCGGGTGAATACGTTGCATAAATTTCCACTGGGCCGGGCGGGCAATTCCAGCGCTGTTTCCCGCCAGATACCGCTTCCGGTGGGTAAGCGCTGCGCTCCGCCTGTAAGTTTAAGGCTCAGCCTGGGTACGACCACCACTACTGCCCTGTCCTCAAAAGTTCTCGCAAAGGCAACTGCGTGAGCTGCCTGCGCTCCAGTCACTTGCAGCGGAACATAGTCTCCGTGCAGGAACAATTCAGGATGCATTTGGCGCAGGCTGAGCGCCTTCCGAATCACAAGCATTTTGATCCGGCCGTCTTGCATAGCCGAAGTCAGCTGATCCGCGCAGAGTGGCGTACATTCCGCAGAGTGGAGCGCGGCCAGCGCTTTCTGCCGCTCGGAGTAATCCACCTGGCGGCGATTGTCGGGATCGACCAGGTTGAACTGCCAGAGTTCGTTCCCCTGGTAAAAATCCGGCACGCCCGGAACGGTCAGCTTCAGCACAGTCTGCGACAGACTGTTCAGCATCCCAAAAAACGCGGCCTTCTGCTGAAG
>QHZY01000077.1 GCA_003224855.1 Acidobacteriota bacterium | reverse complement strand
CACTTTTCAGCAAACTCGAGTGACGGAACCAGGGTGTAAAACGTGCGCTCCAGTGGAGTGTAATGAGCAGGAGTCCCGGTAAAGCGGGGCTCCTCCCCGAGTACCATGTTGACCTTGGCGCACGGGCCCTCCATCTTGATGCCGCGGATGGCGTGCACAAAGTCATCCGGCAGATCACGCGGACTCGTCAATTTCAGGAATGTCCGCTTAGGATCGGCATTTGAGATCACCAGCCGCCCGCCGATTTCGGTCCCGTCTTCCAGCACCACGCCGCGCGCCCTTCCATTGCGTACATCTATCTTCGCGACTGGCGCTTCCGTGCGGATCTCAACTCCCAGCTTCTTGCCGGAATTCGCTAATGCCTGGGTGATGGCGCCCATGCCGCCAATCACGTGCCCGAAAAACCCCTGCAGTTCGTGCTCGCCGCCGCTGAGCAGGTGGAACAGCAAACCAATAGCAGTTCCCGGCTGATACGGACCGCCATGTTTGCCGTACACGTTATTCGCCAGGAACATGGTCTTGATCTTTTCGGATTCATAATTGTGATCAAGAAACTCGCCCAGGCTTCCGGTCAGGAAACTGATCAGTTCGGCGATCTCTGCATTGGAAATCTTTCGGAACCGCTTCCCCACGCGAAACAGTTCAGTCAGCCCCTTCGCCCCGCGCGTATCGAACTCCGGCGGAGGTTCCAGAAAAAACGGCTGCAGATAGCGCGCCAGCTTCTTGAGCTTGTCATCCACCCGCACAAATGTTTCGCCATCTTGCGCAGAAATCTTGCTGAACTCTGCCTTTGCACGTTCGCGGTCCGCCCACCACGAAACCACTTGCCCATCCAGGAACGGGACCTGGATGGCCGGATCGCACGGAACCATCCGCAAGCCGAACTCGCGCAGCTTCAGGTCGGAAATCACTTCCGGCCGCAACATGCTGGCAATGTATGAAGTGGTGGAAACCCTGCAGCCTGGAGCGATGCTTTCCGTTACACAGCATCCGCCCACAATTTCGCGCCGTTCCAGCACCAGGGTGGACAGGCCTGCGCGCGCCAGATAAGCTGCTGCGGTCAGGCCGTTGTGGCCGGCTCCGATGATGATCGCGTCGTAAATCTTTCCCGGTTTTATCTGCGGAGAGATCATGACCCAAGGTTAATGAATGCAGAGCAAAGAACGCCTACATTAACGCATGCCGCAGAAAATAGGAATTGAATTTAGCCGGGGATTCAAGTACAGTTCCATGACTTGAGGTCACCCATGAGCGGAATTGCAAGCAGCCTGGTTCACCCCCCGCACTATCGTCGCATGCCTCCCCGCCCCCGCTCGGAAGGTAAGCGCGCTCTTATCGTGGATGCCGCCATGCGGCACTTTGCCGAACACGGCTATAACGCCGCGCGTGTCGGCGACATCGCCTCCGAACTGGGTATCGCCAAGGGTTCGATCTTTCAACATTTCGGCAGCAAAGATGGCCTTTTCTTTGAGGTCTACAAGAAAGCCGTTGGCTCTTTCCCGCGTTATCTTGACGCCCCGGCAGAGGTCCGCCAGCACGGGTTTTTTGAGATCCTCCGCTACTGGCTTACCCGCACCGAGCACCTGGTCCACGAGGACTGGATTCCATACCGCATCTCGTTGCTGGGAAATTACGGCACTGACCTGGTTTTGAAACGGGAGATCAATCGTTTCCTGCTGGCGGAAGACCCCTATGGCACAGTCGCGTTCGTGCGCTTTGGCCTGGAGCGCGGTGAACTGCGGAACTCTGTCGACCAGGAGATGGTTGTCTCGATTCTCGACTGGACAATCGAACGGTTTCAGGACGCCCTGCTTACCGAAGAATTGGATCCCGGCCTGTTTCGTCGACAAGGTGATCCGCGGGAGAAGAAAGACGCCAGAATTGCCCAGTTCCTGATGATCCTACGCGGCGCCATCGGAGCGGAAAGATGAAAGCTAACGCATACGCTGTGTTTGTTTTGCGCGAACTCTGCGTTTCAAGGTTTGAACATGAAAACTAGGGATTCGGTCGATCGGATTCTCGCCATTTATAACGATAAAGCTCCGCTATCCGAAGCTTCCACCATTCCCGCGCCCTGGTATGTCGATCCGCGCATCGCGGAGCTCGAAACCCAGACAGTCTTCAGCAAGGCGTGGCAGATGATCGGCCGCATTGATCAGGTCGAAAAAGCGGGGCAATTCGTTAGCGCATTTGTTGCCGGCGAACCGGTCGTCGCTGTCCGGGGCAACGATGGCGTCCTACGCGCTTTTTACAACGTGTGCCGTCATCATGCCGCGGCTGTCGTTACTGAGCCTTGTGGCCAGGCTCAGCTGTTGCACTGCCCCTATCACGGGTGGAATTACGGCCTCGACGGATCGCTGAAAGGCATGCCCGAATTTGATGGCGTGAAGAATTTTGAGCGCCAGCAAAACGGCCTGGTTCCGGTGAGAGCTGAGATTTGGGAGAAATTCGTTTTCGTGAATCTGGATCCGCATGCCGAGTCGCTGGCGTCATTCCTTGGCGGACTGGTGAAGCGGGCAGCGCCGCTGGGACTCGCCACACTCAACTTTTTTGACACCCGTGCCTACGACATCGCCTGTAACTGGAAAGTGTTCGTCGACAACTATCTTGACGGCGGATATCACGTCCCACATCTGCACAAAGGCCTGAATTCTGTTCTCGATTACAAGGAATACACCATCGAGAACGAAGACCGTTATTGCCTGCAGTCGAGCCCCATGGTCAGCTCTCAGGATGACGCCCATCGCGAATACAACCAGCAGAGCGTCGCTGTCGGCGCGCGCGTACAGGATGAAGATCTGGGCATCTGTGAAGACGTGCAGCGTGGCCTGAAGTCGCGCGCTTACGGCGCAGGCCGTCTCTCAGTCCGTCGCGAAGCCGGAGAGCAGCTGTTTCATCGCCTGCTCGCCGCCGATCTGAAATCTGGGCTGACCCACGCTGCCGTAGCTGCAGATTAGATTTATTGTTTTACGAGTCATCCTGAGCGTGCGCTGCCTTTTGCGCAAGCGAAGGACCTGGGCGAGTTCACCACGCGCAATCGTCACAGGCGATTTGATCAAGCGCGAGACGAGCATCATTATTCTGGTGAAAATGAAAACTAAACTGGCTTGCATTGTCTTTCTCGCTACCCTGACCGCCACCGCCCAAATCACCGCCATCAAAGCCGGCCGCCTGATCGATCCCGACCACGCCACGGTGCTCACTGATCAGATCATCATCATCCGCGACAACAAGATCGAATCGGTCGGGAAAGGCCTGCCCATTCCCCCCGACGCTACACTGATAGATCTTTCGAACAGCACCGTTCTGCCCGGTCTTATTGACTGTCACACCCATCTGGCGGACGGCCCCACTGACGACGGTGATCCCACTTCACAGATGAAGAAGACAGCGGCTCAGGTGGCTTTTGAATCGGTGCCTAACGCCCGCACTATGCTGCTCTCCGGCTTCACCTCAGTACGCGATGTCGGAGTCTATCGCGCGCTCAACGACATTGCCATGCGCGATGCCATCGCCAAAGGTTTCATTATCGGGCCACGCATGTACGTCGCCGCCGCCTACGTCACCATTACCGGAGGCGCAGGCGCGATGACCGGCTTCGCTCCTGACATTCAGCTCCCCTGGAACCTTCACTACGGCGAAGCCAACGGACCCTGGGAAGTTCGCGCGGTGGTTCGCAAATTAGTCCACGACGGCGCCGACCACATCAAAGTTCTTTCCAGCGGCGCGGTGCTGACCCACGGCAGTAATCCCAACTCACAGGAATTCACGCTGGAAGAATTGCAGGCTGCAGTGGATGAAGCCAGCCACTTCGGTTTGCGGGTCGAAGCCCACGCCCACTCACCGCAGGGAATCAAAAATGCCATTCGCGCCGGGGTTGCGTCCATCGAGCACGCCACTATGATCGACGATGAAGGTCTGGCCCTTGCCAAGCAGAAAGGCACTTATCTCGACATGGATATCTACGACGAGGAATGCATCCAGGAAGCCGGACGCAAAGGAAACATACCGCAAGATTTCCTGCAGCATGACCGCCAGCTTGGAGAACTGCATCGCCAGAACTTCCGCAAAGCCGTTAACGCCGGACTGAAAATGTCGTTCGGCACCGATGCCGGGGTCTGTCCTTATGATCGCAGCGTGAGGCAATTCGCCTTTATGGTGCGTTACGGCATGACCCCCATGCAGGCCATACAGTCCGCCACTGTGAATGCCGCCGATCTCCTCGGCCACTCTGACGTCATCGGCTCAATCCAGCCCGGCAAGTTCGCCGACCTGGTCGCGGTTAACAGCGATCCCTTGCAGGACATCAGCCTGCTCGAGCATGTTCAGTTTGTGATGAAAGACGGCAAGATCTACAAACAGCAATAATCAAAAGCATGATGGCGCAGGCCCGGATCTCTGATCCTGGCAGTCGAGCGAAGCTCGACAGAATCACGACTCGTACCAGCGGAAACCGTGCTTCTGTTCTTCTTCCACCCTTTTCAGCAGCCGCATGGTCCGCGTCCGTCGATAGCTTGCGCACGCAAACACAATCGCGTTGAACAGTCCCATAGGCGCCACATAAGATGACCCAAACGAAGGCGTATGGATCGGCGTAAGAAATGATTCGTGCGCGAACTGCCCAATCGGCGAAACCAGCGTGTTGGTGATACCTACGCAGTAGGCGCCGTTTTCGCGGGCCTGCCGCAGACCTTCTATGGTCTGCCGCAAGCCTCGCCCGAAGCTGATCGCGATCACCAGATCTTTCTTCCCTAATAACCTCACTTTATGGACGACTTCGGCCGGTGAAGTCGCGCAAGTCACCGGCAAGTCGAGAATGGTCAGCAGGTGTTCCAGAAAGCGCGCCAGGTTGGAAGCCAGATCGCCGCCAACTACAACTACTCGCCGCGCCGAATACAGCCGCTTGACCAGTTCCGACACCTGCTGTGCGTTGATCCCTTGCACCAATGAGTCGAGGTTCTTGACATCCTGTTCGAGAGACATGCGCAACAGCGCGGAAAACGATGACCGCCCGGTCGGCGTGGTCTGAGTATCGAGGGAAGTGGCATGAGCTATGGCCAGCTCCTGCAGATAGTGCTGAAACTCACGATACGATTCGAACTTCAAGCCGCGAACAATGCGCACCATGGTTGCGGGATCAGTCCGCAGCTTCTTAGCTGCCGCCCGCACCGGCAACAGCACGAATTCGCGCGGCCTATCGAAGGCCGGACGAATGGTCGCTTGCCGCTTCGCGCTTAATGCGCTCAATCGCATGGATGGGCTCATCGGGTGTGCCTTGGTACGGCTACTAGGCATGGGCAAGAAGCATCCGGCAATTGCAAACTTCTGTCAATCTTAACGCGTCGTCCTCTTCCTCCTCAGCTTTCTTGCTCCGAACTCTCTGCGCTGATTTCTCTACGCCCTCTGCGCTCAAGTCTCCGCGTTTTCTGCGTTTAAAATTTTGCCTATAATGTTCGCCAAACCGCGGCATCAGAACGGAGCCTATGGCATCAGCCCTTGATCCCAGTCGCAGAAATTTCCTTATGACTTCCACCAGTGTATTGGCCGCCGCTATGGCTAGTCCTGGCTTCGCACAAAATGAACCCCGTGGCTCCGGCGAGCGCCCGCTCGCTTCCGGCGCAGCTCGCAAAATTCCCATCGGCGTGTTCGATCCTGCCTTTCCCGACATGCCGCTGGACGAGATGCTCGAAAAATTCTCCGGCTGGGGCGTCGAAGCGGTCGAGCTTGGTACCGGCGGCTATCCGGGCAACAAGCACTGTCCTGCCCAGGAGTTGCTGGACGATCCCGCAAAGCTCAAGACTTGGCGCAAGAAATTCGACGACCGGAATATCCAGATTGCAACCCTAAGCTGCCACGGCAATCCTGTCCATCCCGATAAAACCATCGCCGAACGCGATGCCCGGAACTTTCAGCGCACGGTGCTGCTGGCCGAACGTCTCGGCGTGAAAGTGATTGTCGGCTTTTCCGGTTGTCCCGGCGGCAGTCCCAATGACACCCAGCCCAATTGGATCACCTATCGCTGGCCTCCCGAATATGCTCAGATGATTGACTGGCAATGGAAAGAAAAAGTCGTACCTTACTGGAAGCAGGCTTCGAAGTTTGCTCGCGAGCATGGAATCCAGCGCATTGCGCTGGAAATGCACCCCAATTTCGTGGTTTACAACCCCATGACGCTGCTCAAATTGCGCGAAGCGGTCGGCGAGGAGATCGGAGCAAATTGCGATCTCAGCCATCTTTTCTGGCAGCAATGCGACCCCATCGAGGTCATTCATCTGCTCGGCAAACAAAAAGCGATCTTTCATGCCCACATGAAAGACACCACGCTTTACAAAGACAATGTCGCGCGCTACGGTGTGCTCAATTTTGCCTTCGATAAAAACAACCTTTCTCAGGCTTCTGAAACATTTCGCGCCGTCGGCTACGGCCATAGCGCGAACACATGGAAAGAAATTGTCCGGGCTTACATGGAGATTGGCTACGAAGGCATACTCAGCGTGGAAAACGAGGATCCTATCCTCTCCGGTGAGGTCGGCGTAGAACGGGCGCTATACGTACTGAAAAATGTGCGCGCCGAATTGCTTGGCTCCAATGCTCCATGATCTGTTTTGCTCAACAAAATCGATTTAGCTGATTGACCTTGCGCCCTACGAAAGGGTAAGCTGCAAAACTTCCAGGCTCCAGGAGGTCCCGCATGGACCGGCGTAACGCACTCAAGCTTCTCGCAGGCGCAGCCTCTATTCCCCTGCTCTCGCGCGAAGCCTTCTCCCTGTTTCGGTCGGTCCATGATCAGCTTCCGTCCGCACCCGCCCTTAAAGCGCTCGATCCGCACCAGGATGCTACGGTCACAACCATCGCCGAAATGATCATTCCGCAAACCGACACACCCGGCGCTAAGGCGGCGCGCGTCAACCAATTCATCGACGTCATTGTCGCGGAATGGTATGACGCGGACCAGAAATCTTCCTTCCTCTCCGGACTCGCCGACCTTGATACGCGCAGCCAGGCTCTGTTTGGCAAGGACTTCGTCGATTGCGCTCCCCCGCAACAGCAAATCCTGCTTCAGGCGCTCGAGGACGAAGTCCCTGAAATCCACGCTGAGCGCGGCGCCCCCTGGGAGCAGAAATTCGTGAAAGACAGGCATTTTTTCTACATGATCAAGCAGCTCACGCTGATGGGTTATTACACCTCGCAGATTGGCTTTGAGCAGGAACTGCACGCGCACATTATCCCGCCGCGTCATGCCGGTTGCGCTCCCTTCGAGGAGGGGTCCAACTGATGCCTGCCAAAACCAAAACCTATGACGCAATCATTGTCGGTTCCGGAATCACCGGTGGCTGGGCAGCAAAAGAGCTGACAGAAAAAGGCCTGGAAACGCTGGTGCTCGAAGCCGGCCGGCCCATTGATCCCGAAAAGGATTATTGCGAGCATGTGCCTGCGTGGGAAGAACGCTTCCGCGGACTTGGTGACCGCAAGCAAACAGTCGAAGACAAGTACATCCAGAAAGAATGCAGCGGTATGGACGAATGGAACGCCAAGTTCTTCGTCAACGATCGTGAAAATCCTTATTCGACTCCCTCCGACAAACCTTTCCTCTGGATCCGCGGACGACACGTCGGCGGCCGCTCCATCATGTGGGGCAGGCAGTCCTACCGCTGGAGTGATCTCGACTTTGAAGCCAACCTACGTGAGGGTCTGGGAACTGACTGGCCCATCCGCTATCAGGACATCGCTTCCTGGTACGACTATGTTGAAGACTTCGCCGGCATATCAGGTCAGGCCGAAGGCTTGCCGCAGCTTCCGGACGGCAAATTTCTGCCGCCCATGGAAATGACCTGTGCCGAAGTGATAGTAAAACAGGCGGTCGAAAAGCATTTTCCCGGCGAGCGCAGAATCACCATCGGTCGCACCGCGATCCTTACCCAGCCGCACCGCGGACGCCTGCCCTGTCATTACTGTGGCCCCTGCGCGCGCGGCTGCATTACCCGTTCTTATTTCAGCAGCATCAACTCCACGCTACCCGCCGCACAGGCTACCGGCAAGCTGACCATTCGTCCGTTCAGCGTGGTCCACAGCGTGATTTTTGATTCCAAGACCCGCAGAGCCGCCGGTATCCGGGTGATCGACGGCCAGAACAAACAGGCGCTCGAGTTCCGCGGCCGCATCATCTTCATATGCGCTTCCGCGCTGGAATCGGCGCGCATACTTCTCAATTCCACCAGTGCAGAGTTCCCCAACGGTCTTGCAAACTCGAGCGGCGAACTCGGGCACAACCTTATGGACCACTGCATGGGAGGTGGCGCGACTGGCCGCATCCCCGGCAACGAAGATAAGATTTCTCTCGGCAACCGCCCTAACGGAATCTATGTGCCGCGCTTCCGCAATGTGAATCAGAAATATCCTGGATTCCTTCGCGGCTACGGATTTCAGGGCGGCGCCTTCCGCCAGCGCTGGGACCGCGGCTTTGAAACTCGCGGCTTTGGTGCCAATTTCAAGCACTCGCTCCGTCAGCCCGGCCCCTGGAAGATGACCTTCTACGGCTTTGGCGAATGTCTCCCCAATCACGAAAATTATATTGAACTGGATAAGGCTAAGGTCGACGCATGGGGCATTCCCACCCTTCGTATCAACTGCATGTGGCGTGAGAACGAGCGCGCGCTGCTTCAGGATATGTCTTTGAGTGCGGCTGAAATGCTGGCCGCATCGGGCGCTCGCGATATCGAACCTTTCGTCGAGAACAACGCTCCCGGGCTCACCATCCACGAAATGGGCACTGCGCGCATGGGACGCGATCCGAAGACTTCCGTGCTTAACGCTCACAATCAGGCGCACGACGTGAAAAATCTGTTTATGACAGATGGCGCCTGCATGGCTTCTTCATCATGCGTGAATCCGTCGCTGACCTATATGGCCCTGACGGCGCGCGCCTGCGACTACGCCGTCAATCAGATGAAGCGTAATGAACTTTAGGAGCGCACATGAACCGGCGAAACTTTCTTGGAACCATTTCCGCAGCCACGTTTCTCAGCAGCCGCTTGGGTTTTGCAGCCGACAATCACCGCATCGAAAAAATTGGCGTGCAACTTTATACTGTGCGCAACCAGATAAAGCAGGACTTTGAGGGCACCATCGCGAAAGTGGCCCAGATTGGCTACAAAGAAGTGGAATTCGCCGGATATTTTGACCACTCGCCGAAGGACATTCGCGCTATTCTCGAGCGCAACCGCCTTACCGGCCCCTCGGCGCATGTGGAGTACAAAGTGCTCTCGCCCGATCAGTGGCCACAGGCGCTTGAGGCCGCCAAGGTAATCGGGCACGAATACATTGTGAATCCCTGGGTACCGGAAGAACTTCGCAAGAGTCCGGATGACTGGAAGCGAGTAGCTGAGAACTTCAACCGCGCCGGAGCCGAAAGCAAAAAAGCAGGCATCCAGTTCGCATATCACAATCACTGGTTTGAATTTCAGCCGATGTCAGACGGCCAGTTGCCCTATGACATTCTGCTAAAAAATTGCGATGCCAGCCTGGTGAAGATGGAACTCGACCTGTGCTGGATCACGGTCGCCGGCAAAGATCCGCTGCAGTACTTCAGCCGCTATCCTGGCCGATTCCCACTGGTTCACGTCAAAGACACAAAAGGTATTCCAGGCGCCGATGCCACCAAGGCTCAAGACTTCGGCAGTTCCATGAAAGAGATGACCGAAGTCGGCAGCGGCATCATTGACTGGAAGCGCATCTTCGCGAACTCCAATGAAGCGGGCATCAAGCACTACTTCGTCGAACACGACAACCCCAGTTCGCCGTTTGAAAGTATTACCAAGAGTTATCGCTATCTCGAGCAGCTTCGCTTCTAGTCAGAAAAAAATCATGTCATTCCGAACCGCTTTAGCGGTAAGGAATCTGCTGTAATCGGAAAACAGCAGCCGTTTTAGAAGCTATAATTACCGATTTCATGTCCCAGATCGCCCGTTCTCCTAAAATCTACGACGTTTGCATCATCGGTTCGGGCGCAGCCGGCGGCACGGCTGCCAAGGTCCTGACTGAAGGCGGACTGAATGTCGTGATGCTGGAAGCCGGGCCGCCGCTGAATCCTGAAAAAGATTTCAAAGAACACCTCTGGCCTTATCAGTTGCCGCATCGTGGCGTCGGCATTGGCGGCAATCTGAAGCATGAACTCAATGATGAATTCATGGCGCCCAATGGCGCATGGGAAATCGAAGGCGAGCCCTACACTTCTGCTCCTGGCTCGCGCTTTCGCTGGTTCCGCTCGCGCATCGTCGGTGGACGCACCAACCATTGGGGACGCATCGCGCTACGATTTGCGCCGGTTGACTTCAAATCGCGATCCACCGACGGCATGGGCGACGACTGGCCTGTCAGCTACCAGGAAGTTGCCCCCTACTACGACAAAGTCGAATCCTACATCGGCGTGTTCGGCACCAAAGAAAACATTCCCAGCGCTCCGGATGGAATTTTTCTGCCGCCACCCAGGCCGCGCTGCACCGAAACCATCATCAAGTCAGCCTGCGACAAAGTTAATGTGCTTTGTATTCCGTCTCGTCTCGCGGTAATCACACAGCCCGTGAACGGCCGCCTGCCTTGCCACTACTGCGGACAGTGTGGTCGCGGCTGCCTGACCGCCTCGAACTTCAGTTCGAGCCAGGTAATGATTCCCGTAGCGCAGAAAACCGGCCGCTTCACACTCATCACTGGCGCCATGGCACGAGAGATTGTGGTGGGGAAGAACGGAAAGGCCGAAGCCGTCAGCTACATCGATAAAGCAACGCGGACTGAAAATCGTGTGTACGCGAAGTCGTTCATCGTGGCCGCCAGCGCTTGTGAATCAGCAAGGCTGATGCTCAACTCGCGTTCCTCCACATTTCCTGATGGCATCGCGAATTCCTCCGGCGCGCTTGGACGTTATCTCACCGATACGGTCGGCAGCTCAGGGGCAGGATACTTCCCACAGCTCGAAAAAATGCCTCCTCACAATCACGATGGCGTGGGCGGTATGCACATGTACGTGCCGTGGTGGAAGTTCGATCGCAGGAATGATTTTCTGCGCGGCTACCACATCGAACTCTATGGCGGTCGCGGCATGCCAGGGGTCGGCGAATTCGACGACGTCTGCGAAGAAGCGGAAGGATATGGCCTCGATCTGAAGCGTACCTGCCGGCGCCGCTATGGCACTTTCATCGGCTTTGAAGGGCGAGGTGAAATGATTCCCAACGAGCACTGTTATTGCGACGGATCACCGACGGCGGCGTGATCATTCACGAACTGGGTACCGCGCGCATGGGCGACAATCCAAAAACCTCAGTCCTGAACAAGAATTGTCAGGCGCACGATGTGAACAACCTGTTCGTTACTGACGGTGCGGCCTTCGTGACTAACCCGGATAAGAACCCCACACTCACCATCATGGCGCTATCATGGCGGGCCTCGGAATATTTACTGGATGAAGCTAAGAAAGGAAACTTATGACCCCTCACGTAGTACAGCCTGTTCCGGCTGGTTCCGAAACAGCCCACGGAGCGAGGGTCGCGCTCGGCTATGCAGTCGAGCGCAGCTCGACAGCGAAATCATACAGACCTAACCATGCCTGACTCTCTCTCCCGTCGCGACATACTACGAACGCTCACCATGGGGGGCGTCGCCAGTTACGCGTTGCGCGCCATCCCGCTGGCAGCCGCCGAACACGCGCATCGCCTTATAAAAGACGAGAAGAAATCTGCTGCCAACCTTTACACTCTGAAATTCTTTTCATCGCACCAATACAAGACGTTGCAGGCGCTTTGCCAGGCCATCATTCCTGCTGATCAGGATTCGGGCGGCGCGATCGAGGCCGGTGCTCCCGAGTTCATCGACCTGCTCACCAGCGAGAACCCTGAATTCCAGCTCAAGCTCGGCGGCGGCATGATGTGGCTGGATTCGACCTGCACTGATCGTTATGCTCACCTCTATCTGGATTGCGAACCCGAGCAGCAGAAAGAGATGCTCGATCTAATCGCCTATCGCGCCAACGCTCTGAGAGATCCCAGCCTGAGCCAGGGAATAGATTTCTTCGCCTTCCTGCGCACCATGACCGCAGATGGCTTCTTCACCAGTGAGATCGGAATCAAGTATCTGGGTTATGTCGGAAATACGTTTGTGAAGGGCGACTTCCCGGGCTGCCCGCCTGTCCCGGATGCCAATTTCTCTTGAGATTCGAGGGACCTTCCTTGGCGTCCTTCGTGGTTAATTTGAACTAGAGCCACTCAGCGCCTGAACGGCTCTTCCAGCGACGCGCTTTGCGAAGTAAACAACTCAGCCCCGAACTCGGTAATGTGCATATCGTCCTCCAGGCGTATGCCGAACTCCCCGCGGATATAAATTCCCGGCTCATCGCTGAAAGTCATGTGCGGTTCCAGCTTCCTGCTATTTCCGCGTACCAGGTAAGGCCACTCGTGCCCATCCATCCCCATGCCGTGACCGAGGCGATGGGTGAAGTATTTGTAGTCCGGCCCATAGCCCGCGTCGGTAATCACTTTACGAGCGGCGGCGTCCACGGCCTCACACTCCAAACCCGGGCGAGCGGCTTTCACCGCCGCCGATTGCGCCTCATGGACAATCTCAAACACGCGTTTCATCTTGTCACCAGCTTTGCCCAGAACGAACGTGCGAGTGATGTCGGAAGTGTAGCCCTCCACCCGGCAACCGCCATCCATCAAGACGATCGTGCCTTCGCGGATCACCTGCGGCGTGACCGAGCCGTGCGGAAAAGCCGAAAATTGCCCAACCTGAACGTCCGCCCCGCCTTCAAATCCCAGCCGTTCATGCGCCAATGTCACCAGATCTTCAAACTGCGGTTTGGTCATGCCCGGCCTCAGAGCGTGATAAGCCGCTTCGTAAGCAAGCAGTGTCACCTTCGAGGCGAGCCGCATCAGTGCGATCTCGTGCTCACTCTTTATGCCGCGGCACCCGGCAGTGACCGGAGTTGCGCTGGTAGTCTGAGTTTGCGGTGAACTTTTTGCCACGCCTTGGCTGAAAACGAACCGTACGGTCTCCTCAATCCCCAGCTTCCCTGTGGCCATGCCTCGATCTCTCAGGCCCTGCGCGACCAGTTCGTACGGGCTTTCATCTTCCTGCCAGATGCGCACATCCGCGTGCTCACCATTGGGAGAGTTGGCCAGTTGCTCGCGCGCGCGGCCTTCTTCAAATCCAGGACAGACATAAAACGACTCGCCTCTCGCCGGAAGTATCATGGCGAACATGCGCTCCCCACCATGCCAGCGCACGCCGGTAAAATATTCGAGCGACGTGCCTTCCATAAGCAAAATGGCATCCAGCGCGTTCGCCGCCATCAGTCGGCGCGCCTTTTCCTGCCGCTGCTCGCGTTCCTGAAGAGCTATCGGTTGCGCTTGATCTTTCATCGACTTCAACCCCGCGATCGAACGCGGAAGCTTTTCTGCAACAGCGAGCATCGGGGAAACCAGTGCGGCACTGCCAACCGTGCCAGCCTGCATGAATGTGCGGCGAGAGATCATGATGGTTTGTCGGTCCTTCGTTTGAGTGGCGTAGTGCAGCCGGAATCGGCGCTCTGGATGATATCAACGATCTTGGGAAATCGGTGTTAGAGTTCCCAGAGTATGCTAAATATGCTGTCTGGTTTCCAGTGCGCAGGTTGTGGCGAGTGGAACCAGACCAGCTTGGATGAATCTGCCGGGCGAAGCCAGAGTTATGTGGAAGATTGCCAGATCTGCTGCAAGCCCAACCTGCTGCGGGTGCAATGGGATCAGCAGGCCCGCGAATTCTCCATCACAGCTGAACTGGAATAACCGCATCTGACTTGGGGGAACAACATGAGCACTTACACTGCACCGGGGCGAATGGTTGCGCACAACATGGTCACCACACAATTTGAACTGGATGGCTACCGGGTCGTGCGCACTTTTGGTGTGGTGCGTGGAATTGTGGTCCGATCGCGCTCCATCTTCGGCACCATTGGCGCAGGATTGCAGACGTTAGTCGGCGGAAACATAACGCTGCTTACAAACTTGTGCGAAAAGACGCGCGCGGAAGCCTTTGACCTGATGCTGCAACATGCCGCCGAACTCGGCGGCAACGCGGTCGTAGGCGCACGTTACGACGCAACCGAAGTCATGCAGGGTGTCACCGAAGTTCTCGCTTACGGCACCGCGGTGGTCGTTGAACCGGTCAGCCATTAGCTAATGCCAGCGGAGTTACTCAAAGTATCTGCCCTGATCTGGACGATCTTCGGCGCATATTGGGTACTCTCAGCCGTAGTGGGCCGTAAGCCATCCGCTCCGCCTGCCCGCTCCGAGCCACCACTCTATCGTCCTCTGCGAATTGCCCTGCTGGCGTTCGCCTTTATATTGCTGTTCTGGAAACCCGGCGCTTTCGGCATTCTAGCCGCTCGATTTGTGCCGCCGAAGAACGCAATTGCCATCGTCGGGTTTGCGGTTTTCCTCACTGGCCTGGGGATTGCCGTGTGGGCGCGAATTCACCTTGGCCAATACTGGAGCGATAAAGTCATGCTGCAGGCGGGTCATCGACTGGTGCGCACCGGGCCGTATGCCTGCATGCGTCACCCGATTTATTCGGGAGTTCTGTTCGCCATCGCCGGTACCGCAATAATTCTCGGCCAGTGGCGTGGATTGCTGGCGTTCCTGCTGATGCTCGCTAATTACAGCATCAAGGCCAGGCGAGAAGAGGAAATATTGCGCGCGCAGTTCGGGGCCGAATTTGAAGAACACCAGAGCCGCGCAGGATTCCTGCTGCCCCGGCTCTAAGCTGGCACCCTTCTTTGTCCTTCCGGTCCGTCCGCAGCTACAGGCCGAAGAACTGCGAGGAATCTGCTGTTCCTCAAATCCAGAACCTCACCGCAGCAACTGCTCAGCAGCATGCTGCCGGTACTCAAATACACTCTTCAGCATCCGCGAAATGAACAATCGCTCCGCGAGCACTCCCAGAACGCCGAATCCTGCTTCGTAATCAATCACGTCGTGAATGATCGTGCCATCGGTCCCGTTTCGTTCAGAACGCAGAAAGTGATGGCGGTGCCGAAAGCGCCTGAACGGTCCCCGGGTCTGATCATCCGCAAAGCACCCGTTCCACTTGAACTCGATGATGGAAGCGGTCCACGACAGTCGAATAGGCAGGAAAGGCAGAGCCCGGAATGAAGTGACGATCTGCGAGCCTTCACCTGCAATCGGCTGAGTAAAATTCGCTTCCGCGGGAAAGGAAACTGGGCGCGCAAGAAGCACCTTCACGTTTCGGGCGCCGGTTGAGGGCGGCATGATACGTGGCAAATTCTCGGGATCGGCAAAGAACAGAAACACGCGCTCGACCGGAAACGGCACCCACTGCTCGAACTCGAGATGCGCCATGGAAAAATCGTACACCGCGGCTTTACACTGCGTAACATGATTCCAGCTCTCGACGCGTGCAGCAGGCCCAAAAGTTTTTAAAATCCTATCTGCCTCAGACCCGATTGAGGCCAGCTCCATCACTGGGCAAGTCGGTGCATTTGAAGCTGGAAACCGATCTGCCGACCGGCTCCTTCAAGCCGCGTGGCGCGCTGTTCGCATTGGCACAAGCAATTGCTCGGGAGAAGATAAGCGAAGTGATTGCGTCGAGCACCGGCAATCACGGAGCGGCGGTGGCGTACGCAGCCAGTTTACTGAACGTGCCCGCCAGAATTTTTCTTCCCCGCAATCCTAACCCGGTGAAGCGCAAGCGAATTGCAGATCTGGGCGCGCAAATCGTGGAAGTGGGTGCGCCGGACTTGGTCGGGTCTACCGCGGAAGCGTTGCACTACGCGAAGAAGCCCGGCGTCTGCTTTCTGAATGACGCGACCGATAACGACGTGCCCTGCGGAACGGGAACCATCGCGCTTGAGGTCCTCGAGCAACTGCCTCAGGCGCAGGCAATCTATGTGCCAATGGGAGATACCGCGCTGATCCGCGGCATCGCGGCTGCAGCAAAGCATCTTTCGCCAAACATCAGAATCATTGGAGTCCAAGCCGAACGCGCGCCCGCTTACTACCTTTCGTGGAAACAGAGAACTCCGGTGCCGACCGATACCTGCGACACCATCGCTGACGGCCTGGCGACGCGAACTCCGGAAGCCGACAACGTAAGCGCGATTGTCGAATTGCTGGATGACGTGAAACTGGTTAGTGAAAAACAGATGCTGGTGGCCATCAGGCACCTGCTGCTCGAAGAGCATATTGTGGCGGAGCCGTCGGGCGCGGCAACCACGGCCGCTTGGCTAAATTCGCCACATGATGCTGAAACCGTACTGCTGGTAACGGGCGCAAACATCGCGCCGGCTGTGCTGCGGCAGGCGGTGTGCGAGTCTTGAGCTGCAGAATCAGTCGCGGCTGGTGAGACGGTTATCGTTCCGTCGAGTCGCGGGAAGTAGAACCAAACCTCATCGAAGGTAAGGTCTCTTCCAATTGTTCAATCAGCGGGGCTTTTTACAAAACCGGGAGCATCCCCTGAAAACAAAGGCGCGGACAGAATGCCCGCGCCATATTAATCCTGGAACTAACAGTTACTTCGGCTGCTTCACAATGCGCAGGTAAGGCTTGGGTGACTTCCAGCCTTCCGGATATTTCTGCTTGGCTTCATCGTTCGATACTGCGGGAAGAATGATCACGTCATCGCCCGGCTTCCAATTGGCGGGTGTGGCTACTTTGTGCTTGGCGGTCAGCTGCAACGAATCGATCACCCGCAAGATCTCGTCGAAGTTGCGGCCCGTGCTCATGGGATAGCTCAGCTGCAGCTTGATCTTTTTGTCAGGACCGATTACGAAAACCGTGCGTACCGTGGCATTGTCGGCTGCAGTGCGGCCCGCGCAGCTCTCGCCCGCTTCAGCCGGCAGCATGCCGTAGAGCTTGGCCACTTTCAGCTGCGGATCGCCAATCATCGGGTAATTCACTTTGTTTCCCTGGGTTTCCTCGATGTCGGCTTTCCACTTTTCGTGATCGCTTACCGGGTCAACGCTGATGCCGATGATCTTGGCGTTGCGCTTCTTGAACTCCGGCTCCAGGCCCGCCATATAGCCGAGCTCGGTAGTGCAAACGGGAGTGAAATCTTTGGGGTGGGAAAACAGGATTGCCCAACCATCGCCAATCCACTCGTGAAAGTTAATCGTGCCTTGGGTGGTATCGGCCGTGAAGTTGGGAGCGGTATCGTTGATACGTGGAACTGCGGATGAAACTGGAGTTGCGGTTGCTGAACTCATGGTATCTCCTCGCTGAATGAAATTTGCCCTTGAAACCCAGGACGCGAGTCCGCCGCGGCTTCCGAAACGAGTGAGGGAGTAATCGGGAAACTCACCCGACGGAACGCCGGGTGGGCTTCAGAACTCTTGCGCTACCCACACTCCGGCGCCATACAACAACAACAGCACAGGCGGGCGGAGCCGATGCGCATATGCAGTAGAATACGCGGGGGCTTCGGTCCCGTCAAACTGCGGAACTTATTCGGCGCTGCAATTTTTTCGGCGCTGCAATTTTCCGGTGAGCTACAACATTATGAGCAATTCTTCCGCTTATTCGTTCCTTCAGTTCGACGTTTTTACCAGCCGAAAGTTCGAAGGCAATTCGCTGGCGGTATTTCCAGATGCCCGCGGACTTGCCGACGACCTGTTGCAGAAGATCGCGCGAGAGATGAACCTTTCGGAAACTACCTTCGTTTTCCCTCGTGATCAGGCAGTTGAGCGCGAACGCGGCAGTAGAGTCAGGATATTCACCGTGCAGGAGGAACTGCCGTTTGCTGGCCATCCAACCCTGGGCACGGCTTTCGCGCTGCGCGGCAGCTCGGGCGCAAAAGAAGTGGCTCTGGACCTGAACGTGGGAAAGATTCCGGTGCGTTTTGAAGAAGAAGCAGGCAAGCCGGTGTTCGGCGAGATGTCGCAAAAGGATCCGGAGTTCGGCACAGTCCACGATCGTGAGGCGGTAGTCCGCGCGGCCGGGTTGCGCGACGGTGACATCGATCCGTCGCTTCCGGTTCAGACTATTTCGGTTGGACTTCCTTTCACCATCGTCCCCTTGCGCGGCCTGGGCATGATTCGCCAACTGCAGGTCGATCTGCGGGGATCAGCGGAATACCTGGAGAAGTTTGGAGGCAAGTTTTTTTATTTTGTGACTCGCGAAACAGAAAATCCGGCGGCTCGCTTGCACGCCCGCATGATGTTCTACAACGGGGAAGACCCGGCCACCGGATCTGCCGCCGGCTGCGCCGCGGCCTGGATGGTCGCCAACCGCGTTGCCCGTCCGGACGAGCGCGTCATGATTGAACAGGGACTCGAAATACAGCGTCCCAGCCAGATCTTCGTTCGCGCGGCGCGTGCCGATAATCGAGTGGTTAACGTTCGTGTCGGAGGCAATGCTGTGGAAGTGTTGCGGGGAGAAATTTCAACCTAGTCGGGCGCGGGTTTTGAGTGCACAGAATGCGGCGCACACAGCTGCAGAATATTTTCAATAGAACTCATCGGCCATTAACGTCGGCGGCACTTTACAGCGCGGCACTTTGGTTTTAGCATTCACTTCGCTCGCATTGCTTGGAAATAAGTTTTCGATCCCTCAGTCAGCGCATTGCAAGCCCAGTTCGGAAACAATTCGATGAAGCCAAAAAGAACGATCCTGTGTGTTGACGATAACGAACAGTCCCTCTCTATTCGAAAAGTGCTGCTGGAAACACGAGGCTATCGGGTGCTCGCGGCCAATGGCGGCGAACAGGCGCTGGAAATTTTCAAACAGGGCGGAGTAGACCTGGTGCTCACTGACCTGATCATGCCGGGGGTGGATGGCACCAAGCTGATTGAGGCCGTGAAGAGCATTTCGCCCCAGACACCCGCCATTCTGATTTCCGGCAAAGTTCGCATCTATGATCGCGACACCCGGGCCGATGTCTTCCTTCCCAAAGGAATGTATGCGCCGGCGGAACTGCTGGAGCGCATCCGATTGCTGCTGGTGCGCAAGCGCGGGCCCAAGCGCGAGCAGGCACGCGCGCAGAGAGCCAGCAGCGTGGCCTAGCAGGCCGTGTCTAAAGTCATTTCACGGCTGATCTCGCGCTCACCAGGAGTCCGGAGGCTTCCGGGACCCTGTTCCGATCGCCGGAGGATTTGCTACTTTTTATCTACTCGCACAATCATGTCGAGATCGGGAGCGACACCAGCTTTCAAATACTTGGCAAGAAATTCCTCGACCAAGGATCGGGTATAGGTGCTCGTGATCAAGGCCCGTTCAAATGCACTGTCGTCCGTTTTCAGATCGCGCGTGAACCTGCTCGAAACGAGGCGCGCGTCGGTAAAGCTCATGTGATCGGCCCCGGTCACCACCACGTAGTAAGTGTTGGATTCGCTGCCGACGTACTCACGAGCTCGGCTTTCACCCGAAGCGTGCTCTTCGGTAGCAAGAAACAGAAACGGCTTGTGCACTGGAATGGGCCGAACATCCGCATTCATGCCGGGATAAGTGGAGCCGTCCAGGTTGACACCGGCCAGAATACGAGGCTCCTCCTGCGTCGCCAGTGCTGCCGTCGTTCCACCCATCGAGTGGCCCACGATTCCAATCTTCGACAGATCCAGCTGGCCATGCCAGAAATGATCATGCGAATTCATTTCCTGGAGCTGGTCGAGCACGAATCGCACATCCGCCACCAAGACCTCGTCCGCGAACTTACCGATGGCCACGCCTTGTGTTCGTCGATCGGCTTCAGCGGGCCAGTAGGGCGTGAATTTTAGTTCATGCCCGTCCGGGAACACCGAAATCAATGAGTCAGGGGGATGATTGGTGGCGACCACGATGAAGCCGTTACTCGCGAGCCCCTCAGCTAGAACTGTGTAGATGGCCGGCACGACACTTGAGCCGTGTTCCAGAAGGACGACTGGGAAAGGGCCGCCTTTAGCGATGGGGGCCAGGAGTCTTGCATGCGTGCGCACGAGGCGTTGGAAATCCGGTTGCAGTTTCCACTCTTCCGCCAGCGCATTGGCAGTTTTCTTGTCCATGTAGGGTGCAAATGCGGAAGTACTTTCCACTGCCGGATACCACATCGTGACTAACAGATCCCGGCTACGGCGCGGGTCTCTCAACACAATCGTTCTGGTGCCCACGGGGTGGCAGCCGTTGGGTTGGGGAAGATCGAATCCTGCCTGTCCTGCATTGGAGGCCTGAGAGGGCAAGGTGAGTAGAGCCAGCGCGAAAATGGAGAAAGCAAAAAATGCAGCTTTGCTCATCACTTCTTCTACCCCCAACGGCGACGATTGGAGACCCTTTTCTAAGACGCACTGGGGCCAAGTTCGTGAGCACCCCCGACCCGTGACACCCCGTACCCAACCTGCGGGGATCCATCCCGATTTACCATGAGACTCCTTCACATCGGTCGAGCGCACGTTCGCGCACGCTCACGAGACGGGTGCGCTGCGGCGATTGTACGTGCGCGGAAAGCAGAATGTGCAGAAGAGGCTGCTGCTACAAGCGGCGGCATGCAATCTGGCGCTGCTGCTCAGAAAAATTATGGGAGCAGGCACGCCACGAGCACTTGACGACGTGGTGGCACATCCATTTTTCGTTCTTTTGCAGCTTATCTCGCTATCGACGCGATCCCTACGATTTCACGCTCGTTGTAGGCTTGCATCTCGCGCTGGATACGCATCGCGGTCGATGTGGTCGACGGAAAACTCCATGCCGGAAATCACCGATTTAGGCACGGGCTGCTAGCAGAAGTCAGCGTCTGGCTCTCCGCCGCTGATCGTGGCCGCTCCATCGTGTAAGATCAGTGGCGATGGCTCCGTTTATTGAGGCCCAGGACCTCTACAAGACCTATCACATAGGTAAGGTGGAAGTTCCCGCCCTGCGTGGCATCTCCTTCAGTGTTGAGCGCGGAGAGTTTGTAAGCGTCGTAGGTCCCTCGGGCAGTGGAAAATCAACTTTATTTTATGTTTTGGGCGGGCTGACCCGCGTCGACTCAGGAAGGGTAGTACTCGACGGCGCTGATTTCACGAAACTCTCTGACGCTGAGCGCACTCGCATGCGCAAGAGCAAGATCGGTTTCGTGTTTCAGAAATTCAATCTGCTTCCCACCCTCAGTGCCCGCGCCAACATCGATGTGGCGCTCGATATCGCCGGTAAAAACGGCAATCGCGACGACGCCTACCTGGAAAGGATTGTTGGGCTGCTGGGGCTTACCAGCCGGCTGCAACATCGGCCGTCAGAACTCTCAGGCGGCGAACAGCAAAGGGTCGCGCTGGCGCGCGCATTGGCCAACAAGCCGGCCATTGTGTTGGCGGATGAGCCCACCGGAAATCTCGATTCCAGGAATTCCGAGATTGTGCTCTCCATGCTGCGCGGCTCCAACCGCGAGTTGGGCCAGACCGTGCTGATGATCACTCACAATCCTGAAGCCGCGGAGTTTGGCGACCGTGTGATACACATGCGCGACGGTGAGATCGTGCCGCCCGAGCGCGATCCGCAATGGACCGGTCATCACTGACGCTCGCAGGGGTAAAATCAAATCACTCGTAAACCATGAGTTCCAGCGACCATCTCCGAAAACCTGTTCTGCCCGGAAAGGGCGCCTCCGACTACGAACGCTACCTTCGGACAGACGAACTGCTGGCGCTGCAGAAAAATGCCGAAGAACTTCTTCACAAAGACGAAGTGACCTTTCAGGTAGTTCATCAGGCTTCAGAACTGCTGATGAAGGGGGCGGCCTTTGAACTCGAGCGGGTGCGAATACTGATTGCTGAGGCAGATTATGCCAACGCTGCCCGCCTTCTTCGCCGCAGCAATCAGATACTGGACTATCCCATCTCCATGCTTCACGTGCTCGAGACGATTACCCCTTACGACTATCACCTGATCCGCGCGGGACTGGGACACGGCAGTGGCCTGGATTCGCCCGGTTTTCTGGCCCTGCTGCATATCGGGCCCAGGCTGGGAGAGGCCTTTCAGGAGCAGCTTCACAAAAAGAAGTTAAGCGTCGACGATATTTACCGGCGGCATGAAGAATTTTTCGGGCTGCACGACGTAGCGGAACGGCTGCTGGATTTCGATGAACGCATGCACCTGTTCCGCTTCCATCACCTCAAGCTGGCCCAACGCATCATCGGTGGCGGCGTGGTGGGGACGATGGGCACGCCGGTAGAGGTGCTGCATCAAAGAATGGAGCACCTGTTTTACAAGGAACTCTGGGACGTCCGCAACCAGATCACGGCCAACGCCAATCTGCCCGCCCAAAACCAAACCGAACAGAAGCGTAAGCGTTAAAATATTTTCGGTTTTCAATTCTGCATCGCTCTGCTTTCACGGTTCATCTTTAACTGCAACATGCCTGGCGAAAGATGCCAACCTGCGCAGACTGGCCCTGCGTTTGTCCTTCTGCTTTTTACATTTCTGGCCCCCTTCGTGAGGGCGCAGGAACTCGATCCTTCGCTCGCATCTCCACGCATTCCGGACTTGAAAATTGGCGGCATAAACGTGAGTGGCAACTTGCGGCTGCGGGCCGAGGCATGGAACTGGTTCCTGGATGATACCCGCAAGCTCTACGCTTTCGGCGAATCACGGCTGCAGGTCTCGTTCGCACAAAATCGACGCCGATTCTCATGGCAGCTTGATCTTGAGCAGCCCACGTTATGGGGCTTGCCTGACGACGCGTTTCTTCCCTCCACCGGTGAGCCGTTAGGCCTGGGTGGCATATATTTCAGAGCCAATGGAGACCGCCGCAATCCAGGGGGACTGTTCATCACCCAGGCGTTTGTTCAGTTACATGGGCTGGCGGGAAACAGCGATTGGTTACGCGTAGGACGCTTTCGCTTCTCCGATGGCGCCGAGGGCCAAGCTCAGGATCCGACGCTGAACTGGCTGAGGCGCGAGCGCATCGCCAATCGGCTGCTTGGCGATTCCGACTGGCCGGCGGCCGGCAGGAGCCTGGATGGGATCAGCTTCCACATGGACGTGGGTCAGCGAAATGACCTGACCCTGACCGTGGGCCGGCCGACCCCTGGTGTGTACCAAACCGGCAACTGGTCCAAATCGGACGAGTGGTCCGATTTGGACGTGGACGTGGTTTATGGCGCGTTTACGCGGGAATTGACTAGCGGCAAAACAGCTTCGGAGTTTCGCGCTTTCGGAATTGGATATCACGACGGCCGGCGAGTGCTTAAGGTGGATAATCGCGCGCTGGCAGCGCGCGAGGCTGATACGCACGATATCCGGATTGGCACCTTCGGCTTTGATTACCTGCTATCCACGCCGTTTCCGCAGATTGGGCAAATCACTATCCTGACCTGGGGCGCGATTCAAACCGGCAACTGGGGCGTGCTCGATCATTTCGCCACTGCGATGACGGGAGAGATTGGCTGGCAACCGACGAAGAAATGGTGGCGGCCATGGTTGCGCGCAGGAGCGCTAGCCACAAGCGCAGATGGCGATCCTAATGACACCAGGCACAGGACGTTTTTCCAAATGCTCCCAACCGAACGCCAATATGCCCGCATTCCCTTTTACACCATGCAAAACATCGAGGACTACACCGGCCAGGTAATTCTGCAGCCAAGCCCAAAGCTCCAACTGCGCAGCGAGATTCACAAGGTGAAGCTGCACGGAAAGAATGACTTGTGGTACCAGGGCAGCGGCGCATTCCAGAACACCAGTTTTGGATATGACGGGAGGGCAGCCAAAGCGGCCGGCGGGCTGGCAAACTTTATCGATCTAAGCGGGAAATTCGCGATAAATCCGCACATGGACCTTGGGCTTTACTTCGGAGCGCTGTCGGGAAAATCAACCATGACCTCGCGATTAAATGGCAGAAAAGGCGGCTTCACATTTGGTGAGTTCGCCTACAAATTCTGAGCGCTCAACCGCGATTACTTTGGTTACTCGCTTAGCAGACGAATCATTGGATATCGCATTCGTCGGAGCGTAAGGTCTGAATCGTCTCATCTGTCTCAGTCGTCTCAGATTGAGCATGCAAGGGTTAACATGGCGCGACACATACCCCATCGGTTCCATCTGATTAGTGAAGACTCACTGATCCGCTCCGGAAGATGCGGCATCTGCGGCGCTCTGGCGGCCTTTGACAGGTGGCTCGATATCAATATTTGCCCGGTATGTGGCGCGCACGAGACCAGTTCGGGGTGGCAAAGTCGAGGGCCAGGCCGCATGCGCCGGGCGGTATAGGAAGGTGCTCGCGCGAAAGCCGCGAATGATAAAACTATGGCAGATCGAAGAGTAGACCTTGTTCGACGCAAGCGAGTAGATGAAATGACACCGGAAGAGATGCGGCAGGCGCTGCTGGTTTCAGAAAAGACAGGGTTACCCAATCGCCGCGCATTCGATGAAAGTCCGGCGGACGAGTGGGTGGCGATGGTAGATGTCAACGGGCTTAAGAAATTCAACGATGAGTACGGATATGAAGCCGGCGATCTGCTGATCACGCGGGTGGCGGAAGAACTGGTTGGAGCCGGGCTGGATGCTTATCACGACAAGGGCGATGAGTTCCTATGCAAAGGAAGTTCCTACCAGGAATTGCGCGACAAGCTGGCGCAGGCCAGAGCATGGTTGAAGGAACAACCTTTCGCGGTAATGTGCCTGAATGGGCGAGTGGCAGACCTGCCGGGCGCAGATTTCTGCTACGGGATTGGGACGAACCTGGAAGAAGCGGAACGTTCGCTTAAGAATCAGAAAGAGGCGCAGGGGTTATCGCGCTAGATTTTGCAGGAGCAGCAGCAGTCGTTTAAAATGAATGCGCCGAGCGGGAGTAACTCAGTGGTAGAGTGCGACCTTGCCAAGGTCGAAGTCGCGGGTTCAAATCCCGTCTCCCGCTCCAGATTAAGCTGTCATTCTCTCCAGAGGTTAGAGATCCTCACCCAATTTCTGCAGCACACGTCTTAATTTTTTCAGACCCTCACGCACTTCGATATATCTTTCCGGAACAAGCGGAATCTGGTTCATGAAGCGCCGAGCTGTGTCGTATGCCTTGCGCGCATTGGTCTGATTACGTTTCATCTTGGCCGGGTTTGCTTTGGAAGCATCAGCCAGGGCGGCCATGGTGAGGCCGGTATGGATTTCTGTGCGCAGGAAGTCGTAGCCGGTAACCGTCAGATCGGGTGCTGTTATTTCAACGCGGCGGGAAAGCGCCATACAATGCTCCCTGCCGAAATTCTACGCCATTGACCTGTCAATTTGCGCTCTGAAGCCGGAGCAGAGCAGCGGATGGACTTTTTTGACGTCTGGCGATAGTTTAAATGCAGGGCGCGGTACCCAAGTGGTAAGGGAGAGGTCTGCAAAACCTTTATGCGTCGGTTCGATTCCGACCCGCGCCTCCAACTTCTCACCTCCTCTGTTTAAGCCCTCTTACTAAACATACCGAGATTTTGGGCTAGTTTTTGTCGCTACTGTTTTCGTATCGGTAGACAGGGGAGGTAGCGGATTGAGAAATACCAGATTCACAGAAGCGGACGCGGTTGTGTTCGATTGCATACAAATCGAAAGTTGAAGGATCGCCCAGAGTCCGCGAGCATCTTGAGGTTTGTACCATTCGGTCTAGACAACACTGTTTTATTTATGCTATTTGGATTGTCCAGAGTAGGTCTGCGTAGGGGATGAAATTATGCAAGGAGAAACGAAAGAGCAATGGATGCAGCTCTGCGAACTGGCAGCCAATGAGCAGGATTCTGAAAAGCTCTTGGCGTTGGTAAAGGAAATTACCCGGTTGCTGGATGAAAAAGATAAACGGCTAAAAAGCAAAGAATCGCGTTAAAAAAACCGCGTTCCGATTAAGCGGAAACGTCATAGCACTCCTTCACACAAACCCCTCCACCCAACTCCGGCACAGTGACGAAAGCTAAGCCCGCTCTGAGCGAGGCCGCAGAGTCGTGCATTCGATCGATTTTTAATCGGGGTGGCTCAACGACCTGCGCTGGCCGGCGTTTTCAGATGTACGGGCCGATGCGGATGAGTTCTACCGGTCCAGCAACTATGCCCAGGCGTGGAGCAGCAAGGGAAGAAACACTTGGCAGGCGCGGCAGATGATTGAGCTTCTGCTGCACAGCTGATGAAGGTCTGAATGCAGACGACAACGGGCCACGGTTCCCATCACTGACGGTTTAGGGAACAGCAGTGGCACAGCCGGTCGGATTTCAGGAAGACTAGCGGCTTCCCAGGCTCTTCAGCCTGGCAGCTTCGAACTCATCGCCTTTTTGCCATTGCACAAGTTTGGGCTGGTTGGCAGCCTGCCAACCCAGGGCGAATCCGAAACGCGCCATGGCCGCGTCACCGGTAAAGTCCATCTCCGGGTGATATTCGTCGCTGGGCTGATGGTAGTGCTGGTCAGTGTATTGCTGCGCTTGCTGCAGTCCCCAGGTGGCATCGTGGCCTTTGTATTTGGTGCCTTCGTTGATGGAGAAGGCGGGCACTCCAACCCGCGCCAAACTGAAGTGATCGGAACGGTAGTAGTGGCCCGCTTCGGGTCGAGCGTCGGGGCGGATGGAGAGGCGGAATTCCTGGGCGAGAGCCTGCACGGTGGAATAAAAATCGGTGCGCTCGGACCCCGAGACTTCGACCTCTTCGGGCGCGCCAAGGGGTGGGACATCATCGTAATTGAGATCGAGCGCGATCTTGCCGGCGGCTATGGGCGGGTGTTTGCCCAGATACTCAGATCCGAGAAGACCCTGTTCTTCAGCGGTGACCGCAGCGAAGAGCACGGAGCGGCGGGGTTTTTGAGTGGCCAGCGAATAGACTCGAGCCAGTTCGAGCAGGATTGCGCATCCGGTCGCGTTGTCATCAGCTCCGTTGTAGATATTGTCTCCCGGCATATCAGGCCGAATGCCCAGATGATCATAGTGCGCGGTGTACATGACGGCCTGATCTTTCAGGCGAGCATCAGAACCGGACAGCATTGCGACTACGTTGTTGGATTCGAACGGACGGATCTTACTCACCATGTGCGCTTTCAGGCGAGCGGAGAGCTCCACGGGTCGAAAGTCGCGATTCTGCGCAGCCATAAACAGCTTGTCCCAGTCCTGGCCGGAGCCCGCGACCAGGTTTTTTGCGACTTCGAGTTGTACCCAGGAAGCGACCTGCAGCTTAGGGGTATTTTCTATTTTCAAATACGACTTCTCGCCCGAATTTGAATTGCGAACCACGTCCCAGCCGTAGCTTGCCATGTCGGTTTTGTGTACCAGAATGGCGCCCAGTGCGCCTTTGCGCGCGGCTTGCTCGTACTTATAGACCCAGCGACCGTAATAGGTGAGGGCGCGGCCCTTGAAGAAATCCTGATCGTCAGAAGTGGGCTCGTTCACCAGCATGAGCAGCACTTTTCCTTTGACGTCGACATCTTTGTAATCGTCCCAGTTGTACTCGGGCGCTTCAATGCCATAGCCCACGAAAACGATTGGAGCATCGACATCGGTTTCAGGCTGCTGGGTTTCGTTGTAAGCGACATATTCTTCGAGCGGCTTAAGCTCTTTGCTTTTGCCGCCGCTTACCACGGAAAATCTGGTCTGCGGAAGCGGCGTGACACCCACCAGCGGAACACGCTGCATGAAGGTGCCGTTGTCTCCGGCAGGTTTCAGGCCTTCCAGCGCAAACTGAGTGGCGATGTATTGGGCAGCGATATCGCCACCACGCTGGCCGGTGCCGCGGCCTTCCAGCAGGTCATGAGACAAAAAACGGACGTTAGCGCGCAGGCGCTCAGCGTCAATCTTCTGCATGGCAGCAATAGCGCCGGGGGGCAAATGGGCAGAGCCGAAATTCGTTTGTTGGGAAGCCAGGTTGAAGGGTAAGAACGCAAACAAAACCAAAACAACCACGATCTGGCGCATGCAGGTTTATGACCTCAGATGGTGAATGGAAATAACCATCTATTCTACAGAGGCGATACTCCCGCTTTGTTTTACCGGCTTGTGCACCCGCGACCGCGGGTCAGTTGCGCGAGCTTCAACCGGCGCGGAAGTCGGCAACCTGCTCTCCGGGCTGAAACAGCGGGGACACGGAAGGCGCATTTGCGAGATCAGCGATACGACGATTGATGTCCTCAACATCGCGCCGTGACCATCCGACACTGGAGATTTCAATTGGTCCGTTCTGGGCGATCCAAAAAATTGTGGGGACGTGGGTCAGACCGTAAGCGTTGGAAACGGGAAAGCTCTCGGTGTCGTCGAGCAATACGGGGAAGGTGAGGCCGTATTCTTTGATGAACCGCGCTGTGTCTTTCTGGTTGTTTTGGGAAATCCCGACAATGCTGACGTGCTTGTCTGGCTGGGCCTTGTAGATCCGTTCGATAAAGGGCGCCGCATATTGGCAAACGGGGCAGGAAATCTTAAAGAAGAACGCCACAACCGGGCCGCGCTCCAGCAGATCGTTAAGCGATTGCTGCGAACTATCCATTGCGGGCAGGGTGAAATCGGGGGCTTGAGCACCGGCGGCCAGGGCTGCCATTCAGTTTGGTCTCCTTAAGATCTATCTGGCAATTAGATGACGGCCGCACGGCTTAGGATTTTTTTGGCCAAACCGGTCAGGGGCAGCCGGGCGATCTGGGCGGGAGTGAAGTGCTTGCCGGATGGGCCTGGGTGATTGCCTTCAAACACAGAGACGACGTAGTCAGTTAGGGTAATGGAATGGCGAACCTGGAACAGGAATGCAGCTGTTTCCAGGGTTGGTTTCGATGATAGTTCAGGCAACTCCCACATTCCCGGCATCAGGGTTGAGGTGCCAGGGCGGCGAACGAGCAGCACGCCTTTGCTGCTGCGGCAAAGCGCATAACTGAGAGTACGCTTGCGACGCCGTGGTTTGAGGCGCACAACTTTCAGCCTGGACCGGCTATTGCAAAACGCGCGGATCGGACATCCAAGACAGTTCGGATCTCTGGGCAGGCAAACGGTTGCACCCAACTCCATCATGGCCTGATTGAAATCGCCCGGCCGATCGTGAAACAGAAGCGCCTCCGCAAAATTCCAGGAGTCCATGGTAGTGAGCAGGCTTCCGCTAAGCCGGTTCAAAATGCGTTCGACATTGCCGTCAACTACCGCCTTCGGTTCGTCGAAGGCAATGCTGGCAACAGCCGCGGCAGTGTAGCGACCAATTCCAGGCAAGTCGGCGAGTTCACCGGCGGTCTTCGGGAACTGACCGGAATGTTGTTTCACAATTTCGCGCGCCGCCTGGTGAAGCATGCGAGCGCGGCGGTAGTATCCAAGGCCACTCCAAGCTGCCAGCACCGAAGACAGGCGCGCCGATGCCAGCGCCTGCAGCGTGGGAAAGCGTTGAAGAAATTTCTGGTAGTAGGCGATTACGGCGGCGACGCGGGTCTGCTGCAGCATGATCTCGGATAGCCACACACGATAGGCATCGCGCTCTCCACGCCACGGAAGGGCACGCTGGTTGAGGTCATACCAACTGAGCAGTTGAGACTGGAAAGCCTGCTTTTCTGTAATCACTAAAGGCGGGTTCAAGCAGGTATCCGCGGAGGGCCGAGGGCAGCCGTAACTTTATTCGCGACACTCCGCCCAATGATGATCCAACCTGATTTTTCATGTTGCCAGACTGTCATCACCCGCAGCGGGGAGGCCAGCGGGCGGCCATCCAGTTCCCCTTGCAGGGCGATGCTGTAACTGACGATGAAAGTGGTGCCGTTCAGTTCCGTTTGCATGTCAGCAATGGAAAAATCCCGCAGGATCATCCGATGAAAGCGTTGCACCGCCGCGGCGCGGTCCTCTTTACCTTCCGGAGTGTCTCCGACGTAGTTGATGGCAAAATGTTGCTCAAGTTCCGTCCAGTGCTTGATCTTCACCTCATTCCAGAAGGTCCGTTCCAGGGCCTCTGCACCGGTGGCCTGGCCGATGTGGTTCGAAGGACGCTCGCTCCACACGGTGCACGCCACCAGAGAAGCGCACACGGCCATCAAAATGGAGACTCGGAACGCATGCCGCATGCGGCGATTTTAACTCAGCCCACAACTTACCTGTGTGTTCTGTGGTTCGGTGGGTTGATTAAGCTCGCTGGTCAGGAAATAATGGCAAAGCCTGGCGCCCGCAAGCGGCGTGTCTTTATTCACGTTTATTACCGGGAAGGACCTTTATGAACGACTTCAACCGCAAGGTGGAAGACGCTTCGGCACGAGTGAACAAATCAGTGGAAGAAGCCGCCGCGTTTCTGGAGAAGGAAACGGCGGAGCTGATCAACTACGTCAACCGCGAAATAGTGCCCGCGGTGCGACAGAACTCCAGCAAGGCTTTACGGACTGCCGCCGAGAAGATGTCGCGGCTGGCAGATTATCTGGAGGAACAGCGCCGCACTCAGTAAAAAAGCTGGCGGCAATTGTCGCTGCGGGTTGTGCGCTACTGACCGCCTGCGGCGGGAAGAAGCAGGCGCGCGTCAATACTCCTCCTCCGCCCTCGATCGTTGAGCCCTCGACCGAAACTTCATCTCAGAGCTTACCCGCGACTGAAGGGGCCGCGCACGACGGAAAACCCGCGAAATCGCGGAGCGAAAATCGCAAGCAGGAAGAGTCGCAAAGCGTAACCGTCGCCACAGAATCCGGCTGGACACAAACCGGCATGGCGAGCTGGTATGGCGCGCCCTATCACAATCGTCGCGCGTCAAATGGCGAGGTCTATAACATGCGTGCCATGACGGCGGCCCATCGCACCTTACCCCTGGGATCGATCGTACGGGTCACGAACCTGAAGAGCGGAGATGCTGTGATCGTGCGCATCACCGATCGCGGGCCGTTTATCCCCGGACGAGTTGTGGATCTGTCGCAGGCAGCCGCGGAAAAAGTCGGGTTGATCAAGTCTGGCGTTGCGCGGGTGAAAGTGGAGCTGGTGAAGACTCCGCTTCCTGTAGATCAGGGTGGGCGTTGGGCGGTTCAGATCGGCGCGTTCCAGGAAGAAGACCCGGCCCGTGCGCTGGCAGGAAGGCTCTCGCGGCGTTACCAGACGGCGAAGGTGCTCTGCTTTAGCAGCCCGGTGGGCGACTGGTGGGTCCGGGTACGGGTACAGCACGACGAGAGAACGCGCGCTGAAGCGTTAGTGCATGAGACCAGCACCCCGGAAGGGTCGATCTTCCTGGTAAGGCTCGACTGAAGCAGGATTCGATGTTCATTCTGGCCGTTAATCGGACAAGCCAGTCGGACATGCCAGTCCGACAAGCCAGTCGGGACAAGAATTTCCGACCAACAGATTGAGGCTCGCCTGAAACCGCTGGACAGCGACTCTGGTGACATTTTCCAATCCCCTGCCATTCTCGACAATCAAAGGAGTTCGGGAGGCC